>NZ_JBVIMH010000010.1:0-221689 GCF_055579945.1 Kitasatospora sp. NPDC032150 | reverse complement strand
CGAGCTGCGCACCGCCGAGTACTGGGTGCGCCACGTCCGCGAGGCGGTCCGCTTCCACGACGCGATCCAGGCCCTGGAGCGCGAAGGCGTCCGCACGTACGTCGAACTCGGCCCGGACTCGATCCTGTCCGCACTCGGCGAGCACTGCGTGACCGACGCCGTCTTCGCCCCGGCGCTGCGCGCCGGCCGTCCCGAGGCGCAGACGCTCACCACCGCCCTCGCCCAGGCCCACGTACGCGGCGTGGTCGTCGACTGGGAGGCGTTCTTCGCCGGTACCGGCGCCCGACGGACCGAGCTGCCCACCTACGCCTTCCAGCGCCAGCGCTACTGGCCCGAGGAGGCCGACGCCGACGCCTCGGCGGACCGACCCGGCGCGATGGACGCCGAGTTCTGGGACCTGGTGGAACGCGAGGACATCGACGCGCTGACCGCCACCCTGGGTGTCGACGGCGACCTGCCGTTGAGCTTCGCCCTGCCCGCCATGTCCGAATGGGCCCGAGGGCGCCGCGCGGAGCGGTCGAGCGCCGCCGACGGCGAGGCGGCCCCTGAGGTGGCGGGCCCGGCCGAGCCCTCGCTGCGGGAGCGGCTGGCCGGACTCACCGAGAACGAGCGCGAGAAGATACTGCTCGCCCTGGTCAGGGTCGAGGCGGCGGCGGTGCTGGGCTACCCGGGACCGGAGGACGTCGACCCGGGGCAGGCGTTCCGTGACCTCGGCCTGGACTCACTGACGGCCGTCCAGCTGCGCAACCGCCTGGCCGAACTCACCGGGCTCACCCTGCCGGCCTCGCTGGTCTACGACCAGCCGACGCCCGTGCTGCTGGCCTCCCACCTCCGCGGCGAGCTGGCCTCGGGCGATGCGGCCAACCCCACCACGACCGTGCTCGACGAGCTGGACCGCCTGGAGGCCGCACTGGCGGCGAGCAGCCCGGACGGTGTCACCCGGGCCCGGATCCAGATGCGCCTGCAGGCGCTCGCCACCCGGTGGAGCGAGTCGCAGCCGCTGGCCGAGTCCGCACCCGCCGAGCTCGGTGAGGTCGTGGACGTGGAGAGCCTCGACTCGGTCTCGGACGAGGAGCTGTTCGCCTTCATCGACGACAGCCTCGCCTGATCCCCGACTCCCGGCGGCGGGCAGGGCGCGGTGGCCGAGACGGCCGCCGTCCCTGCCCGCCGCCTGTTTCTCAGCGGCACAGACCCGGTGTCCTGATCGACCCGGTGTCCTAGACCTAGAGGCCGAACCGGCGGGTGGCCTCCTGCTCCTGGGCGAGGCGGCGCAGGCTCAGCAGGACGGGCTCGAACAGGACGGCCGAGGCGACGGCGGCCTCCACCTGTTCGAGGACGGTCGGGAAGCGCTCCATCCGGTCCAGGTCGTGGATGGCGGTGTGCTCCATCTGCCGCGCGTACGGGGCCAGGTCGTCCGCGTCGAGCGGGTAGCCGAGCCGGTTCAGTGAGGCGACCGAAGCGACCAGTTCCCGGTAGACGGGGGAGAGCGGACCGACTTCGACCGTAAGGGTCCAGCCGAGCCGGGTGAGCATCCGGTCGACCTCCTGGCGGGCCGTGATCACGGCTGGGTCGTCCTGCTCCGGCTCGATGGCCCGGGGGAGTGCCCAGAGCGCGGCACCGAGGCGGATGGTCGGGCCGAGCGAGTCGTCGTCGACCTGGGCCAGCACCTCGCGGACGGTGGCCACCGGGATCCGCCCGACCTGGACCATCGCCCGCACCAGTCGCAGCCGGCGCAGGTGCGACTCGTCGTACTCGGCCTGCGTCGCGTTCACCCGGCGGCCCGGCGGCAGCAGGCCCTCACGCAGGTAGTACTTGATCGTGGCGATGGAGACCTGACTCCGCTCGCTCAGATCGGCCAGGCGCATCCTCTTGTGCCTCCTATTGAATAGTGCCACTATCCCACTGGTTGAGAGCTGGGCCATCCAATCACGGGCGGGCGCGTCGCATCCGTCGATCACCAGGGGGGTGCCGTGTTCAGCAGGCCGATTCCCGGTCGTACCACCGCTGCTGCCGAGGGGGAGGTCGTCGTCTTCCTGATCGGCATGCGGATCAACCACTTCTGGGCGCCGCACCACTGGCTGCCGACCATGCTCGCGATGCCCCGGATGCTCCGCGAGCTCTCCCGGGACCCGCAGAGCGGGCTGAAGGGCTACCAGTTGCTCAGCGGTTCACCGCGCACCTACCTGGTGGTCCAGTACTGGGAGTCCAAGGAGAAGCTGCTGGCGTACGCCGCCGCGCCCGACCGGCTGCACCGCAAGGCCTGGGCCATGATCAACCGCTTTGAGCGCAAGTCCCGCCGGCATGTGGGGATCTGGCACGAGACCTACATCGTCCCGCCCGGCTCTTACGAGTCGATCTACGGGGACATGCCCCCGCACGGCCTCGCCGCCGCCACCGGGGTGCTGCCGATCGAGCGGCGCGGCGCCACCGCCCGGGAGCGGCTCCGTCGGACGGGCCCGCGGTAGGGGCGCTGCCTGCGGCCCCTCCGGATCCGGGCGCCTAGCACGAAACCGGCTTCGTAGCCGTTGCCGTTCTGGCTGATGATCGTGGTGATCGCGTCGGGGTTGTTCAGCGAGAGCCGCCAGTCGATGGGTGCGCCGTAGGGGTGGGTGCGCAAACCCCCCGAACCGGCCCGATCCGGTGAGGGTCGTCACACCGCCCGAACGTCCACGACTGCCGATAGTTGATCGCCGAACGTGCGGCAGCCGCTCGCCCTCGGCTGATTACCATGATCGCGCCAATCCAGGCCGGAATCGAGTCCTCCGGATGCCTTTCGATGGCTTTCGCCCAGGTCAGCGGGTATGCCAACGCTCTAGAAATATGTCCGATTTATCAGGTTTGGCGATCGACCGGGCGGGAACGGCGGCTGATCGGCATTCGTCAAGGACTGTCCGCCACTACGACGAGGCGTCGTATCAGGGGGTCTTGGCCGGGGCGCGACAGCTCGCTAAGAATGGCGACGTCGTCAGAGACCGCGGCTCCTGTCCCGCCGCGGAACTTCCCCCTGGCACCGAACGCAGACGCGTCGAGTGCCGCCGTGCCCCCGCCCAGACCTACGTGAACCCCTGTCCGGTCACGTGGGCCCTTGAACGGGCGAGGTCACGGCCAACCCGATTGAGGTCTCTATCTTCATGCCCGCTTTCCCCACTCGTATGCGTACCGGTGTCGCCCTGCTCGCCTCCGTCGCCGGCCTGACCGCCCTCGGCGCCGGTTTCGCCCCCGCCGCTTCCGCTGCCACCCCGCAGCAGATCGCCAAGCAGATGGTCCCTGCGAACCAGTGGGCCTCCTTCAACCAGATCATCTCCCACGAGTCCAGCTGGAAGGTGACGGCCACCAACCCGTCCTCCGGCGCTTACGGTCTGGCCCAGGCGCTGCCGGGCTACAAGATGGCCTCCGCCGGTGCCGACTGGCGGACCAACCCGCGGACCCAGATCAAGTGGGCCCTGAACTACATGAACACCCGCTACGGCAGCCCGAACGCCGCCTGGGCCTTCTGGCAGACCCACCACTGGTACTAAGAAACCCGGAACGCGCACCGAAGGGGCCCTGACGGCAACTCCGTCAGGGCCCCTTCGGCTCTGTAGCAGGCCCCTGCCTCCTTGCCGGACCTGCGCGTCAGACCCTCAGCCGCGCGACGGCCCCCGTCTCCAGCGCGACGTAGAGGGCGCCGTCCACCCCGACGGCCAGGCCGTGCGGCTCGGAACCGGGGCTCGGCAGGGCGTGCTCCTCGATCCGGCCGTCGGCGGTGATGGACCCGATGCTGTTACCGGCCCACTGGGTGAACCAGCAGGTGCCCGCCGAGTCGACGGTGATCGCGTGCGGACGGGCCGAGCGGTCCGGCAGCGGGAACTCCGTGATCGCGCCGTCCGGGTCGATGCGCCCGATCTGCCCCGCGCCGATCTCCACGAACCAGAGCCCGCCGTCCGTGCCGGCGGTGAGGCCCACCGGAGCGGCCTGCGGACTGGGCAGCGGATGGAGTGTGACCTCCCCGTCGAACGTGATCCGGCCGATCGCGTTCCCCTGGTTGAGGGTGAACCAGAGCGCACCGTCGGGGCCGCCGGTGATCGCCGAGGGGAAGGCGTGGTCGACGGGTAGCGGAAACTCCGTCACCCGGCCGTCCGTGGTGATCCGCCCGATCCGGTCGGCGTTGGTCAGGGTGAACCAGAGCGCACCGTCGGCGGCGGCCGCGATCCCGAAGGGCCCGCCCTCGGCGGTGGGGACGGCGAACGAGACCGCCTGGCCGTCGGTGGTGATCCGGCCGATCCGGTGGTCCCGGTACCGGGTGAACCACAGCGCACCGTCCGGACCCGGCGTGATCACCGTCGGTCCGCAGTCCGCCGAGTCCAGTGCGTACTGCTCGCACGCACCGTCAGGTGTCAGCCGTCCGATCCGCCCGGCGTGGACCAGCGTGAACCAGAGCGCACCGTCCGGGCCGGCGGTGATGCCGTAGGGCCCGGCATCCGCCTCGGCGACGGGAATCTCGGTGATCACATGAGCTTCAGTCGACGGCATGCGGTGTTCCTCCCCGATCGATCGGCCGCTCTCCGAGTCGGCCGTGTACCGAGCGTAGGCCGTGACCAGGCCGCCGCTCCGGCCAGGGGTAACCGACGAGACACGCGTGCGCTCGTTCCGCTACGTGCCCGAGGCGGTCCGCCGTGAACGGCGGATGCCGGACGGGGCGGAGGCACTGCCGCTCCCGGCCGCCGTCATGCCTGGTGGGCAGGCGCCCCGGAGACCGCCGACTCGGCCTGTCCGCCCAGGAGTTGACGGGTTCCCGTGTCGGCGGAGCGCTCGCGCACCTGGCCGATGAGGCGCTGGAGGACCCCGACCCCTGGCACGGGCTGTGCGAGTTCGCCGCGTGCTACGTGCGGCTGCGGGCGGAGAGCCGCGGCATCGGCGAAGCGCTCGGCGGTGCTTGCCCGGAGACTCTCGCCGAGCGGCTGACGGGGCTGCGGGAGCGGATCGGCCGCCTGGTGGAACGGGCCCGGACGGCCGGCGTGCTCCGGGCGGACGTGACCTGGCAGGACGTGGCGTTCCTATTCGCCGCCGCGGCGACGGGAGACCGGACATTGGGCATCCCGGCGGAAGAGCGGCAGTGGGAGCGCAACCTCCGGGTCGTGCTGGACGGCCTGCGTGCAACCCCTGAGCCTAGTGCACCCGGTTGGCCGTGCGGCGGTACGCATCTGACGGGCGGCCGAGCACGTGGAATCAGCCGGACAGGGCCTGCCGGATCCGCTGGGGAAGGGTGTCCCACGGGCGGCAGTCGACCACCGGCAGGGCGTGCAGCCCGGCCTGCTCGGCCAGCCACCGGGAGTACCGGACGCTGACGTCCGCCCGGTGGCTCTGGATGCCGCCCTCCGGCTCGCGCTCGGCGTAGTTGGCGGTGATCTGGGCGGCGTCCTGCTCGTGGAGGAACACCGCCCGTACGCTTCGGCCCGCTGCCGCGCCCTCCCGGATCGCGCGGGCGGCGGCGGCCGGGGTGAGGTAGTCACCCTCGACCAGTGCGGGCACCTCGACCGTCAGCCGGTTGCGCACGACACCGAGCACGGCGGGCTCGAGTGCGTTCGCGGTGGCGATCTGCAGCTCGACCACTCGTGCGGTGCCGAGCGCGGAGGTGTCGGGAACGCAGTCGAAGTGGTGCAGGCCGGGATGCTGCTGGGCGGTGGTGACGGTCTGGACGGCACTGACCACGTCGTCGAACTCCACGACGAACGCCCCCGAATCCAGGGCGAGTTGGGCGGCTGCCCGGCTCTTGCCCACCCCCGAGGCGCCGCCGACCAGAAGGATGTCCCACTGTGCGCTGCTCACGGCCCGACCGTACCGCACCGCCGCGGCGGGTCCCCGGCGCCCCCGGACCGCCGGTCCGGGGGCTGGCTGCTGCTCGGCCTCTCCGAGCTCCTTCGAGCCGCCCGGTTACGGGTAGGGGGTCGAAGGGCTGAGCGGTCGGTCCGCCCGTGCGGAGGGCAGGGATCTGCCCCACGGGCTCGGCGCATGGCCGCCGATCCGTCGGTAGTCGCGGTCGCGGGCCCAGGAGCGCTGCTGGCCGTGCTCGGCCTCGCGCTCACCGTGCGGACCGGCGAGCATCGAGCAGCGCGGGCGCTCGGCCGAATCGCCTGCCGCACCGACCGCAACCGTCTCCAACTCCCTTACGTCCAGCGGACTCTGGCTGCGCTGCGGGACGATGCCGGCGACCTGCGGAGCGGTGTCGGGCGAGTCGGCGGCGACCTGGTCGGCCGTCGGCAGGTACGCGGACAGGAACCGGCGCTCCGCGTGGGTCAGCCTGCGCGAGCGGCCGGAGGTCCGGTCCCGTGCGACCACGACGGTACGGGCCGTCATGTAGGTGTGCGGATCGCGGCAGACATCCACCCGGACGTGGGCGGAACTGCGTCCCAGCCGCTCCACCGTGAGCCGGACCTCCAGCGGTTCGGGCCGGTGGTGCAGCTGTTCCAGGTAATCGATCTCGTGGCGCGCGATCAGGAATCCGGCCGGGAAAAGCGATTCCCGGGCCGCTTTGGCGTGGTGGTTGAACAGATCGTGAATACCCTCCTGGATGTACGAGACCAGGCGGGCGTTGTTGATGTGGCCGTTCTCATCGACGTCGCCCCATCGGGTGGGGCAGTGCAGGACGTGTGCGTTCGTGTCCGGGTACCCCGCGCTCACTGCTTCTTCCGCCCGGCATTGCCACTGGCCCCGGCCGGTGAGGTCAGCAGGGCCCGCCTGAGGCGGGCGTGGTACGCCGAGTGCTCGGCCGCCATCTCCCCGGCGGTCCAGCCCTCTTCGGCCGCCTCGGCCGCGGTGCGGACGACCAGCGCGTCGAGCGCGCCGTCCACGGTTCGGCAGAGCTCGGCGACAGCGGCGAACCGTTCGGGGACACCCCCGCTCCCGGCCTTGAACCTGGCAGGGAACGCCGCGAGCGCGTCCACCGCGAACTGCAGACCGTCAGGGGCAGTCGAACCAAGTCCCGGTCGGCATTTGTGCACGATGTCTCCCGAAGTGATGGATAGCTGGGACGGCCGGATCCGGCTCATTCACTGGATTCCCCCGGACCCCGCCCTTGCGGAAAATACGTTATCGCAATCCGGCACTCGGTCGGGACTTTTATGCAAGGATTGGACAGATTGCCTACTTCTGGAGTAGTGGAATAGCTTCCGAACTCGCCTTCTCATGCTCGGATCCGATACCATGGCCGGCGAGTGGGCTGCTTCTGTGCTTTTCTGTCCCGATGGTCTCGAACGAATTTCTAGGCTATTGGCCTCCTGTTCGAAATCATCGTCTCCTGTCGCCTTGCGCCGCCCCGTTTCCGAGGTCCTCACGGGACAACGCGGTAGCCGCCCGTCGGTCGTGGCCCCGGCGAAACCGATCCGACTCGTTCGGTTCCGATCCCCGTCGCCCACCGCGAAGCCGGCATCCAGCCACCGCCGGCCGCCCTTCGGGCAAGTCGGGGTGTTGCCAGAGGCGCTGGGGAAGTGGACCGATGATGCTTCGTCACGCGCGGTGCGTGGTCGAAACCTGCCACGCGTCCCCCCGGGTGGAGCCGACGGTGCGGGCGTCGCGCCTATGCGTAATTCCATATGGTTTTTCGCACAGTGGCCCCATGAGGCCCGTCACCCACGCCGCTGCCGCCTACCTGGTCGTTCTGCTGAGCACGTCCATCGACCCGCTGCCGAGGCCGGCGGTCCCGGCGGCCGATCGGGCCTCCCCGCCCGCTGCCGCGAGGCCGCAGGCACCGCCGGCGCCCGCCGGCGCCGCCAGGCCGGCACCCGAGGAGCCCTACACGGCCCCGGACGAGGGGCGCTTCGGCCCGTCGGAGCAGGTGGTGCCGGGTGTGGACTACCGGTCGTTCACCGTGCCGGGTTCGCATGGCGAGACGCGGGTCCATCTGCTGACGGTGGATCTGCGGCAGCCGGGGGTCCGGGCCGGGCTGCTCTTCCCGGGTGTGGTCGCCGCCGGGGCGCCGGTGTCGGGGATGGCGGCGGAGCAGGGCGCGGTGGGGGCGGTCAACGGTGACTTCTTCGACATCAGCGAGGAGCAGCACCCGGGGGTGGAGGCGACCGGCGCCACCTCGGGGCCGATGGTACTGGACGGCCGTCCGCTGAAGGCCGCCGTGCCGCAGGGGCAGCGGTTCGGCTGGACGCCGCCGGAGGGGGACAGCAGTGAGGACGTGTTCGGGGTCGGCGCGGACGGCCGGGCGCGCACCGCCCGGCTCACCCTGCGCGGCCGGGTCCGTACGCCCAAGGGGGTGCTGGAGCTGCGCGGGCTGAACCAGTACGCCCTGCCGGTGGACTCGATCGGTGTGTTCACCCCGCAGTGGGGGGCGGCCTCGCGGGCCCGAGCGGTCTGCGGGACCGACGACAACCGGGCAGCGCCGTGTTCGGGCGAGGTCTATGAGGTGACGGTCCGCCAGGGGAAGGTCGAGTCGGTGTCCGAGACCCCGGGCCGGGGCGTGATCCCGTCGGACGCGGTGGTGCTGCTCGGGCGGGAGGCCGGTGCCCGGGCGCTGCGCGAGCTGGCGCCCGGCACCCCGGTCACGGCGGACTACGCCTTCGAGTCCAGTGCCGCGGTGCCGTTCGCCTTCGCGCTCGGCGCATACCCGCTGGTCCGCGCGCACGCGCCGCTGCCGGGGCTGGACACCGAGGTCGCGGAGCCCCGGAGCGCGGTCGGGATCGCCGCCTCGGGACGGGTGCTCCACCTGCTGTCGACCGACGGGCGGGAGAATGCCTCCAGTGGCCTGACCGTCGGTGAACTCGCCGAGCTGTTGCGCTCGTTGGGCTGCGCGGAGGCCGCCTACCTGGACGGCGGCGGATCCGCCACGCTGGCGACCCGGGACCAGGGCAGCGGCCAGGTGCGGATCCGCAACAACCTGGACCGGGGTCAGGAGCGCCCGGTGCCCAACGGGATCGGTGTGTTCGCCGGATGAGGAACGGCTACTGCGAGGGATCCGCCGGAGCGAGCTGGGCCTCGGTGGCGGCCTTGGTGATACCGAGACCGCTGAGTGGACCGGTGCCGTGCTCCAGTTCGAGCAGGGCCAGCAGGATGTGCTCCGTCCCGACGTGGCTGTACCCGGTCCGCAGGGCCTCACGGAAGGTGAGCTCGAGCGCCTTGCGAGCTTGGCCGTCGTAGGGGATCAGGTCGGGCACCTGGTCGCCGGCCGGGGGGAGTGCGGCGGTCACGGCCAGGCGGACGGCGTCGAGGGCGATGCCCTGGGCCGTGATGGCCCGGGCGGCCGGCGTCCCGGGCTTGCGGGCCTCTCCCCGCGCCACCAGCGGCTCCGCGCACGCGCCGCCGGTTTCCGCCGTCGATGCGGGCCTGCTGGTGCTCCGGCTGGCCCCGCTGCTGCCGGCCGGTCACGGTGCCCAGAAGCTCTTCGGTGCCTTCGGTGGGCGCGGTCTGAGCGCCACCGCCAAGGGCTTCGAGGAACTCGGCTACCGTCCCGGGACCCTGTTCGCCGCGCTGGGAGGACTGTCGGAGTTCGGCGGCGGACTGGGCCCCGCCCTCGGACTGCTCACCCCGCCGGCCGCGGCCGCCGTGGTCGGGGTGATGCCCAACGCGATGGCCGTCACCTCGGGCCACGGACTGTGGTCCGACGAGGGCGGCCTGGAGTACCCGATGTGCCTGTCGCTGATCGCGATCGCGCTCGCCGGCATCGGGCCCGGGCGCCTGGCGCTGGACAGCCCGTTCCGCTGGGGCCGGGGCGGTTGGTGGGGCATGGCCACCGCCCTGGTGTTCGGTGGTGCCGGTGCCGCCATCGTGCTGTCCCTGAAAGGGGTGACGCTCTAGACCCGGACTTGGCGGTACGGGTCTAGAGAGGGGTCATGCTCCGTCCGCACCCGGTGGTCCGCCGCGGTCGGCCGTCGTACGGCAGTTCACCGGCGTCGGCGTGGCCCAGCCAGAGGATGCGGTCGGCCGTGCGGGCGAACGCCCGGTCATGCGTGATCAGGACGGTGGTGCGCCCGGCCATCAGTTGCCGCAGCGGCGCGATCACCTTCTCGGCGGACCGGTCGTCCAGCCCGGCCGTGGGCTCGTCCAGCACCAGCACCGGGGTACCGCGCAGGAAGGCCCGGGCGATCGCGATCCGCCGGCACTGCCCGCCGGAGAGCTGGAAGCCGTCGCGGCCGATCTCGGTGCAGTACCCGTCCGACAGTTCGGTGATGAAGCCGTGCGCGTCGGCGGCGCTGGCGGCCCGCTCGATCTCGGCCTGCGAGGCGCCGGGCCTGCCGTAGGCGATGTTCTCCCGGACGGTGGCGCGGAACAGCGCCGTCCGCTGGGGGAGCAGCGTGACGGCCCGGCGCACCGAATGCAGGGTCAGCTCCCTGAGGTCCTCGCCGTCCAGGCACACGGTGCCGAGGTCCGGATCCAGGAAGCGGACCAGCAGTTTGGCGAGGGTGGACTTGCCGCAGCCGCTCGGTCCCATCACCGCCAGGACCTCGCCCGGGCGGAGGTCGAAGCTGATGTCCGCCAGCAGCGGCAGACCCGCGTGGCCGGGGTAGTCGAACCCGACCTGGTCGCAGGACAGCCGCCCGGCGACCGTGCGCACGTCGCGGGCACGTGGGTGCTCACGCACCGGGCTCGGGGTGTCCAGCAGTTCCAGCAGCCGCTCGGCCGAGGCGCCGGCCGTACCGGCAACCGAGGCCAACTCCGAGAGCTGGTGGGCCGGTTCGAAGAGCTGCGCCATGAAGGCGGCGAACGCCAGCAGCCCGCCGAGGCTCAGCACACCGCGCTCCAGCTCGTACGCGCCGATGCCCACCACGGCCAGCCCGGCGAGCACTTCGAGCACATTGAGGAACGGCGGGTACAGCTCGGCTAGCCGCGCGGCGGCCAACTCGGCGTCCATCAGCGCGCGGCCCTCGCGCCGGACCCGGCCGACCTCGTGGGCCTCCTGCTCGCAGGTGCGGGCGAGCTCCGAGTTGCGCAGGCTCTCCTCGACCACCGCACTGACCCCGCCCGCCCGGCGCTGCGCCACCCGCTCGCGCACCAGCAACCGCCGACCGAAGAACCGTGCCGAGGCCCAGAACAGCGGGGCGGTGCAGATCGCCACGAGCGCGAGCGGCAGGCTCAGGTACATTGCGGCCGCCGTGAACAGCAGCAGCCCGAACAGGGCCGCCGTGCCCTCGACCAGCCCGGAGGCGACCAGCTGCTCGATGGCGACGACATCCCGGGTCAGGCGGGACACCACGTCGCCGGGCCGGTGCCGCTCCAGCGTGTCGGGCGGGAGGGTGTGCAGATGCGCCACGGCGGCGGTGCGCAGCCGCAGGACGAATCTCTCGGCGGCCCGTCGCGCGCCGTAGCCGCCCGAGAAGGTCAGCAACGCGGCGCCGATGGCCGTGCCGAGCATGGCCGTCCCGAGCGTCCAGAAGGCCGAGAACCGCCGGGGGACCAGCACCTCGTCGATCAGGTCCTTGAACAGCCAGACCGACACCACCTCACCGAGGCTCCCCGCCACCAGTAGTACGGCGCTGACCGCAAGCCACGGAGCGTCGGGACGCACCCACGGCCAGAACCGCCGGAAGGCCACCCGCGTGGGGACCGCGGGTGAGGGCGCGACCGGCCCGTCCACAGCGGACCCGGGTGCCAGGGACTCCAAGACGTCGCCTCCGTCGCGGCAGAAGGGGGCCGACCGATCACGGCCGGCCCCCGGAGGTGAGGGTTCCGGTGCCCTCGCTCAGTAGCGGTGGTGGTGGCGGCCATGGCGGTGCCGGCCATGGCGGTGCCGGCCGTGCCGCCCGAAGCCGAACCGACTGAAGACGCTCATCCTGGGCTCCTCTCTGCCTGACGGGTACGACCGGCCTGCCACGGGGCCCGCGGCGCGCGCCGGAAGCCTCCTCCCGCCCGGCACCGGGCGGGGCACTCCCGGCCGCCGGGCCGGTGCGAGGGGTCCCCGGCTCCCCGCTCCGGGCTCCGGCCGCTCGGCCGGTCCAAGTCGGGGCCATCAAGTACTACGCAGAAAGGTGTGGGAGGGATTGCCCGGGCAATCCCTCCCGCACCGTGGTACGTAGTGTGGATATGCACCGGATAGGCGCCACCCTGGAGCGGATGCCTGACGAGGCCCTGCTGGCAGGCCTGATGACCGGCGACCCGGAGATCGCCCTGGCCTTCGTGCGCCGGTTTCAGCACAAGATCTTCGGAGTGGCGCTCGCGGTGACGGGCGACGTACAGCTGGCCGAGGACATCTCCCAGCAGACCTTCGAACGGGCCTGCCGCTACGGCCAGGTGTACGACTCGCGCCGCGGCTCCGTCCGTACCTGGTTGGCGGCCATCGCCCACAATCTGGCGGTGGACACCATCCGCACCCGCAGGACCGTCCCGCTCGAACCGGACGAGCTGGCGCACTTCCTGGAGGCCGTCACGTGCACACCCGAACGGCAGGCGATCGCCGAGGAGACCTCGGAGGAGCTGCGCGGCGCGCTCGCCGAGTTGCCGAGAGAGCAGGCCCGGGCGCTGGTGATGGCGGGAATCTACGGGATGACCGCCCAGCAGATCGCCGAGTTCGAACAGGTGCCGCTGGGCACCGCCAAGACCCGGATCAGGGCGGCGATGGGGAAACTCCGAGCCTCCCTGGCGCAGCAGAGGAGGACCGGCCGTGACTGACGTCGGCGGACTCAGCTGCGCGCAGCTGAGGGAGATGAGCGCGGAACTCGCGCTCGGCGTGCTGCCCGCCACCGAGCGGGCCAACGCCATCGCCCACCTGCAGTCCTGTCCCGCCTGCCACGAGGACATCCGTGAACTGGCGCTGACGGCGGACCGGCTGGTGGGCGTGATCCAGGGCAGCGAACCCCCGGTCGGTTTCGAAACCCGGGTGCTCCGACGGCTCGGACTGTCGCCCGCACATCGGATCAGACGACGGGTGGCCCGCTACCGGTTCGCCCTCCCCGCGGCGGCGGCGGCGGCGGCCCTCGCCTTCGGCGGCGTGGGCGGCTGGGTGATAGGCGCATCCCAGCACCCGAACCCGCCCGTGATCAGCCTGCCCGGCGGTACGTCGGCCGGCCATTCGCTGTTCAGCGCCAAGCTGGTCGCCAGTGGGCGGACCATCGGGCGGGCACTGATCTCCACCGGCCCGTACGCCTGGTTCTACATGTCGCTGGACGCGGGCGGGACCTCGATCGCCGGCAAGATCAAGTGCCAGGTCGAGCGCGGCGACGGTTCCAGCGTGACCTTCGGCCCGTTCACCGTCACCGCCGGGTACGGGCACTGGGACGGCCCGTATCCGCAGAGCTCGGCGCCGGTCACCGGCCTCCGGCTGCTCTCCGCGGACGGCTCGGTGCTGGCGGACGCCGCGTTCGTGCCGATGTATCCGCCACCGGAGACGTAAGACCGAGCGGTACACGACTGCGCGAGCCCTGTTGCCGGTCGGTCTGAGTCCTACCAGTAGTGGCTGCGGCCACCGACGGCATGGCCCACCGCGCCGAGAACCCACAGGATGAGTCCGATGAACACGAGGATGACGCCGATCGACCACAGGATGGTGATGCCGGTGACGAATCCGATGATCAGAAGGATGATTCCGAGGATGATCATGACGACCTCCCGGTTGGACGACCCCCCCTCGTCCACGCTTGTGCCCTGACTCGGGAGGCGTAATCACCCGGCCGACCGCATGCCCGGGGCGTGTACCGTCCGGTCAGCAGCTAAGACCGACCGGGTCTAAGCGGCTGCGTGCGACGGACCTGCCTCGACACCTTCGGGGGACACGGCTCCGGGCGCCCACCCGGTCGCCGCGTCGTCGCCGCCGGCCGGTCACCGGGCCCGGCGTCGCTCGACGAACCCGTGTACCCCCCGGGCCAGCAGCAGTACCACCGTGATGGCCCAGATCAGCGCGAACACGCCCAGCGCGGTGGCCGAGCGCACCTGGACACCGACCGACAGCAGCCCGAGCGAGCAGGCCGCCAGCATAACCAGGACGGAGACCGGGACCCGGCACAGCGCCTGGAAGGCACACCGCAGCCGACCGGGCCGCATGTTCCGCAGCCGGCGGTCCAGTCCGGTGTCGTTCCGCAGGTCCGCCTCGATCTCGGTGAGGATCTGCCGCTCCCGCGGTGACAGGCTCGGTTCGCCCATCGTCGCCACCTCCATACCAGCCGGTGACGGGTTTCTGCCTGGCTGTCGCCTGGTGGACGCCCGTTCTGACGCCGCCGCCCGGCCGGTGTACGCGGTATCCCGGGGCCACCCACCGTCGCCGCCGTCCACAGCGGGTCCGAGCCCGGCGGTATCGCGGGCGAGGTCCGGTCGCCGGCCGCCGAGGGCCCGCGGGACAGCGCGACCGGCGGCGACTCGGGTAACGGCCGCCGTCCGTACGGCGCTTCCCCATTCTCGTACGCGGCCGGAACCACAGCAGCCCGAACGCCCCTCCCGGCACCGGGCCGGCCCGTGGTTGGTCCTCGAACCCACCCGCAGGGCGGGGCGCACCCTGCCGGACCGGCCGTCGCGGCGCGGCGGCCACCGTGGAGTTTCGGCGCGGCCGGAGCGGAGAGACGCTGGCAGTGAGCCGACGCCGGTGAGCAGGGCCGGAAGGGAGTACGCCATGAGCTACGGTCTAGCGCTCGACGTGGACCGGATCCGCCGCGAAGCCCTGCAGACCATGTCCGCCGGGCCGGCGACCTCCGGGCACGGACTGGATACCGAGCGGGTGGTCAGCGTCCTGAACGACGTGGTCGCGACCGAGGTGGTCGGCTGGCTGCGCTACACCCGGCACGCGATCTCGGCGCAGGGCGCCGAACGGTCCGCGGTGCGGGCGCTGTTCGACCGGCACGCCGACCAGGAGATGCGTCACGCGGTCGCCGTCGCCGAGCGGATCAACCAGCTCGGCGCCCAGCCCAACTTCGACCCCGCCACCCTCGCCCAGCGCGCACACACGGACTACTCCGCGCCCGACGACGGCGAACTGCGCGGAATGCTGGAGCAGAACCTGCTCGCGGCCCGGATCGTGGTCTCCACCTACCAGAAGGTCGCCGACTGGATCGGCGACCGCGACCCCGCCACCCGGCAGCTGATCGAATCCCTGCTGGCGGACGAACAGGAGAACGCCGAGGCCCTGGCCGAGCTGCTGGCCGCCTGAACCGTCCCGGTCCCGCAACTGGCCGCCTGGGCCGTCCCGGCCGCACTGGCGGGCACGTCCTTGCACACGTGGGGGAGCAGCCGCACCCCGTGGGATACCGGCGTCAGTCGGTGCCGGCGGTGCGCCGACGGGCGTAGTGGCGGGCTGCCCGCACCCGGTCGCCGCAACGCGTACTGCACCACTGGCGCCGGCCGTGGCTGCGCAGCAGCAGCCGGACACAGTCATCGGCATGACAGGCGGCGAGCGCCTGGGCGTCGGATCCGCACAGCAGGCCGAGGGCGTCCTCGGCCAGGCCGGACAGTGCCCTGGCCACCTGGTCGCCGCCGGTCGCGACGGCCCGGCGCCGCGGTCGGTCCTCGGACGGCCAGTCGAGTGCCGAAACCGTCGGCGCCGCACGCAGGGCGCCATTGAGAGTGTCCACCGCCGACCGCGGAGGGTCCGTGCGGCCGATGGCGGCGGCGAGCAGAGCGCGGATCGCCTCGCGGAGCTCGCGCAGGCCAGCCGCGGCAGCCGTGTCCAGCCTCAACTCGCCCTCGCCCGAAGTGTGTTCGGCGAGCCAGCTGGTCGCGACCTCCGGCGTGTCGAGTGCGTCGACCGGTGCGCCGCCGCGCACGGTCCTGGTGTTGACGAGGGCGAGCGCCACCGAGCGCTCCTCGCCCGGTGCCGGGGGTAGCGGGTCGGGGCGGCGGTTCGGTCCGCTGGCGGAGAGCTGATCCATGTCTCTCATGTTAACCGTTGACCTTTTCCGTGAAGATCGGTTAGCTTCTCACGGCAAACGAAGACCATATCCGTGAGGAGTATGACCTTGGTATCCGCCGACGACCGATCTGCGCCCGCACCGCTGGGAGCCGCCCCCGCCGCGGGGCCGCAGGTGGGCATCCGAGCAGCGGGAGGGCCGACCGCCGTCCTGGAACTGGGCGGCCTGCGCCTGTTGACCGACCCCACCTTCGACGCCCCCGGCGCCTACACCTCTCCGTCCGGCTCCGTGCTGACGAAGACCGCAGGCCCCGGGCTGCGACCGAAGGAGCTGGGGCGAATCGACGCCGTGCTGCTCTCCCACGACCAGCACGCCGACAATCTCGACGAGGGCGGCCGCGCCCTGCTTCCCACCGTTCCGGTCGTCCTGACCACGCCCGACGGCGCGGCGCGGCTCGGCGGCAACGCCCACCCGCTTGCCCCCTGGGCCCATGTGGACCTTCAACGCCCCGGTGGTGCAACGCCGTTGCGCGTCACCGGCGTACCCGCCCGGCACGGACCGGAGGGCTGCGAGCCGGTGTGCGGCGAGGTCACCGGTTTCGTACTCTCGGCGCCCGACCTGCCGACGGTCTATGTGAGCGGCGACAACGCCTCGCTGGACGCCGTCCGGCAGGTGGCGGACCGCTTCGGTCCCGTCGACCTGGCGCTGATCTTCGCCGGCGCGGCCTGCACGGGGATCCTCGACGGCGCCCTGCTGACCCTCAGCAGCGAACAGGCGGCCGAGGCGGCGCGGATTCTGGGTGCCCGCCGGATCGTGCCGCTCCACCACGACAGCTGGCAGCACTTCTCCGAAGGGGCGGACGACCTTCGCGCCGCCTTCGCCCGGGCGGGCCTGTCCGACCGCCTCACCCTGCTGCCGCCCGGCGGCGCCGCCACGGTCTGAAGCGGAGTCGGCCTGCTCCCACCGTGTCGGAGCCGTTGGCCGAGGCGGGGCGGGATGCGTCCACCGGACGTCCGCCCCGCCTCCGGCCGTGCCCGCGCCGTACCCCCGGAGTGCCGAGCCCCATCCCCCACGAAGAGGAGACCATGCGGAACCGACCGTGAGGTGTTCCTCCAGACCCTCAGCAGCGCCGGCCCCGGAACCGCCCGGGGTCAGCCGATGACGGTGAGATCGGTCAGGCCCGCTGCCGCGAGGGCGTCGCCGAGCAGCGCGCTGACTCCGGTGGGGGTCACCCGGATGATGTCGTACCGGGCCACGGCGGAGGTGACGAAGGGATCGGTCCGGGTGATCTCCCACATCTCGTCCGGATCGTCGCCCAACGCCAGGATGAGGCCGCCGGTCCGGGGTTCCTGCCGACCGGAGAGGAGGAACCTGCCCTCGCGGTAGTGGCGTTCGAGGTACTCCCGGTGAGCCGGCAGCAGCGCGTCGATCTCCGCCAGGCCCTTGAGGTAGGTCAGTGTGAGGATGAACACGGCGTTCTCCAGCCCGTAGTCGCCGGCCGCCGTCGCGGCCGTCCCGTTTGGCCCAGCGAACCGCTCCGGGCCCCGGGGCGTCCATGAGTTCCGGCCGAAGGGGCGGTAGTCGGGAACGAACACCGCAGGTCATTGATGGTTCGGCGGTCGCTACGATGCTGGTCGCACACACCTGCGAACGTCACCGCCAGTCCGGGGGAACCGTGGAACTGCGTCAGCTCC
The DNA here is from genome assembly GCF_055579945.1 of Kitasatospora sp. NPDC032150. NCBI lineage: Bacteria > Bacillati > Actinomycetota > Actinomycetes > Kitasatosporales > Streptomycetaceae > Kitasatospora > Kitasatospora sp. NPDC032150. The sequence continues at coordinate 204,249 of NZ_JBVIMH010000010.1, read as the reverse complement.
GCTACTTCCAAGCCGTTGCCGAGGAGGGGAACCTCACCAGGGCGGCCCAGCGGCTGTACCTCAGCGGCCCATCCCTCAGCCAACAGATCCGGCTGCTGGAGAAGGAACTGGGCGCCCCACTGTTCGAGCGCAGCTCGACCGGCATGACGCTGACCGCGGCCGGACTCGCCCTGCTGCCCGAGGCGAAGGCCGCACTGGACGCGGCCGAGCGCGCGCGGCGCGCGGTGGAGACGGCCGTCCGTGCCGAGCCCGTGGTCCTGACGGTCGGAGTCCCGGCGGGTGTCCCCGCGGCGCTGGTCCGGCGGGTGCGGGACGCGAGCGCCGCACTCCGCCGGACCGGCACGGCCGCCGGCGCCGCCGCGCGGATCCGGTTCCAGGACGCCTCGACGGCCGAGCAGCTCGACCGGCTCGCCGGCGGGGACCTGGATCTCGGGCTGCTCACCGCGCCGTTCCCGACCGCGGATCTGGGGACCATGACGGTGTGGCAGGAGCCGATGGGAGTGGTGGTGGGCCGCGCCCACCCGCTGGCCGGGCTGGACGCGGTCGGCTTCGGTGATCTGGCCGGACAGGACCTGATCTGGTTTCCCAGGGAGTCGGCCCCGGGGCACCATGACGAGGTGCTGGCGGTGTGCCGCCGCAACGGCTGGGATCCGCAGCTGCGCCCGGGTTCGAGTCACCGCTCGGTCTTCCTGACCCACCTGACCTGCGGCGAGGAGGTAGTCGCCCTGCAGGCCGCCTCGATGGTCGCCGACGACTCGGCCCTCGTCTGGCGGCCGCTGGCGGGGGACGACACCCCGAGCCTCACCCTGACCGCCGCCTGGCGCGCCGCGAACCCGGATCCGGTACTGCGGGAGCTGGTCGCGGCGCTGCGACGCCACTGCCCGGCTCCGGACCGGGCCACCGGCACCCCACGGGCCGCGTACCCGGCGGGCGGCTGAGCCCGGGTCGCCACTCGCCCGCCCGGCGCCCGGCACAACGCGGCGCGAACCCGGTCGGGGAGGCCGGCGGCCCCGCTGGCGGAGCCCAGTAGAGGGGGCACCCGGCGGCACCGGCCCGGCAGACACCGCAGCGGGCCGGTGCCGCTCGGGCCTACTTGCCGTTGTCTTCGGCGAGGGTGTGCGCCACCAGGGCGTTGGCGTGGCCGTGTCCCAGTCCGTGCTCGGTCTTGAGCCAGGAGACGAGTTCCGTGTGCTTGGTCAGGGGCGAGGAGCGGATGAGGTCCTTCCACGCCGCGATCGGGCGGCCGTACTTCTTCTCGATCGAAGGGAAGTAGCTCGCGGGGCCCTTCACGGGTTCAGTCATGTCCGCAGTCTGCCATTCATCCAGTAGTAAATGATCTTGTAGGTGTGTCATCTCACACCGGGCGATCCGGCGCCCGGACTACCGCGCCGCCGCCGACTCGGCGCGCAGTCGGGTGGACACCACGGTGAGCCAGACGAGGCCGAGCCCGGCCCACGCGGTGAAGGCCATCACGGTGGCGGCGGACCCCGCGAAACCGGCGAGGACAACCAATGGCGCCAGGCGGCAGGCCACGCCCGGCCGCGCGGCTGCCGGACGGCGAAATGCCGGGCCGACACGACGAACGCGGCGCACAGCGAGAGGTAGCACAGCATGCCACTGAGCATGTGGACGGTGCCGTGCTGCGGCGGGGGCGGTGAGCGTGTGGGTCATGGGAGGCCTTCCTCGTTCGCCTGCCCGGGCTCGGGCGTTGCGGTGTTGTCGCAGGTGAGACCGGAGAGCGGCGGTGAAGTAATCGCCCACTGGAAGTGACGCCCGTCATACTTCGGCTCGTCCTGGCTCGGGCCGCCGCGGGGCTCGGGACGGCGGTCGTCGAAGGCGGTGCGCCCGTGCACCGAACCGGTGCCGCGGGTTCACTCACCGCAGCACCGGTTCGCCCAAGGTCGTTCAGGGGACGGTCAGTTCCGCCAGCGCGTCCACCACGTCGAGCAGTCGCCCGCGCCGGCGGAACACCGCGCGCTGCCGGTTCGCGCCGGTTCCCGCGGCCAGCAGCCCGGCCAGCAGCTGCTCCACCAGCGGGAGGTCGCCGCTGTCGCGGAGACCCGGCGCGGCCCGGACCGTGAGCTCCTCCAGCAGGGTGCGCAGTGGCCGGGCCCGCCCGGTGAAGGGGTCCACCCCGGCCCCCTCCAGCCCGCCCCGGGCGGCCTGGAAGTGCGCGGCGCGCAGCAGCGTCCCCGAAACGTCGGGTGCGGGGGCGCCTTCCCGGACCTCCGCCAGCAGGACGGTCGCCAGGCCCCGCAGCAGCAGCGCGAGCAGGACGGTGGTGTCGAGATCGGCGTTGACGTCGGCGACCCGCAGCTCCAGGGTCGGTACGTGTTCGGACGGGCGCGCGTACCAGTAGATCATCCGGCGGTCCAGCAGCAGGCCCGAGTCGACCAGGGTGTTCGCGAGCTCCTCGTACCCGGCCTCGTCGAGAATCGGTGCCGGGCCGACGGTCGGCCAGCGGTTCCACAGGATCGCCCGCCAGCTGGCGAAGCCGCTGTCCCGGCCTTCGTTGAAGGGCGAATTGACGGCGAGCGCCTGCACCGTGGGCAGCCAGGGGCGTAGTTGATTGGCCAGCGCGAGGGCCTGGGCGCGCGACGCCGTGCCCAGGTGGACATGGCAGCCGCACACCCCGCCGCCGTTGCCGTCGGCGACCGCGCCGAACTGCTCCGCCATCCGCCGGTAGCGCGGAATGTCGGTCACCTCAGCGGGGATGTGGCCGGGCAGCGCCGGAGTGCCGCTGGCCACCAGCAGGCAGCCCGCACTCCGGGCCACCGCCGCCACCGTCCGGCGCAGGGAGACCAGTTCGGCGCGCAACTCGTCGACGGTGCGCACCGGCGAGGTGCACACCTCGATCTGGGTGGGATAGAACTCGGCCTGCACACGCCCGCCCAAAATGAGCCCCGCCTCGGCGATCACCTCGGGCGCCCGTGGCACGGGCCGTCGGCTGCGCCGGTCGACCAGCAGGAACTCCTCCTCGACGCCCAGGCTCAGCAGTTCCAGTGGTGCATGGGCCATCTGATCACCGGCTACGGGACGAGGGCCGGCAGGGGAGCGAGGGCCGGGCCGGGGTCGGGTGGCGGGTGTGGTGGCTCCGGGGCCGGTTCTTGCGGCTGCGGGAGAGCCGGCTCGCAGGCCCCGGGGCCGGGATGCGGGAGCGGGCCGGGACCAGGCGGATCGGTGTCCGGATCGGGCGGGGCGGAGATCGTCATCGAAGAGCCCTCCTCAGCTGCCCAGCGCGCCGCCCGGCCGGCGCTACTCGATCCCGAACGACCGGGCCGGCACGCGGACTGATATCGAAAACCCGGTTGAGGCCCGATCTGTTCCGGGGCGGCGGGGGCCACCGAACCGTCCGGCCTGCCTGGAGCGATCAGGCCTCCCGCACGGCCGCCGCGACGGCGTCGAGCAGGATCACGCACGCGCTCTCGACGTGCTCGGCGGTGACGTTGAGCGGCGGCATCAGACGCACCACGCAGTCCTCGCGGCCGCCGACCTCGACGATGAGGCCGCGCCGGAGTGCTCTGGCCTGGACGTCCGCGGCCAGCGAGCCCGCCGGGCGGCCGTCCACCGGGTCGGCGAACTCGACGCCCCACATCAGCCCACGGCCGCGCACCTCGGCCACCCAGGGGTGCTTCTGCAGCGCCGAGAGGCGCTCCGCGATCTGCTCGCCGCGCCGGGTGACATTGCCGAGGACGTCGTCGCGCCGGATGATCCGGATCGCCTCCACCCCGGCGGCGAAGGCCAGTTGGTTGCCCCGGAAGGTCCCGGTGTGCGCGCCGGGTGCCCAAGTGTCCAGCTCCCGGTCGTACAGGATGACCGCGACCGGGGCACCGATGCCGCTCAGCGCCTTGGAGGCGACGATGACGTCCGGATCGATGCCGTACTCCTCGAAGGCGTACCAGGTCCCGGTGCGCCCGCAGCCGGTCTGCACCTCGTCGACCACCAGGGGGATGCCGAGGTCCCGGGTCAGGCCGCGGACCCGCTGGACGAACTCCCGGCGGGCGGGGACGATGCCGCCCTCGCCCTGGACCATCTCCATGATCACCGCGGCGGGGAGCGGCACCCCGCCGTTGCCGTCGGCCAGGGCCCGTTCCAGGTACTCGACGCAGTTGGTGGCACAGCTGTCCGGTGACAGCCCGAGCGGGCACCGGGCGCAGTAGGAGTACGGGAAGAAGTGCACCCCGGGGACGCCGTTGGCGACCGGCTGCTTCTGCGCCACCAGCCCGGTGACCGCCATGGCCGCGTGACTGCTGCCGTGGAAGCCGCCCTGGAAGGAGACGATCTCGCCGCGGCCGGTCGCGGTCTTGCAGAGCTTGATGGCGGCGTCCACGGCGTTTGCGCCGGTCGGGCCGCAGAAGTGGATCTTCATCCGGTCCTGGAGGCGCGGTGCCAGCATGGACAGCTGGGCCTCGGTGAAGGCGTCCTTCATCGGGGTCGGGAAGTCCAGGCCATGGGTCAGCAGACCGAGTTGGGCGGTCACCGCCGCCACCAGCTCCGGGTGGTTGTGGCCGAGCGAGAGCACGCCCGCGCCGGCCAGGAAGTCGATGAAGACATTGCCGTCCACGTCCCGCACCAGGGTGCCGGACGCCTCCGCGATGGCGATGGGAAGCCGCCGGGGGTAGCTGCGGGCGTTGGACTCGCGGCGCGCCTGGCGGGCGAGGAGCGCGGCGGAGCGCGGCCCGGGCAGGTCGCCGTCGACCCGTGGGCCGGACCAGGTGTCGAGTTCGTCGAGCGAGGTCATGCGGTGCCTCCAGAGTGGGTGGGGGCGGGGCGGCACGGGCGCCCCGCCGGGCGGATCAGCAGGGACGGGCGGGGATACCGCGCCACCGGGTGTGCGGGGGAAGGCGTTCGCCCTTCATGACCAGGGACAACCCGTCCAGCGAGGTGCCCGCACCGACCTCGGCGTCGTACAGCACCACGCAGCGCAGGCCGACCGAGCTGCCCTCGCCGACCCGGACCGTGGACATCTTCATCACCCGGTCCTCGAAAAGGTGGGTCTGCAGCGAGGTGCGCTCGCCGACGGCCGCGTCATCGGCCACCTCGACCAGGTCGAACTCGGTCAGGTAGGTGGTGTTGAGCCAGACCCGCCGGCCGATCCTGGCGCCGAACAGCCGCATCACCCAGGCCATCAGGGGTGTGCCGGTGAGGAATGCGATCAGGCTGGGCACCACCAGGTTCTCGAACAGGCCGGTGATCAGTTCGGTCCGCCGTACCCAGATCCCCCAGAGCGGTTCGACGCGCGGCCGGTACCGGCCGATGACCAGCCACTTGAGCAGCACCACGACCAGGGTGGCGAACACCCCGGCGCCGAGCAGCAGTGCCGGACCGAGCAGGAGGACCGGCAGCGGCGAGGTGGTCCTGGCCAGCGCGACCGCGGCGTACAGGAAGAGCAGCACGGAGACGATGCCGATGGTCGCGGGCAGGGTCACCCGGAAGTACTCGATGGCCAGGCGCGCGGCGATCAGACCCGGGCTCGGTTCGTAGGTGTACTTCGCGGGGAACTTCTGACTCCCCTCCCGGCGCGGCAGGAAGAGCGCCGGCGAGCCCAACCAGGTCGTCTCGGGCTCGATCGGCCGGGCCGGTGCCACCGAGTGCACGCCCAGCAGGCTGCCGTCGCCCATCCGGCAGGAGCCGGGCAGCAGCGCCCCGTTGCCGACGAAGCTCCGCGTGCCGACCTCGGCCGGGTCCAGTGCGATCCGGCCCCGGTGGAAGACCGCCGGCGCCACCACGCTGACGTCCGCGACGAAGCTCAGCTCGCCGATGATCAGCATGTCCGGGTCGACGAAGCTGACGGTGGCCACCTCGGACCAGCGCCCGGTGCGGGCACCGAGCAGCCGCAGGAACGGCACCAGGTAGAGGGTGGAGTAGAGCGAGTGGGTCATGGTCAGGCTGATGGTCAGCATCCCGTCGGCGATCCACTTGCGGACCCCGAAGCCGCTGCGCTCCGGGTGGATGCCGGCCCGCGCCCTCGGCAGCACCGCCCGCTTGGCCAGTACGATCAGCGCACAGGTGGTGACCACGATCACCGGCCCGGCCGCCAGCGCCGAGAGCAGCGCCCGGGCGAAGCCGTACCGCACGGCCACCAGGACGACGACCGCCGAACCGGCAACGAGGACGGCCACCGGCAGTAGCCCGAGCAGCAGTGCCCCGAGTGCGTAGCCGGCCAGTACCCGCAGCGGCCAGGGACGGGCGTCGGGCTGCGCCGCGAGGGACTGCAGCACCAGCGGTGCGGCGTCCTGCCGGGCGGCCGGTGAGCCCGACCAGTGCTCGCCCGCAGGCACCACCTGGTCCGCGGGGACCAGCGACTGCTCGCCGACCGAGGAACCCGCACCGATCACCGCGCCGGGCAGCACCACGCTGTTGGTACCGAGGAACGCTCCCGTGCCGAGCCGGACGGGAGCCAGCCGCAGCCAGCCGCCCTCGACCGCGTAGGCCTGCACCCGCGCGCCGTAGCCGACGCTCACCTCGTCGCCGAGCTCCACCAGGGGCGGCAGGGGGATCGGAGCCGACACGTGGCAGCCGTGGCCGACCCTGGCGCCGAGCAGCCTGAGGAAGGCCGGCAGCAGGGGGGAGCCCGCCAGCAGCCCGATCGGTGTCAACGCGAGGATCTTGGTGTACAGCCAGAACCGCAGGTAGGTGACGCCCCAGAGCGGGTACCAGCCCGGCCGGACGCCGGCCAGCACCACCCGGCAGCCGATCACCGGGATCAGCAGCATGTTCAGCAGCAGCCAGCCGATCTGCACCGGCACGAACACGGAGTACCGCAGGTGCATGAGCACATCCAGCGGTCCGCCGTCACCCGCTCCGGCCGTGTGGACGCCCCAGGAGGCCAGCACCCGGTAGAGCACCACCAGAGCCGGCAGTCCGAGCAGCAGCAGCCACCCGTACAGCGCGACGAGCTGGGCCGTGCCGCAGAGGGCCACCCGGGCGGTGGAGTGCCGGCGCGGCGGCGGGCCGGTGGCCTGCTGACGGGCCGGGGCGGCCGCGTCCCCGCGCTCGACGAACGCCGCGAGCGAGCGAACCGTCGGCTGGAGGTACAGGTCCGCCATCGCCAGCCGCTCGAAGCCGGGAAGTCGGCGCAGCCGGGACATCAGCCGCGCCGCGGCCATCGAGTGGCCGCCCAGGTCGCAGAAGAAGTCGTCCTCGACGGAGAGTTCCCGACGGCCGAGGACCTCCTGCCAGACGGCCGCCATGCGCTGCTCCAGCGGGGACCCGGGGGCCACGTGCGGCCGGCTTCCGCTGGCCAGCGGCACCGAGACGGGGGCGGGCAGCGCCTTGCGGTCCACCTTGTCCGCGGTCAGCAGCGGGAACTCCGGGAGCACCTCGACGTAGGAGGGGATCATGTACTCAGGCAGCCGGCGGCGCAGCGTGGTGTGCAGGCGCTTGCGCAAGCCGTCGTCGTCCCCGTCCGGGTGGCCGGTCAGTGTGACGTAGCCGACCAGGTCGTGGACGGCCCCGTCCTGCTCGCGCGGGGTGACCACCGCGTTCTCCACCGCCGGGTCCTCCCGGAGCACCTCCTCGATCTCCGCCAGCTCGATGCGGTACCCGCGGATCTTGACCTGGGTGTCGATCCGGCCGAGGAACTCGATCTCTCCCGCCGGGTTCAGCCGACCCAGGTCGCCGGTGCGGTAGATCCGGGGGCTGTCGGCCCGGTCGGCCTGCACCGGATTGGGGATGAAGCGCTCGGCGGTGAGCTCCGGGCGGTTCAGGTAGCCGATCGCCACGCCGGGGCCGCCGATGCAGATCTCACCGCTGTCGCCGTCGGGGACCGGCCTCAGCCGCTGGTCGAGCAGGTAGACGCGGTAGGTGGGCAGCGGGGTCCCGATGGTGACCGGCCGGCTGGGGGAGAGCTCGGTCCAGGTCGCGGTGACCGTCGACTCGGTGGGGCCGTAGACGTTGAGGATCCGGCGGCCCTCGCGGGACCAGCGTCGCACCAGGTCGGGCGGGCAGGCCTCGCCGCTGACCAGCAGGCTGCGCAGGGTGGGGACTTCGGCTTCGATGGTGGACAGCAGGGTCGGCACGCAGCACAGCACCGTGACCGCCTGCTCGGTGAGGAACGCGGCCAGCCCGTCGCCGACCCGGCGTTCGTCGGTCGGTCCGGCAACCAGCACCGCCCCCGCCGCCCAGGCCGGCCAGATCTCCTCGACGGAGAAGTCGAAGGCGATGGACAGGCCCTGGTAGACCCGGTCCGCCGCACCGACCCGGTAGACCGGCGCGGCGACCCGCAGGAAGTTGACGATGTTGGCATGGGAGACGGCCACGCCCTTGGGCCGTCCGGTGGTCCCGGAGGTGTAGATCACGTAGCACACCGACTCCGGGTCGACCTCGACCATCGGGCGGTCGTCCGAAAGATCGGCCAACTCAGGGAGCGGCTGGTCGAGTTCGAGCACCCGGCAGGTCAGATCGTGCGTCCGCGCACGCATCGCGGAGGTCGTCAGCAGCTCGCACAGCCCGGCGTCCCGGGCGATGAACTCCACCCGGTCGGCCGGGAAGGAGGGGTCGAGCGGCACGTAGGCCGCACCGGACTTCAGTACCGCGAGCAGCGCGACATAGGTGTGCAGGGACCGTTCGAGCAGGATCCCGACTGTCCGGCCCTCAGCCGCGCCCCGCTGCCGCAGCAGCCGGGCCAGGCGGTTGGCCCGGCGGTCGAGCTCGGCGTACGTCAGCCGGGACGGGCCGCAGCTGACCGCGGTGTTCTGCGGGGCCCGGTCGCAGGCCCGCTCGAAGTACTGGACCAGCCGCCGCACCTTCGGCAGTGTGAGCTCCCTCGGCGCGGCCGTGTCCGCGGTCGATTCGGTACGTGGCAAAGCTCCTCCTGGTCGTCGGCGGAGAAATTCCCAATTCGCACACTCAATCCTCCGGACAATACATACCGTCAGGTGGCATCCGAAGTGCGGCACGCGCGCCTGCTTTCACCGTGAAGGCGGTCGGTGGGGCGGCCTGATCAGGCCGGAATTCTCAGACTCCTCATATACGTATGACCGGTATTCGCCCGGGAAAGGCGTTGTCCGCCGACACCTTGTTGGCGTAATGGAATCTTCGCTTTCCATGGTGGTCACGGCAGAATCTGGAGCCGGGTGAGGCGCTGCCGCCCGGTCCGCGGCGCCGACGGACTTCGGAGGACGACCATGGGTGTGAGCGACACGGACACCGGCGAGGCCGGTGCGAACGGGCAGCCGCTGGCGGGCTGTGCGGCGCTGGTGACCGGTGCGTCCAGCGGGATCGGGGCGGCCACCGCGCTCGCGCTGGCCCGGCAGGGTGCCGTGGTCGCCATGGTCGCGCGCCGGAGCGAGCGGCTGGAGCAGCTGGCTTCCGCGATCGACGAGTTCGGCGGCAGATCGATCTCGATCACCGCCGACCTGATCGACGCGGGCCAGGCGCGCCGGGCCGTCGGGGACGCCGCCCGGAGACTCGGCCGGCTGGACGCGCTGGTGAACAACGCGGGCTACGCGGCGCTGAACACCCTGGAGGAGGGGGATCCCGAGGACTGGGAGCGGATGGTCGATCTCAACCTGAAGGCCGTCCTGCACATCTCCAGCGCGGCTCTGCCGCACCTGGTACGAGCGGCCGCCGAGGGGCCGCGCGGCGTCGCCGACCTGGTGGCCGTCAGCTCGGTCGCGGGCCGCGTGGCGCGCCGGGGCAACAGCGTCTACTCGGCGACCAAGCACGCGGTCTGCGCGTTCGCCGAGGCACTGCGCCAGGAGGTCGCCGGGCGGGGGGTGCGGGTCGGCCTGGTCGAGCCCGGCGTGACGGCGACGGAGATGACGGCCGACGACGCCAGGCTCGCCATCGCCTTCGACCTGCCGAAAAGCGCGTGGCTGCGCGCCGAGGACATCGCCCGCGCCATCGTGTTCATGGTCACCCAGCCCGCGCACGCGGCCGTCAACGAGATCATGGTCCGCCCGACGGCCCAGGAGCGCTGACCGCCGGTGCGACCGAGGGGAATGCCGCTGATCCGCGGTTAGACTCGACTCGTGATCCTCATCGTCGTGAAATTCCCGGTCAAGCCCGAGTACGCAGACTCCTGGCTGTCCCATGTCGAGGCCTTCACCCAGGCGACCCGCGCCGAGGAGGGCAACCTCTGGTTCGAGTGGTCGCGCAGTGCCGAGGAGCCGAACACCTACGTACTCGTCGAGGCCTTCAAGGACGGCGCCGGCGGTGCGCATGTGAACTCCGATCACTTCCGGGCCGCCATGGAGACGATGCGTCCGTTGGTCCAGCGGGCGCCGCAGATCGTGAGCACCACCATCGAGGGCGCCACCGGCTGGAGCCGGATGGGCGAGCTCGGGATCGACTGACCCGCCGGCGGGGTGACGCTTCATCTGCCAGCCGCTGCCCCGACCACGGCCGTTCTCGGCGCGGTCGGGGCAGCGCTGTGTGATGGGGCCGCGAGGCGAGGGCCGATCGCGGCCCACCGCCGCTCGATCGGGTCACACACCGAGCGCGACGGGTCTCGTGGGTGGCAGGCTTTCTGTCAGCGGCGGGCCCGACGGACCGGGCCCCGGTGGGGGGAGGACCCTCGTGAAGGCTCGTTGGATCGGTTGTGCGCTGACCTCGGCAGTGATCGCGCTCGGCACGCAGGCGGCGGCGTCCGCGGCTCCGGGACCCACCACCTCGACCGCCCCGCCCGGAGCGGAGGCCGACCGGGTTGGCCCGCTCTTCTCGGGCCCGGTCGCACCGGGCAAACACTTCTGCACCGCCTCCGTGGTCGACAGCCCCACCGGGGATCTGCTGGTCACCGCGGCGCACTGCGTGTCCTCGCCCGACGGAGTCGTGTTCGCCCCGGGATACCGCAACGGCAAGGCGCCGTACGGGGCCTGGCGGGTCGTCAAGGTTTTCGAGACGAGTGGCTGGCATAAGAACGCGAACCAGGACCAGGACTTCGCCTTCCTCCGGGTGGCGCCCGACAGTGACGGCCGGCCGATCGAGAGCGTGGTCGGCGGGCTCCCGCTGGGTGTCGACGAGAGCCTCCACGAGGCCGTACGGCTCTACGGCTACCCCGCCCGGTCCGAACTGCCGCTGCTCTGCACCAATGTGACCACCGCCTTCACCGCCCACCAGCGCCGGATCGACTGCCCCGCCTACACCGGCGGGACCAGTGGCGGCCCCTGGGTGAGTGAGTCCACCGGCAGTGTCGTCGGAGTCATCGGCGGCTACCAGCAAGGTGGCGACACCGCCGACGTCTCCTACAGCGCGGCCTTCGACGACACCATCGCCGACCTCTACGTGAGCGCGGTCTTCTCCGACAGGTGACCCGGCCGAGAGGCTGACGGGCAATCAGACTTCGGTCGGAGAAGGGGGCGTGGGAAGTCGCCCGGCAGAGCGATGCGCTGCTCGCCGGCACCCGGATACCGTGCTGGTCCGTCCATCGGAACGACCGGCAGGGGTGGACATGCGACACCGGAAGACGACCCGCGCAGCGTTGTACGCCCTTGCGGCGGCAGCACTGCTCACGCCGTCCACGACGGTTCAGGCCGCGCCCGCGGCAGTTCGGAAGGCATCCACGGCGCCAGGGATCACCTGGGAGCGCTGCGCGGGGACGGATGAGTCCGACACCGTCCGGTGCGGTGCGATCTCCCTCCCGCTCGACTGGTCCAGGCCGGGCAGCCCGGAGCGGACCGAGGTGCGGGTGGCCCGGTTGCCCGCCGCCGATCCGGGCCGCCGGGTCGGCACGCTCTTCTTCAACCCCGGCGGCCCCGGGGCCGGCGAGGTCGGCTACCTGCTCGACGGGCGGGTTCGGCAGCAGTACTTCCCGGCGGCGCTGCGCGAACGCTTCGACATCGTCGCGGTGGAACCACGCGGCACCGGCACCAACCCGCCGCTCCACTGCCGGATGCCGATCGACCCCGCGGTGAGCAGGTTCCCCGCCGACCGGGCGGCCGCCGCCGACCTGGTGCGCAGCAACCGGCGGCTCGGGACGGCATGCGCCCGGGCCGGCGGCCCCCTGGCCGAACACCTGGACACCGGCAGCATCGCCAGGGACATGGACGCCGTACGCGCGTCGCTGGGCGAGCGGCGGATCAACCTTCTCGGGATCTCCTACGGCTCGATGGTGGCCCAGAGCTACGCGGAGTTGTTCCCCGGGCGGGTCCGGGCCATGGTGGTGGACGGCGTGGTGGACCGGGCGCTCCCCTGGCAGAGCATGGCCGTCCTCGATGCCGCAGCCGTCGAGGACGGCGTGAGCCGATTCGCGCATTGGTCGGCCGGCCACCCGGAGAGCGCACTGCACGGTCAGGACGTCTCCGCCTTCCTGACCACCCTGCTGCGCCGGGCCGACGCCGGCGAGATCAAGGACGGCGAGCGCCGGGCCCGCGCCGAGGAGATCGCCCAGGCGGTGGACAGCGGCCTCCAGATGCCCGTGTTCTACCCCATGCTCGCGACGGCGCTGCGCCGGACGGCCGAGACGGGGAGCCTCGCCCCACTCGGCCCCCTCACCTCTGCCCAGAACCCCGAGTACCCGGCGTATCGCTCGATCATCTGCCAGGACGTCCCAGTTCCGGCCGGTGCCGAGGCGGCGCTCCCGGAGCTCGCCCGCCGGGTGCGCGAGGCGGCGCCGACCCTGCGCGGCTACTCCGAGTTCTGGGACATCGCCAGTGGCTGTGCGGGCTGGCCCGGCCAGTCGCGCTGGACCCCGCACGGCTGGCGGGTGCCCGCAGACTTCCCACCGGTGCTGCTGGTCTCCGGCGCGCACGACGTGGCCACCCCGCCGGCCTTCGCCGAGTCCGTCCGGCGCGCCCTGCCCGGTAGCAGGTTGCTCCGCTGGGAGGGCGACGGCCACACCGCCTGGGCCAACAGTCCGGCGACGGTCGACGCGGCGGTCGGGTACCTCACCGACCTGGCCATACCGCCAGCCGCTTCCTGAACGGCACTCGCCGTCCTCTCCGCTGACCGGCGGTCAGGAGGCGTGGCGCTCCTGGGCACGGCGCGGCCGGGCGGGAACGGGAAGCTCGGCCACCGGTGACGGGACGACCGCGCGGACCGGGCGGGCCGGTGCCGCCGGAACCGGCGCGGCGGCGGCCGTGGCGCGGGCCTCGCGGATCCAGCGGGTGAAGGCCTGGGCGAACTCGGGCCCGAGGCCGGCGGCGAGCCCCAGCTGGTCGAGGTCGCCGCTGCGGATGGGGACACCGGCCTGGTTGAGCACGGTGAGCATCGGGTGGACGAGGGCCCAGTCGGCGCGGGTGGCGGACGGGCGGCAGGGATGTTCGGGATCGGTCACACCATGATCCAACCACCTGGGCGGCTCCAGGTCACCGCGTGAATCGGCTTTGATACGGAGGCGGGACAATGTCCGGCCACGGCCCGAACCGGGTCGGACCCGGCGCACCCGGCACGGTCGGCGTCGAGCCGGATCCGGACCGCATATGACGGGGCGGCAGAGGCCCGGTGCCGGGCCCGAGAAGTTCCGTCCGGGCGTGTCAGGTGCCGCAGTCGGTCACCGTGACCCGATGTCCGGAAGTCACGTTGACAGGCGGTGCGGTGACGAATCGGTGCCGCACTGGCAACAGCCGTACTGAGCTCGGCTCCGGTGGCGGCGCGGCTACCGGCACGGGCCGTGGCGGTGGTGGTGCCGGCGCGGTGTCGGATCTCGGCTGCTCCCGTCTGACGGGACGGTCGTACGCGTGGGTCGGTTGTCCCGCTGTCGCGCACCTTCCGGGAGCAGGCGTCGGTTGGGCCTCTCGGCACCTCGGCGACGGGACCGGTGGTACCGGGGAGCGGGGCCGACGGTCCCTGGTCGGGGTGTCCCGGATACCCGAGGATTTTCCCAGGCGGGCGGCGAGCGAGACGGCTCACGGCCCGACTTCCGACCACTGGAGAGGGAGCCTCTCATGTCCGAACGTGGCAGCAGAAGACCGACGACCGTCGAGCCGACAGGACGGTACGGCTGACCGGCCGTTCGCGCCGCAGGTGTAGCGCACCCGTCCAACTGGGGACCTCGGAGCCCGTCACCGGCCCGGCGCACCCGCCGCTCGTCCTGACGGCGGCCGGGTGCCGCGGTACAGCCGCGGCCGGGCGCGACGTCCCTTCACCACCGACATGACGGCCACTTCGGCCGCAACACTCCCGCGCTGTGGGGGCGCGGGCCCGCCCGGCCGGCTGTGGGGGCCGCCCGGGACGGAAGGCAGGGCCGGGGGCGGATGGGGCCGCCCCCGGCCGCGCCGTGCGCAGGGGGTCGGATGCGGGCGCCGAGACGGCGGCCGGCCCCGCTGCCGGAGGGTGCGGCTGCCCGGCGGACACCGGGACTGGGGTGCCCGACGGCGCGCGGCGGCGTGCGCCGGGAACCTGTTCGGCGGCGTGCCGCGCCCGGGCGGCCGACCGGACTCGACCGTCCCCGGACTCGACGGGCCCCGGACTCGACCGCCCCCGGAACCAGCCGCCCGGCGCACCTATCAGGATCGAGCAGGCCACCGGCCTGGCTCGGTAGCCGCTTTCGGACCCAAGGCCGTGCCATGCGGGCGAGTTCACCCGGCGACCCGTTCCGGGTTCGTTATCCTCGACCGTTCCGGAAGACGCCGGACGATCCGCCTCCCTCGGGCGGGAAGGCGACTGGGCGGAGAGGCGGCGTGATGGATCAGCGGGGCTCGGGCGGGTACGGCGGGTACCGGTCTTTCGGCCGATGTGCCGCCGGGGGCACGGATCGCGGCCGACCGGGGGAGTAGCCGATCGAAGACCCGGAGCGCACCCTGGACGACGGGCTGCGGAAGGTCGCCGAGATCGCCGCCGCCTTCGCCCGCCAACCGCCGGAACGGCTCGGGCAGGCCCTGGTCGAGGCCGCCGCGGGGACGGCCACGACGACCTCGCCGTGCTCGCCCTGCGGGCCCCGGCCGCACCCGACGGAAGCACGGGCTCCGAACCTTCACAGAAGCCGACGTGAGTTGAGGCGCTGTCATCCACCTCGGCCGGTACCCCAGGAGGACCGCACGGGAATTCAACTCCTCTTGCGGCCCCCGCCCGCATCGGCCAGAGGCCGCGCCACCGTGACCGGCCGGGCTGGACTGCTGCGGTCCGGGCGTTCAGCCCAGGCCGCCGAGGGTGTACCGGTCGAAGGCGTCGTACAGGTCCTCCTCGTCGGGGACGGCGGCGTCGACCGAGGGTGCCGCGGCCGTCGCGGGCAGGGTGACGCGGCGGGCTAGCCCCGGGTGGCTCGTCTCGGCATCGGGGTGCACGGCCAGGCGGCGGCAAGCGCGCCGGTGGCGTCATCACCACGGTGAATCAAGCCAGTTGGGCACGGTCCAGGCTGGGCGGCCTCGTCGGCGAGTCCACCCGGGGTGAGATCGGGATGTGGCCGGCCGTACGGACAGCTCCGTACGGCCGGGTGCCGGGCCGCCCCGGGAAGGGGGCGGTGATTGATCAGGGGGCGAGCAGTCCGCGTTCCACGGCGTCGAACGCCTGGTGCACTCGGAGACGGTGGTCCTCGGCCAGGTCGTCCGCCCGCTCACCCGCGAGCAGGCGCCGGGCCGTGGTGAGGTAGACGGTGCGGTAGGCGGCGACGGCGAGGGCCGCCGTGATGGCGGGATCGGCCGCTCCGGGGTCGGCGGTCCGGCGGATCGCCTCCTCCAGTGCGTGTTCGATCTCCTCGACGCTCTCGCGGGCGCGCGCCCGCAGTGCGGCCGAGCCGATCACGACCCGCCAGAAGGGCGGAAAGGTGTCACCGACTCCGGCCAACGGGCTTCGCTGATCAAGTAGTTCGAGTGCCAGTCGGCGTAGCGCGGCGAGTGGTGTCTCGCCGTCCGGACGGTTCAGGACGGCGGACGAGAACAGCTCCACGGCCTCGGGGATGCGGTCGAGGAAGAGGTCTTCCTTGCGGGGGAAGTAGTTGAAGACCGTCATCGCGGACACACCGGCGGCCTCGGCGATCTCGGCGACCGTGACGTTGTCGAAGCCGCGCACGGCGATCAGGGGCGTCGCGGCATCGGAGATCCGCTTCCTGGTCTCCCGCTTCTTGCGCTCGCGCAGGGTGAGTTCGGCATGGCCGCCTCCGGCGGCAGTTCCAGCTGGCATGGAGAAAATTGTAGCGGCCATAAAGTTTTAGTGGCTATAGTCATTCGCATGAAGCCGAGCACAGGCAGGGGCCTGGACTACGACGTGGTGGTGGCCGGGGGCGGTCCGGTAGGACTGATGCTCGCCGGCGAGTTGACGCTGGGTGGGGCACGTGTGGTGGTCCTCGAGCGCCGATCGTCGGTCGATCCGACGATCAAGGCGGGCGGGATCAACACCCCGACCGCCGAAGCCTTCTACCGGCGCGGGCTGCTGCCCGCGCTGACCGAGTCGCAGCAGCGGACGCTGGAGCAGTTCAAGGCGTTCGGAGAGCGGAACCAGGGGAAGAGCCGACCCGAACGCTCGCCTCACAAGGCCGCGGGACACTTCGCCGGGATCATGCTGAGCGCCGACCGGATAGACCCGGCGGAGCCCGACTTCGCCGACCTGGGGCCCGCCGTGGCCGGCTTCACCGTGGTGCCGCAGCAGGAGGTCGAGCGCATTCTCGGTGAGCACGCGGCGAAGCTCGGTGTCGAGCTGCGGCGCGGGGTCGAGGTCACCGGCTTCGACGAGGACGCCGAAGGGGTGACGGTCCACACCATCGGCGTGGCGGAGGACGGTGAGCGGAGCCGCGAGAGCATCCGGGCCGGCTGGCTGGTGGGGTGTGACGGCGGCCGCAGCACGGTCCGCAGGCTCGCCGGCTTCGCCTTCCCGGGCACCGATCCGCAGATCACGGGCCGTCAGGCGGTGGTCGAGATGACGGGGGCCGAAGCGCTGGTCCCGGGGTGGAACTGGACGGACACCGGCGTCTACGTGCACGGCCCGATCCCCGGCCGCATCCTGACCGTCGAGTTCGACGGGCCGCCCGCCGACCGGGACGCGCCGGTCACCGCCGAGGAACTGCAGCGGAGCCTGCGCCAGGTCTCGGGCGTGGATGTCACGATCACCGGAGTGCGGACCGCGACGCGGTTCACCGACAACGCCCGCCAGGCGACCGAGTACCGCAGGGGCCGGGTGCTGCTGGCGGGCGACGCCGCCCACGTGCACTCGCCGTTCGGCGGCCAGGGGTTGAACCTGGGCATCGGCGATGCGATGAACCTCGGCTGGAAGCTCGCTGCGGTGGTTGGTGGCCGGGCGCCCGAGCAGCTGCTCGACTCGTACACGGCGGAACGGCATCCCATCGGGGCCTGGGTCCTCGACTGGACCAGGGCGCAGGTGGCGCTGATGCGGCCGTCCCCGCACATCCGGGCCCTGCGCGGGGTGGTCACCGACCTCACCGGGACGGTCGCCGGGACCACTTATGTCGTCAAGCAGATCTCCGGCGTATGGCAGAGCTACGGGCTTCCCGGGGACCACCCGCTGGTCGGCCGAAGCGCGCCGGACCTCCTGCTGGCCGACGGCAGCAGGCTCGCCGACCACCTCCACGGCGGGCGGGCCGTGCTGTTCGACCTCATCGACGACGACGGTCTCCGGGCGTCGGCCGGGAAGTACGACGGCCGGGTCGACGTCGTCACCGCGGCGTGCCCGGACCGGCCCGGGCTGCGGGGGCTGCTCGTGCGTCCGGACGGCTTCACCGCCTGGGCGGGCGACCTCTCGGACGACCCCATGGCGAGCGGGGAAGCGCTCACCGCCGCGCTCGTCCGGTGGTTCGGCGCGCCGTGAGGCGCGGCCGCTCCCCGCTGACCCCTGGGGCCCCGTTGTCCGGTTCGGTCCGGGCCGGACAACGGCCAAGGCCCGCCTTCGGCGGGCGGGCCGGGGTCCGCAGCAGACGGCCCGACCCCTCGAAGATCCACCCCGGGCCAACCGGGTGCGACTGGCCGTAGGCAACGGCCCGGCGCTCCTGTTCGCCCGCGTCGGCCGGCCGGAGGCTGGTGGCCTGAGGTCAGAACCGCCGGCAACCCGTGCCGTTACGTCCGGCCACGGAGCCTCCGCAAAAACCAGTTGGCGGACCACGGCGACCACTGCTACTTTTCCGGAGGCCGTGCGAGAGAGCTAGGAGGTGGTACCCGTGAACGCAGTATCGACATGGGTGCTCCCCTCCGGGGTCACGGTCGGACGATAGGTCGTCCGGGAGCGCCGTTCAACAGCACTCCCGAAAGGCACGACCATGCGATTCACTTCTGAACAGCGCCTCGACGACGGCGTCCTCGAACGCGAATTCACCCTCGGCGAGATCCCCGGCATCCTGTGGACGTCTGGAACCGCGCCGGCCACGCTGATCCTGATCGGCCACAACGGCGGCTTGCACAAGCGGGAGCCGCGGCTGGTGGCCCGGGCCCGGCACTCCGCGGCGTACGGCTACGCGGTGGCCGCCATCGACCACCCCGGGCACGGTGACCGGCCCCGTTCCGCCGTCGATGAGCAGGCCCGCGCCGACCTCCGCCGGGCGATGGCGGCGGGCGAGCCGGTCGACGAGATCTTCGAGTCGTTCGTCGGCCCGCTGGTCGAAAAGGCGGTCCCGGAATGGCAGACCACCCTGGACGCCCTCCTTACGCTGCCCGAGATCGGCGGCCCGGTCGGGTACTCAGGGATGACCGCCATCGGCATTCGGCTGGCGGTGGTCGAACCGCGCATCGCGGCCGCCGCTCTCTTCGCCGGGGGTTACGTGCCCCGCGCCCAGCGCGAGGAGGCCCGGCAGATCACCATCCCGCTGCAGTTCCTGCTGCAGTGGGACGACGAAGGGAACCCCCGGCAGCGGGCCCTGGACCTGTTCGACGCCTTCGGCACCAAGGAGAAGACACTGCACGCCAACATGGGCGGGCACGCCGGCACCCCGTGGTTCGAGGTGGAGGACGGGCACCGGTTCTTCGGCCGGCACCTGAAGTGAGGCCGGGCCGTCAGGCCGGCAGCAGACGGTAGGCGGTGTCGGCCAGGACGCCGCTCATCGAGGACAGGTCCCGGCCCTCCTCGATGACGGCGGCCGGCAGATGCTCGACCGCCCCGATCGCGGCGGTACCGGCTATCGGCGGTACCGGCTATCGGCGGTACCGGCCGGTCGGGGCGGCGCTCGGCCACCAGCGCCTCCGTCAGCCGGGCCCACGCCGTGAGGAACTCGCGACAGTTGAATACGCGAGTCCACCAGTACCGTGTCCTACGGTGCGACCCGGGGTTGCCTTCGGTGCCGGCCCGGTGGCCCGGTGGCGTCCGGGGGGAGGCCGGGCTCAGGAGCCGGCCGTGGCCGTGATCCAGGGGCCGATGCGGTCGATGGCCTGGTCGAGGATGCCCAGATGACTGGCGCCCGGTACGGTCTCCAGAGTGGTCGCCGCGCCGGGCGGGCGGTTCTGCCGGGCATAGGTGAGCACCTTGTCGGGGCTGAACACCTCGTCCCCGGAGCCGATCCAGACGGCCAGCGGTGCCCGGATGCCCCGCAGATCGGCGGCGCTGTCGCCCGGGTTCTGGGCGAGGGCCATGTTGACGGTGTAGCGGGCGACCAGGTGGGCGGAGCGCACCTGGTCCTGCGAGTACGCGAAGCCGAGCGCCGGAGTGCGGCCGTCCAGCACATGGTTGCTGGCGGCGTTGACGATGAACGCACGGGTGCACACCGTCGCGAAGTTCGAGGCGCGGCCGACCAGTTCGGTGCCGGAGTGCAGGCCGAAGTCCGGGGCGAGGAAGGCGTAGCCGGCGATCGGTGTGTGCACGTGCGCCAGGCTGTTGAGGACCAGTCCGGCGCCGGCGGAGTGACCGCCGAGGAACTCCGGTACGCCGGGCTGCCGTTGGTGGACGAAGTCGGCCACCCTGCCGACGTCGTTCCACACCTGCTCCGGGGTCGGGGTGTCACCCCGGGGGCCTGCGGAGGCGCCGTGCCCGCGGATGTCGACCAGATAGGTGGCGATGCGGTACTTCGCGGCCAGATCGCCCAGTGGCAGGTAGCCGGCCGCGCTGTTGGCGCCGGAGCCGTGGTAGAAGACCAGTGCGGCCACCGGGTGCGCCGGAAGGTAGGAGTAGTAGGCCAGCCGCACCCCGTCGCTCGCGCTGACGTAGCCCGACGGCGTGGTGGGCACGGCCCTGGCGGTGCCGGTGTCGAGGGCGCCGGTGGCCGGCTGCGGAAGTGTGCACGGCCAGACCGCCGCGACCGTGCCCGCCGCCGCGAACGCGACCAGGACGGACGCGGTGAGGCCGACCGCGCCGAAGAGGGCGAACGCGCGCCGCGCGCGGGCCTCGACCGGGGCCTTCGGCTGCAGCCAGCCGAGCGCCCCCGGCCGGCGCAGTCGCCAGAGGACCAGCGCGGGCAGCACCAGGCCGAGTGCGGCCGGAGCGCTTTGGAACTTCACCGCCTGGTAGATCCGGAGGATCGCCAACAGGCCGAGCAGGACGAGGAGTTCCCGACGCCCCCGCCCGGGGGTACGCAGCCGGAACACCGTCCACCAGCAGGCGGCGCCGACGGCGATCAGCAGCCGGCCGAGCCAGTGGGTGGACGTGACGTAGGCCGGGTTCAGTTCGAGCAGCCCGTTGACGGCCGTCGCAGCGCCGGTGAGCAGCAGCAGGACCCGGACCACGGTGATGTCGCGCGGTGGCCGGCCGCCGTCCCGGTCCGGGGTCGGCGTGCCGGGGAAGTCAGCTGTCATGGCGGGGCTCCGGGGAGTGACCGGTGGGCGGCATCCGGTGCTCGGCGACGAGCTGTTCCGCCGTGTCGCACCAGGCCAGTTCGGCCTCGCACAGCGCGAGGGTCTGGGCGAGCACCAGCCGGGCCGCGAGCAGACCGTCTGGCCGACGGTCGGAGTCCTCCGGCCAGTGTGCGCCCGGGACGATCTGCTCGGCCAGCTCCTTGCGGAGCAGCGCGTCCGAACGGCGGCGGGCGATGAGCTCCAGCATCGTCTCCGGTCCCGCCTCGTCGCTGAACAGCAGCTTGACCAGTCCCTCGTCGCGAAGTTGTCGGGGCTCCGGCGGCCGGCGCAGCCAGCCGAGCAGCGCCTCCTCGCCCCGGGCGGTGAGCTGCCAGGGCGCGGCGGATCGGGCTGACCGTCCGACGGCGGGGCGGGTGGCTCCGGTCGGGGCCGCGACCGGCGCGGGCGTCGTGGCTGACTCGTGCTCCGAGGCCGGCCCGGGCTCGGCGGCAGGCTCGATCAGACCGTCCTCGGCGAGGAGCTTCAACTGCGGGTACAGCTGACCGTAGCTCACGCCCCAGAAGTGGCCCACGGACCGCTGGGCGGCCTGGCGCAGCTGGTAGCCGTTGCGGGGGTGCAGGGAGAGGAAGCCGAGGATGGTCCAGGCGGTGGGGGTGAGGTCGGCGGACGTCACGGCCGGGACCTCCGACCCTGGGCGGCCGCTTTGATATATCTGCCAGATACATTCATATGGCGAGTGTACTGCAGCACGGGAGAGTCGCACGGCTGAGACGTCGTCATGCGGGCTGGGGGACGCGGGCGGTTGGATCTGCGGTCCAGGCTGGCCGGTGAGCGCGGGCGAGCCCGCGCAGAGGGGCGTCGCCGTCGGTGGTCGCGAACGGGATGCGCGGTAACCCGGCGCGGTGGCAGATGAGTTGTTCGCACCGCCAGGGTGGTGGCACGCCGCCGGTGAAATGCGTGACCGAGGCGTTGCGGACGGCAGTGCGTCGGCACCTGCGCACAGCGCAGCCGTCCGCCGACCGCCCCGGCCGCATCGGATCTCGCGCGCTGCCGGTACCCCGCGATCCCGCCCCCGCTCACGGCCGGTCGTTCGTCGAAGGGGCGACGGGTTGTCAAGGAGGCCGCGGAGGGCGGTTGGGTCGGGGGCGGCTCAGTCGCTGTTGGCGAGGATCGTGCGGAAGCGTTCGAGGAGCTGGCTGTCGTCCTCCGCGCGCCAGACCAGGTGGAGGGTGGTGGAGGTGTCGGCCAGCGGCCGGGCCGCGACTTTGACCCGGCGCAGCGCGCGGTGCGAGTCGGTGAGCACGGCGGCGCCGAACCCGGCTGCGACCAGGGCGAGCAGGGTCTGGACGCTCCTGCCCTCCGCCCCGATCCTGGGGGTGACCCCGGCCTGCCGGCACAGGGTGATGATCTCGTCGTAGGAGTGGGGCGAGACCTCGCGCGGCCAGAGCACGAGCGGGGTCCGGCCCAGTGAGTCGAGGGGAGCCGGTCCGGCCGCGTGGGCCAGCGGATGGGCGGCGGGCATGAAGAGGGTCAGCGGCTCCCGCCACCAGGCCACCGTCGCCAGCCGGCTGTCGCGCCGTGGCAGGCGCTGGACGGCGATGTCGTAGCGGCCGTCGAGTACGCCGTCGGACATCTCGGCGTCGTTGAAGCTCTCCTCCAGGCGGAGATCGACGCGCGGCAGTTCCCGGCGGAGGCGCCCCAGCGCCTCGCCCAGCGGTCCGTTGATGCCGGAGCCGGCGAAGGTGACGGTCAGCCGGCCCGTCAGGCCCTGCGCCGCCAGCTGGACGTCGTCGAGCGCGGCCTGCGCCTCGGCCAGCACCGTGCGGGCGCGCTGGACCAGGACCCGGCCCGCCGACGTGGGAGTCAGACCGCGCCCCTCTCGGGTGAACAGTACTACCCCCAACCTCCGTTCGAGGTCGCGCAGTTGGCGGGTCAGGGTCGGCTGGGTGAGATGCAGGCGGCGGGCTGCCGCGCTGATGCTCCCCTCCTCGGTGATCGCGACGAGGTAGCCGAGTACGCGCAGATCCATCCATACCTCCAGAGCATGGAGAGCATAGATCACGATGCCTCGTGGGCAGATCGGCCAGCCGCCGGGCCACGATGATCACCACACGGGCGAGCGGAGAAGCCGCTCGTCCCACGGACCCGGGAGGGACACCATGGCTCGCGAAGAGCGCTACGCACACGGCCTGAAGGTGCTGGAGCAGGTCGACGGTGAGGCCGGCCGACGGGTCGTCGACACGCTCGCCGATACCTCGCCCGAGCTGGGGCACCAGATCGTCGCGTGGGCGTTCGGCGACATGTACGACCGGCCTGAGCTCCAGCCCCGGGAGCGCCAGTTGGTCACCCTCGGGGTACTGGCGGCGCTCGGCGGCTGCGAGATCGAGCTGGATGTGCACATCAACGCCGCGCTGAACGTCGGCCTGGCTCCGACGGAGATCACCGAGGCGCTGCTGCACTCGGCCGTGTACTGCGGCATGCCGAGGGCGATCAACGCCACGCTCGTGGCCAAGAAGGTCTTCGGCGAACGCGGGCTGCTGCCGCTGACCAACGTGTGATGACACACCGCGCCCACGGGCGCAGGCCGACGCCCACGGACACGGTGTGGCGGATCCCGGGAAGGCGGGAGCGATGCGGGACGAACCGGCCGCGAGTGCGGGCGCTACGCCCCGGTGGCCTCCCGGAGCCGCGCCGCCGGCGTGACTCCTCGCTCGCCTCCGGGCACTCCTGATCCGGTGTCGACACTCTCCCCCAGCCTTGGTGGCTGGGAGGTGCCGCCACCTTCGGCACTCTCCCCCAGCCTCCGGCCGGGGGTGCCCCCTGCGCTCGCTTGTCGCTCGTCGCTTTCGACACCGGCGTGCCCTTCGCGCAGCAGCTTCTTGTCCGGCTTGCCGGCGTCGGTCAGCGGCAGCGCCTCGGCGAAGGTGACTCGGTACGGCTCGTGCGTCGCACCACGCCGCTCGCGGACCATCGCGCAGAGCTCGTCCGGGTCGATCCGGTTGCCCGGTACCGGCACGACGACGGCGTGCACCCGCTCCACCCGGTCCGCGTCCGGGACTCCGAACACGGCGCTCTGCCGCACCAGGGGGTGGGAGTTGAGCAGGTCCTCCAGCTCGGAGGTGTACACGTGGCCGCCACCCGTGTTGATCAGGTCCTTCAGCCGGTCGACGATGGTCAGGTAGCCCTCGTCGTCCAGGAACCCGATGTCGCCGGTGTGCAGCCAGCCGCCCCTGAGGACCGAGGCGGTCAGCTCGGGCTGCTTCCAGTAGCCCTGCATCAGGGTGTCGGAGTGCACGCAGATCTCGCCGTGCTCACCGGGGGGAAGGTCCCGGCCGGACTCGTCGCGGATCGCCACCCGGTAGCCGGGTGCCGGCCTGCCGACGGACCGCAGGCGCTCCGGACGGCTCGGATCGTGGTCCTCGGCGGCGAGGACGCTGATGATGCCCGCCTCGTGCTGTCCGTAGAGCTGGACCAGCACCGGTCCGAACCGCCGCAGTGCGTCGGTGATCCGGGCCGGCGACGCCTGGCAGCCGCCGTAGCTGAGCCGGCGCAGGCTGGAGGTGTCGGCGCGCTCCGACTGCGGATGGTCGGTCAGCTGGTAGATCAGCGGGGGCATCAGGAACAGGTCGGTGATGCGCTCGCGTTCGATCGCCTCGAGCACGGTGGCCGGGTCGAACTCGTCCAGTAGTACCGCACTGCCGCCGGCCCGCAGGACCTTGTCGGTCATCTGCCCGGCGGCGTGCGCGATGGTGGTGCACACCAGCAGCCGGGGCGGCTCCTCGGGGCTGCCGGGCAACTCCGGCCCGAACGGGCGGACCTGGCCGTAGCTGACGCAGATCCCCTTGGAGTGGCCGGTGGTACCGCCGGAGTGCCGGATGGTGCGGATGTCCTGCGGCCGGGCCCGGCAGGGGAAGCTGCCTGCCGGCTGGTCGACCGCCAGCGCCAGCAGGTCCTCGCCCACGCTCGCTGGGCCCAGCACCAGGACGCTCTCGACCGGGACCAGGCCGGTGAGCACCGCGGCCCGGTCGGCGTGCCGGGGATCGACGATCAGCGCATGGGTCTCGACGTCGCGGACCATGACGGCCTGGGTGTCGGCCGACAGCCGGTTGTAGAGCTGGTTCACCCGGCAGCCGACGAGGTTGGCCGCGTAGCGCGCGGCGATGGCCTCGGGCAGGTTCCCGGTCAGCAGGGTGACGGTGTGGCCGCGGTCGATGCCCCGGGCGCGCATGGCCCGGGCCAGGCGGTAGGTGAGGTCGCGCAGTTCGCCGGCGGTGACGGTGCGCCCTTGGTGGGAAAGGGCCTCCCGATCGGGACAGGAGTCCAGGTCGGCGAGGATCTGCTCCACTTCGGTGAGCAAGGGGCGGGTGGCGGCGGGCATGGGTGATTCCTTCTCGGCGCGGTGCGGCGGTCGCCGTCACCTGGCGGTTCCGGTACGGGAGTTGGTGGTCGGCCCGGGCCGTCGGGGCTCGGTGCCCTTCGCGGGCGTTCGACGACCCGGGGTCGATCGCGGGCTCGGCCGGCCGTCAGTGACGGGCGAGGAGCCGGACGTCCTCGGCCTGCGGGCTCTCGGTCTGCGGATCGCCGGTCAGCAGGGAGTGGGCCAGCACGCTGTAGAGCGTGTCGTTGGGACCGTCGGCGATGCGCAGCCCGCGGATGTCCCGCAGTCGCTTCTCCATCGGCGTGTGCCGGGTGTACCCCTCACTGCCGTGCAGCTGGAGGGCGAGGTCCACGGCACGGTAGGCGACGTCGGTGGCCAGTGCCTTGGCAGCCGAGCAGGCGGCGGCGTCGATGTCGCCGTGGTCGATGCGCTCCAGCAGCGAGAAGCACCAGGAGGTGGCGGCCTCGACCTCGGCGGCGGCCGTGCCCATCCGCGCGGCGACGGAGGGGATGGCGGCCAGCGGCATCCGGCCCACGCTGCGCCGCCGGGTGCGGGCCGCCGACTCCTCGATCGCCGCCGACGCGGCGCCGAGGCAGACCAGCGACATCATCAGCCGCCAGGCGGAGAAGTGGGTGTCGAAGATCCGGCGTCCGTCGCCGGGGGCCCCGAGCAGGAGGTCCTTGTCCAGCCGGGCGTCGACGAAGTGCAGGTGCCCGAAGCTCCATCCCCGCATGCCCAGCGGGTCGGTGGTCTCGGTCAGGACGCCCTTGATGTCGGCCGGTACCCACACCGCGGACAGCGGCACCTCACGGAGGTCGACCGTGTCGGCCTCCTCCCGGCCGACGAGCTTGCAGAAGACGACGAAGCCGTAGGCCTCCTCGACCCTGCTGATCAGACCCTTGGTACCCGACAGCACGAAGTGGTCGCCGTGGTCGACGAGGAGGGTGGTGA
Source organism: Kitasatospora sp. NPDC032150 (assembly GCF_055579945.1). Classification (NCBI taxonomy): domain Bacteria; kingdom Bacillati; phylum Actinomycetota; class Actinomycetes; order Kitasatosporales; family Streptomycetaceae; genus Kitasatospora; species Kitasatospora sp. NPDC032150. Next base: position 178,380 of record NZ_JBVIMH010000010.1, on the reverse strand, counting down.
AGCCGCGCAGGTCCGATCCCGACTGCGGCTCGCTGGACGCGACGCCCGCCAGCCTCCCCCGGGTGACCACCTGTTCACGGGTGTGCCGGACGAGCTCGGGCGACCCGTAGTCCAGGGCCATGGCGGCATGACCGGTGCTGAAGACCTCGCGGGCGTCGCAGTCCCGCCGGCCGGCGAGGAACATGGCCACCCCCTGGGCCACCCGTCCGGCCGCACCCGGCCCGTCCGGCGGGGCGAGGTCGATGCCGGTCAGTCCGGCGTCGCAGGCCAGCTTCCGCAGGGCGAGCCAGTCGGGCCGCGGGTCGTCTTCGCAGAGCGGCTGGGGCAGATGGATGTCCAGGAAGGCCGTGAGCCGGGATGCCAAGTCCCTGAGCTCGGGGTGGCGGTTGAGTACTGGAACGATTCCGTTGGCGGACAAGGGAGATGACTCCTCGAAGGATCGGCTGGCGGCGGAAGGCGGACGGTGCGGCGGTCAGAGCACCGGCGGCTGGGTGCGCACCACGTCGTTGAGCTTGGCCTTGTCGTGGCGCTCGCCCTTCTTCAGGTGCTTGATCACCAGAAGGCAGGGCAGGCCGAACGTGCCGCCGGTGAACTCGCGCGGACGGCTGGCGGGAACCGCGACCGTCCACGGCGGGACGACGCCCCGGCTGAGCTCCTCCCCGGTGGCGGCGTCGATGACGGGGATCGTGTCGGTCAGCAGCGCCCCGGCACCCAGCAGTGCGCCCTCGCCGACCCGGGCGCCGCTGTAGATCATCGACCGGGCGCCGATGAAGGCGTCGTCCTCGATCACGACCGGCTTGGCCATGGGCGGTTCGATCATGCCGCCCAGCCCGACCCCGCCGGACAGGTGGACGTTCCTGCCGATCTGGGCGCAGGAGCCGATGCCGACCCACGAGTCCACCAGCGTGCCCTCGCCGACGTAGGAGCCGATGCCGATGTGACTCGGCATCACGACGACTCCGGGCTCCTGGTAGCTGCCGCGCCGGATCACGGCACCCGGCGATACCTGGACACCGGAGTCGCCGATTCCGGACTTCAGCGGGATCTTGTCGGCGCACTCGAACGGGCCGAACTGCGTCTCCACGGGCTTGGCCTGCTTGTACAGTAGGAGGATCGCGGACTTCAGCCACTCGTGCACCACGACCTCGCCGTCCACGAGCTCGGCAACCCGCGCCCGGCCGCTGTCCAGCAGATCGATCGCCGCGTCGACGGCGGCGACCACCTCCGCGGAGTGCAGCGGGATCTCGTCCCGCCGCTCCCAGAGTTCCTCGATCTCGGTTCGCAGCACAGCCATGTCGGCACCACGGTTTCGCATCGCGTTTCAATGCTTCCTGTAGGAACGGAAGGCCCTCCGGTCATCCCCGGGGCCGTCTGCCGGGCGCTTGGCCCGAACTGCGCTCCGCGTGATCCCCGGTTACGGCGATCGGCTGCCCCTCGCTCGAACGGGGTGTCAGCACGGCGATGTGCGCAGCGAGTTACCTTTCGGTAACGGCCCGACTGGCTCAGTCTCACATGTTGGGATTCGTAGATCAAATCGCCAATTGGTGATGGATATGAAGGTTGCAAAGCGGTTTTTGGTTGACTTGAAAGGTCGGCTTATTGGCGGCCGAGAGCGCGGCGGAGGCATGGAGAGGCCCGTTTCCGCGGTGTCGCGGAAACGGGCCCGGGGTGGGTGCGGGGGCGCGTTCACGGCCGGCGCACCGGCTCGGGTGATGTCGGTCAGGTGACGTTGTCGGTGCGGAAGGCGCAGGCCCAGGTTGCCGGCCCGACGATGCCGTCCACTCGGAGCCCCTTCTCGCTCTGGAACTGACGGCAGACCGCCGCCGAAGCCGGTCCGTACCAGCCGTCCACGGCGATGCGCCAGCCGCGATCGGCCATCCGCTGCTGCCAGATCCGCACGCTGGCGTCGTGCTGCATCGGGGACCGCAGGCGCAGGTACCCGCCGGGCCACGGCGGGCCGGGGGCCGGTGTCGGAGTGGGTTGGAAGGACGCGGCCCAGGCGCGCAGTGCGTCCGCGCTGTCCAGGTGGCAGTAGTCGTGGTCCACGCCACCGGAGTCCGAGTACTGGTGGAAGAGCCAGTCGGCCTGGATGCCGGGCTGTCCGGCCGGCTGGCCGGAGGTGGCTATCCAGAGGAAGTCGGCGAAGTAGTTGGTGGTGTCGACGTGCCGCCAGTAGTCCTTGTTGCAGTACAGGCCGACCGGATTGTGCGGCAGCCGCTGCTTGACGTACCGGAGCCACGCCTCCTTGTACGCGAGCTGGTTCGACTTCGGCACCGAGGAGTTGGCGCTGTCGTACCCCTCCCAGTCCAACACGACCAGCTCACCGGCCTGCGGCTGGGCCATGGAGAGGAAGCGGGTCGCCTCCGCCGGCACCGGATTGGCCATGTGGGGGTAGTGGTAGTAGCCGAGCACGAGGCCGGCGGCACGGGCGTGGTCCCGCTGCGCCGTCCACACGGGGCTGGTGTACGTCAGACCCTCGGTCACCTTGATGAAGGCGAAAGCGAGGCCGCTGGTGTCCGGGGTGGCGGGCTGGTAGCTCGACCAGTCCTGGCCGTAGATGCCCATGTTCACTGCTCCTGGGGCTCGGGGATCGGGGGACGGCGATCGTCGGTTCCCGCTGCTCGCCGCTGAGTTGACCGTCTTTCGGTAATCCGGCAGGGTCCGGCGGGCCTGGCGTCACGACCCGGCGGGGAGGTGCGGCACGGGATCGAGGGAGATGCACTGTGCTCGATCGGTGCAGAAGTCCTGCCGTGGCCACCGGCAGGAATCCGTACCGGAAGAACAGGTGGGTCGACGGAACGGTCGAAGTCCTCGCCGCCGGAGCGGCGGGACTGTTGTCCAACACGGTGGCCCGGCCGGTGAGGTCCGGTCTGCTATGCGGTGCGCCGCGTTGAAGTCGGGAGCAGGGAGTGGTGAACGCCGCTGCCCCGATGGTGATTCGCTCGGTAACTCGTGTGGAAACAGAACAGATTGTCGGTGGATTCGACCCGGGTGCCTACCTCGTCCGGATTGCTGATACCCGGATAGCTGACTTCCAATAGCGCCGGGACGACTCCCTTTTCGCGGTGTGAACTCGATGTTCGTGCAGCGGAGTTCAGGGGCGGGTGGGAGCGGGCGTGTGCCCGCCCCCCGCTCTTCGGGTAGCCGACCAGGCCCGCGCGGCCGTGCCCGTGTGCCCGGGGCCGTGCTGGTACTCCCAGGCAGGCCTGTCCCGAGCCCCCGTCAAAGGTTCGACAGGTCGCGGCCGTGAGGGCGGACAAGCCTCGTGGATCGGTGCCCGTGGAGCCGACCTGGACAATGGATCACATGAGCGAGACACATGACCTGCGAGCACGCCTGGAAGCACTGGAGGCTGAGGTCGAGCGGCTCCGGAAGGAGGCCGCGGCCACCCGCACGCTCGGTGCGGCGGCCGGACACGGCGTCGGCGAGGCCCGCACCGTGCGGCGTGAGCAACGGCAGCCCCTGACCAAGCTCGCCGAAGCCGTCGGCGTCCTGATAACCGGACCGGCCGGTCCTGCCCCGGTCCCCGGCCGCCTCCCGGACGGTTGCACCGCGCCCCATGAGGAGCCGGGGCGCCCGCCCGGACGGGACTGATCGCTCCGAGGGCGGGTGAGGCGTCGGCGAGCCCGGCTGGGACGGTCAGCCAGCCTCGCCGTCCTCCGGGGACGGATGCGCGCTGTCGGACTCGCGGGCTCGTTCCGCACGGTGTGCGGCGGCGATCCGCTCGGCCCGGGCGGCGGTACGGGCGAGCCCGCCGATCAGAAGGAGCAGGAACACCGCCGCGGCTACGGCAGTGATGATCCCTGCGGTGGTGACGGTGTCGGCGAGTTGGCGCATAACAGATCTCCCGAACGGGGTGGTTGTCGCGCCAGCTCAACGGCGTGGCGGGCCCGAGGTCATGGCCGAGGCGGGCCGAGCCGCCGATTCACTCGTCCGGGTCATCCGGGACGGCCGTCGGCCGAGGCCGAAAGCCGGGCGAGGCCGACCGGGCGGCCGACCGGGCGAGGCCGGCGCAGGCGGGTCGGTCACCCCGCGTCCGGGCACGGGGGAGGCCCGGTGACAGCCGGGCCTCGGGGGTGCTCCGCCGCAGCGGAGCAATGTGTTCGGATCCGTCGATCCGCCGCTGTCAGCGGCCCGGGTCTCCGTCGACACGGAGCCCGTTCGTTTCTACGGCGCCTTTACGCAGGAACTGCCTCGGCCGGGCTTCGCCCGCGTGTCTGTGATGACAGTGCTGATCAGCTCCACATCCCAGTCTGCGCCCGGCCGGGCCGCTCCGCCACCCCTCGGCGGCCCGCCGGCCCGGAACCGGATGGGCAGCGCCCGGCGACCCGGACACCCGGTCCGATGCCAACGCTCCCCGCGGCTCCGCGACATCCCTCCCGTCCCGTCCCGTCCCGCCCCGTTGCCCGTACGGCAGCGCGCCGGTCCGGACGGAGGCAGGACCTGCGCGGTATAGCTGGCGGCATGAACGATTCCCTGAGCGCCGAGACCGTCAGGATCACCGGTCACGGCGGTGACGTGATCGAGGCATATCTGGCCCGCCCGGAGGGTGATCAGCGACGCGGTGGCGTCGTGGTCATCCACCACATGCCCGGCTACGACCGGGCGACCAAGGAGATCGTCCGCCGCTTGGCGGAGCTGGGCCATGACGCGGTCTGCCCGAACCTGTACTTCCGCGAGGCCCCCGGAGCCGCACCCGACGACGCGGCCGCCGTCGCCCGGGCCGCGGGTGGAGTCCCGGACGAGCGACTGCTCGGGGACGTGGCCGGTGCCGCCGCGTTCCTGCGCGCCCTGCCGAGCTCCAACGGCCGCGTCGGGGTGATCGGTTACTGCTCGGGCGGGCGGCAGGCGGTGCTGGCGGCCTGCAGTCTGGACCTGAACGCCGCGGTGGACTGCTACGGAGCGTTCGTCACCGGCACCCCACCCGAGGGCTTCCCGCTGCAGGTGAGCAACCTGGTCGACCAACTGCCGCAGCTGCGCACACCGTTGCTCGGCCTGTTCGGCGCCGAGGACACGTTCCCCGGTCCGGAACAGGTCGCGGAGCTGGAGCGGATTCTGACCGCCCACGGCAAGGACTTCGAGTTCCACAGCTACCAGGGTGCGGGCCACGCCTTCTTCGCGGTGGACCGCCCCTCCTACAACGTGGCCGCGGCCAACGACGGTTGGGAACGGATCAGCGCCTTCTTCCGCCGGCACCTGGGAGGCTGAGCCCATGTGCACATACACCACCGTCAGGGACGAGGTGGACGGCAGCGCCAAGGGGCCCGGCGCCGCCTGGTTCCACGTCTCCGACGTGACGGTGGCTTCGGCGACGGCGGGGACCTGGGGCGGGAATCGGCACAGTACGTGTACCTCGCCGCGCTGGTACGGAAGCTGAAGAGCGCGGGTACGCTCGCCGATCCCGCCGCCGTGTACCGGCTGGCGGACCAGGCCACCAAGTCGCTGACCGTGGACGACGGCCTGGCCGGCATCGCCGACCTGATCTCGCTGGCCTACCAGCTGGACCGGGTGCCCACCGACCGACTGGCCTTCCTCACCATGCCCAGCGTCCCGTACCCGGACGACCCCGACCGGCTCAGCCCGGCCACCGCCGCCTCCGCCGTGTTCCGGGCCATCGCCGCCGACCAGCCGCTCCCCGCCGCCGCCACTGCGCCACCGGACACCGGGCAGGCCACCGGGCCGTCGGCCGGGCCGGACCCACGGACCCCGACCGAAGCCGGGAGCCGGCTGTCCGACGGCCCGACCGGCGGGGCCGCAGGCACCGCCGCGCCGGGCGCGCCGATGCCGACGGCACCGCCGACGGGCACTGACCAGGTCAGCGCGGCGGCGGCATTGGGCTGCGTCGCGGTCAGCACCGACGACACCACCCCGTTCGGGCCGCCAGCACTCGCCTACGCCCGCAACCCGCAGATCCCGGACTCAGCGTCCTGACCCGGTCAGCGGAAGTCGTCCGCGTGGTCGGCGGCCCACTCCTCGAAGGTCCGGGCCGGGCGTCCGGTGATGCGCTGCACCTCGTCGGTGCGCTGGGGGTCGGTGCCGACCGAGGCACCGAAGTAACCGAGGAGCTGGAGAGCGACCTCCTTGGGGAAGCTGTCGGAGGCCATCGCGTCGGCGGCCGCCTCCACCGTGATGGTCTCGAAGCGGACCTCCCGGCCGATGGCGCGGCCGATCGCGGCGGCCTGCTCGGCCACGGTCACCGCCTCCGGCCCGGTGACGTAGGGAGCGGTACCGAGCAGTGCACCGCTTCGGTCGAGCAGGGCGCGGGCGGAGACGGCGGCGAGGTCCGCCTCGTGGACGGGGGCGGCGACCGCCTCCGGGAACGGCCCCCGCACCACGCTCTCGGCCTTGATGCCCGGGGCCCACTGCAGCGCGTTGGTGGCGTACATGCCGCCGCGGACGAAGGTCCACTCCAGCCCGGATGCCTGGATCGCGCGCTCCACCGAGGCGTGCATCCGGGAGATGAAGCCCTCGTCGTCGGCGGTGGTGTCGGTCACCGACAGCGAGGAGTTGAGGACGATCCGGCGCACCCCCGCCTTGACGGCGGCATCGACGACTTGGAGCGCCGCCTGGCTGCCGCCGGCCGCGAGGTTGAGCCAGAGCGCCTCGGCGCCTGCCAGCGCCGTCTCCAGGGACGCGGGGTCGGTCAGGTCGGCCCGGACGGTCTCGGCGGCGGCGGGCAGCCCGGCGCGCTCGGGATCGCGGGTCAGGGCGCGGACGGGCACGCCCTCGGCGAGAAGCAGGTCGACGAGGTGGCGTCCGATGTTGCCGGTCGCTGCGCTCACAACGATCACAGTGGTGTCCTTCCGATCGGGTCGAGAGCCGGGTCTTCGACGGCCGCCGTGGCTACGGTCGGCCGGGTCCGGCGCTGTCACGCGGTGGTTGACCGTGTGGTGGACAACGGACTCGCCGACCGGTTGTTTCCGGCCATCGACGGAGAGGGGCGGTTTTCGGCCACGGCGAGGGGTGCCACGGCGCTCTCTCCGGCGGATGCAGACGCGGGCGGGTTCAGACGGAGTGGTGTCGGGGCGCGCCGAAGCCGGTCCCGTGGTCCCAGACGTGGGTGCAGGCCGGGCGCTGCAGGTGGAGGAGGCTGCCGGTGTTGGCGAGGAGACGGCGCCAGTGCTCGCCGCAGGTGCGCTGCTCCCGGCACGGAGCGCAGTCGCGGGCGTCGTCACGGCTCGGGCAGGCCACCCGGGCGCGGCGTCCGATGTCGGCCCGCGGATCAATGTTGGGGAGCATCACACCGCCGGTGCCGACCCGGATCCGGCTCGTCCGCGCCGCCACCGCGGGCCAGTACCGTGGGTGCGGAGCCGGCCACCCCGGGCACGCCGTGGTGCTCCGAAACCCAGAACCGGTGGTAGCCCAGCCGCTCCACCAGCTGCGCGAAGGCCACCGTGTCCCGCAGTGCCTGCGAGGCGTCCTGCCCCCGTCCGGTACGGGAGCGGTCCAGCACCGAGAGTCGGATCGCAGGCGTCGCAGTAGTCACACCGACGCCAACCCCCCCGCCGGCACCGGCCGCATTCCCGGCCGCCTCGCCGGCGGCCTCGGCCTCCGGCGGACGTGGCGTCACCCGGTGCGCGGGCCGGGCGGCCCTCACTTCCCGGACTGCTGCGGCGACTCCGACTCCTCCGGTTCCGCTGGCAGGACGTCGATCCGGCCCATCTGGCCGTGCGAGGAGTGCACCAGGTGGTGGCAGTGGTAGACGTACTCACCGGGGTAGTCGCCCCAGGTCATGGCGATCCGGACGGTCTCGCCGGGGTAGATGGCGACGGTGTCCTTCAACCCCGCCTCGGCGGGGCCGGGCGGGCGGCCGTCGCGGTCCAGCAAGCGGAATTGCACCAGGTGGATGTGGAAGGAGTGCGGGGCGTGGAAGACCCCGGCCGGCTTGCGGTTGGGCCAGTTGTGGATCGTCCAGATCTCGCTGGTGCCGAGCGTGGCCTCGACGTCCACCCGGTCCGGGTCGTACTTGCGTCCGTTGATCCTGGTGTCGGGGAAGGTCTGCATGAAGAACTCCCGCTCCACCGTGCCCTTCGGCACCGGCGGCAGGGTGGCCAGCACATCGGGAACCCGGCTCGGGTCGTCGGCCTTGCGGGTGATGTCGAAGCGCAGCACCTCCGGCCGTTCCGACTCCAGCGCGGCCGTGTTCTCCAGCACCACCGATGAGCCGATCGCGTAGCGGGAGAAGTCGACGACGATCTCGGCCCGTTCCGCACCCGCCAGCGTCAGCTCGTTCCGCGGGAAGGGAGCGGCGAGCAGGCCGCCGTCGGAGGCGATCTGGACGAAGTGGGCGCCATCGGCGAAACGCAGTGAGATGTGGCGGTTGGGCGCCACGTTGTAGACGCGCAGACGGTACTTCCGGGCCGCCACCGCGAAGTGCGGCCGCTCCTTGCCGTTGACCAGCATGTGCGGGCACTCGTACGGCGAGACGTACCGCAGGGTGCCGTCGGCCTCGATCCGCGCGTCCCGGAACAGCAGCGGGATGTCGAACTCGCCGTTGGGCAGCGGCAGCTTGCTCTCGTGCGGATCACTGAGCAGATAGGCGCCGGCCAGGCCGCGGTAGACATTCTCGCCCTCCAGGCCGTGCGCGTGGTCGTGGTACCAGAGGGAGGCGGCCACCTGGTTGTTCGGGTAGTGGTACTCGCGGGATTCCCCGGGATCGATCAGGGCCATCGGCAGGCCGTCGTACTTTGAAGGAACGTTTCCGCCGTGTAGATGGACCGAGGTGGACACGTCCAGGGCGTTGGTCTGCTGGATCACCACCTCCCGTCCCCGCATTGCCCGGATGGTCGGGCCGGGGAAGCAGCCGCCGTAGGTGTAGACCGTGGTCCGCAGCCCCTTGACGATCTCCACCTGGGTCTCGGCCATCCGGATCTGGTACAGCTCCGAGGACGCCGTCACCGACGTCGGACGAAGGACCGGAGGGATGGGCATGGCATGGGCGAACGGAGCGGAACGGGCGAGCTCCTCGTCCTCCGGCCACAGCTCCGTCGGGGCCGCCGGCGCCTCGGGCGGGGCCTCGTGCGCGGGCTTCGCCTTCGGAGGGTCGATCATGCGGCCCCAGGGGAACAGGGTCGCCGCGCCGCTGATGGTGGCGGCCGTCAGGATGTGGCGTCGATTCAGCATGCCCCGTGTCCCTCTCCGTCCGAGTCCCGGCGGTTGGTGAACCGCCGAGTGGGTGGCCGGTCGCGGAAGCCGAGTCAGAAAACACCCGATCGCTGACCGTGGTTCTCTTGACTCGCTCCGTCACCACCTGTCGGCCCAGTATCAGCGTGCGCCGCAGCGCGTGCACCACGGCGGCGGCGGGGGAGTGCCCGGCACCCGGAGAGACGACGCGGAAGCCGGGTGAACCCAGCCGCGTCTGGCACCGGGCACGGCTGAAATCCGGTCACGAGGCGTCAGAACGTGATCCGGCCGGTGACGCTGAGCCGGCCGGGTGACGCGGCGTCCGGCCGGCGTGCCGGGCCGTGCCCGGACGGGTTCCGGGACGGAGCGTCAGGTGTTGGCAGCCGTGACTGTCCAGCTACGGACGGCGGTGGTGATGGTCCGTCCGGCGTCCGGCCGTCGCCCGACCGCCACGTTCCAGCCGATGGTCCGCGGCTGTGCCGTGCCCCCGGCGGCCGGTGCGCCCTGTCTCGTAGGGCCCTCTGCGGGCAGCTCGCGAGCCGGTCTTCCTGCAGGGATGACGGCTGCCCGGCAAGCTCGTCCGGCCCGGAGGACGCCGCCGTGCCGCCTCCGGGTTTCGAATGTGAAAGATGTCGACGCAAGCAGTGGTCGACGTTGCATCAGGAGCCTCAGCGGTCGTCGTCCGACCCGTCGGTTTCGGGCTCGTCGAGGAGGCGTTCGAGCACCGGGACTGTCGCCTCCAGGTCCCGGCAATGCTGCGGGGTGAGGCGTCCGCTGCATTGGGCCAGTAGTTCGGTCCGCTCGTGGCGGATCCGGGTGAGGGCGTCCAGGCCCGCCGGGGTGAGCTCCAGCAGCCGGCACCGCCCGTCCTGCCGGTCCGGGGTCTTGGCGATCGGACCGGCGGCCGTGAGCGGGCCGATGGTCCGGATCAGGGACGGTACGGCGACCCGTTCGCGCGCGACGAGGTCGCTCAGCCGCAGCGGGCCGAACTGCTCGATCCGGACCTGGGCCGAGAGCTGGGCGAAGGTCAGGTCCCTGGCGCTGGCGGCCCGTGCCATCTGCCGGTTGAGCCGGGCGATCATCAGAGAGAAGAACGGGCGATCGTCAGGGAGAAGAAGACGCCGATGGAGAGCACCACGCCGGCGCTCTGGAAGGTGGCGCGCATGCCGGAGGCGGCGCCCCGGGCGTCGGCGGGCACGCTGGACATGATCAGCGCGGTGTTGGGTGCCGCGAACAGGCGGGACGCAGCGGCGGGCGGGGCGCGGACGTCCGGCTGTCCGCCGCGCCACCGTCCGATGCCCTGGACGGCCGCAGTGTTCGCCCGGCACTGTGGCCTGAGCCGCCGACGGCCGGTGGCGCGAACATCCGTTGGAGGTCGTATGACCGTTCATCATCTGGACTGCGCCGGTATGTGCCCGTTCGGGGGCCGATTGCTGCTGGGCAGCGGCGGTCCGCTGACCGGGCGGATGGTGACCCACTGCCTGCTGGTGGAGAGCGCCGACGGTCTGGTCCTGGTCGACACCGGCTTCGGGACCGAGGACGTGGCGGAGCCGGCGCGGCTGGGGAGGAGGTTCCAGCTGGTGAGCCGGCCTCGGCTCACGCTCGCCCGTACGGCCGTGCACCAGCTCCGCGTGCTCGGCTACCGCCCGGAGGACGTGCGGCACATCGTGCTCACCCACCTGGACCTCGACCACGCGGGCGGCCTGGCGGACTTCCCGCACGCCGAGGTGCACGTACTGGCCGACGAGCTGCAGGCCGCCCGGACCCTCGCCACCCGCGGTGAACGGGACCGTTACCGTCCGGCCCAGTGGGCGCACGGCCCGAAGTGGGTCGAGCACCGGGCCGACGGCGAGTCGTGGTGCGGCTTCGAGGCGGTCGGGCCGCTGACCGGCTCGGTGCCGGAGATCCTGCTGGTACCGCTGCCGGGGCACACCAGGGGCCACTGCGGCGTCGCGGTGAAGCGCGGCGACGGCTGGCTGCTGCACTGCGGCGACAGCTACTTCTGGCACGAGGAACTCGATCCGGCGGACCCGCGCTGCCCGCCCGGGCTGGCGGCCTTCGAACGCCAGGTCGCCTTCGACGACCGGGCGCGCCGCAACAACCAGGAGCGCCTGCGCGAGCTGCGCCGCACGCACGGCGGTGAGATCGAGCTGTTCTGCTCCCACGACGCCGTGGAGTTCGTCCGCGCTCGCGGTACAGGTCCGGTCCGGTAGCCGAACCGACGGTCAGGTCGCGCCCTCGGCTCGCGAGGCATCCCGCCGCCGGCGCCGCCGTCCCGCTCCACTCTGTGACCGTGGACGGCGGCACCGGTGGCGACGGACAGGTGACAGTGCCGGGTGCCCCACAGAAGTGGCGCGGCGGTCGCTGCGCACGGGGCTAGGGACGGGCGGCGGTCCGCTCGACGCCGGTCCCGGCGGCCGGCCGCGACCGCCACCCGGCGCGGGTCCGGCCGGCCTCGGCGGCCAGCAGGGCGAACCACACCCCGGCGGTGACCAGGTGGATGCGCTGTGCCAGGCCGTGGCCGCCCGGGTGGCCGAGGAACGGGCCGGTCGTGGCGATGGCGGCCGCCATCGAGACGGGCAGCAGCCAAGGTGCCCAGCGGCGCACCAGGGTGAGGGACGGCACCGAGTACCGGGCGGCGGCGATGAACAGCGCCATCGAGGCGAACAGGACGAAGTGGACCAGGCCGCTGGTGGTGGTGTGCCAGGGATTGCCCTCCGGGCAGCCGTGCTCGATCGAGGGCGCGCAGCGCATCGGCAGCAGCACGTCGGCCACCGAGAACACCCCGAGCGCGGCCAGGCAGGCGCACCCGGCCGCGGCCAGCCGCCCGGGGAACAGCCCCCGGGCGAGCACCGCGCCGCCGGTGATCAGTCCTGCGCAGACCACCTCGACCAGGCTGAACAGGATCCGGTAGGGCTGGTCCGCCGCGAACAGCTCGCTGACGTAGGAGTCGCGCTGATCCAGCCCGGTCGGCAGGAAGAACTGCAGGACCCAGTCGTTGTAGACCAGCGACGCCACTGCCAGCGTCCCGGCGGCCGCGATGCGGCGCACTCCCGCCGACAGCGGCCGAGCCGGGGTCCGTGCTGCGACCGAAGCGGGCACCGCTGTCTCCCTTGACGTATCACCTGGACGGACTTCGCCGACCACCGGAGCCGGGCGGCTCACACCGGCCGGCCGCCGCTCCGCCACCGTACGGGACGGTGCGGTTGCGGTGATCCGTGCCCGCCACCGTGCAAGGGCGTGTCCCGCAGCGCCATGCTTCACCCGAACCGGTGACCCGGCCCGGACCTGGGGTGCGCCTGTCGGATCGGGTGAGCGAAGGCGGTTCCCGGCTGTGGGCGGCGCGCTCGCGGTGAAGTCAATGCCCGTCCAGGTGGTGCCCTGCGGCCGCCTGGTCCACGGCGGCTGAGGACGGGGCCGGGGAGCGGGGGAGGCGGTAGGCGCCGGCGCGGACGGCGGCCGCAGCCGCCGCGGCCGCCTGGTCCGCGGCGGCGGGATCGATCGGCTCACCGCCGGCGAGGAGACGGTGGTAGAGGGGGCGGAGACGGCGCGGATGACCTCGTGGGGATCGGTGCCCTCGGGGAGTTCACCCCGTTCGATCGCCTGGGCCACGCAGGGCGCCCATTCGGCGATCCGGGTGCGGTAGAAGCGGTGCAGGGCCCGCGCGGTGTCCGGGTCGCGGGTGGCGGCCGCGATGCCGTGGGCTGGAGCCTGACGGACGACCAGGTCGCCCGGCTGAACCCGCCGATGGCCGGCTGAACCCGCCGGACCGGTGCGCGGGCCCCAGCGAGCCGCCGTGCGGGCGCCGGCGTCCAGCGGACCGGTCAACGTCCGAGCGGTCGGCCCGCGAGGAGGGTGCTCCCCAGGCCCTGCCGGGGGAGCACCCCTGCGTGCGGCGTCACTGGAGATCCTCGAGGTCGTCCTGGTCGTACGAGGTGTCCTCGTCGGTCGGGGCGCTGCGCCGGGATTCCTGGCGGTGCTGCCGGAGCTGGCGTTCCTGCTCCTGCACGGACTGGGTCTCCTCCGTGAGGTCGTCCATGTAGTGCGTCTCGCCGTACGGGTCGCGTTCTCTGTCGGCCATGCCTTCCCTCCTCGGTCGAGCTGGGGTCGAGCTGGGGGCGAGGGGGCGGACGTCGGGCGGACGTCCCCAGAACAGCGTGGCACTCACCCGGATGGCCCGCACATCGGTGGGCGGACCCCTCACGGTTCGGTCGGCACGGACGGTATTCTGCGCCATCGGCCTGACGGACCGTCTCCCGGATGTCCCCCCGAGGACGGGAGCAGCAGCGTCCCCCGCGACGGTACGAACTCCGCGCCCCGGGGTCCGGCTCCCGGGCAACCACCCGCCGGTCGGCCGCCGATGGCCGGAAGGACACTGACCGACGCCGGGTCCCGGGCAGCAGAATGCCCGAGTGGGCCCGACCGCGTCCGAGCGGTGCGGGCGCAGCCCGACGGCAAGCGGGAGGTCTGGGGCGATGGCACTCACCATCGGTGTGGACATAGGCGCCAGCAAGATCGCGGCTGGGGTGGTCGACGAGGCGGGGCGGATCCTCCGCCGGGTGAGGGTGGCCACCCCTCGGGAGCCAGACCGGGTTGAGTCCGCCGTCTGCGACGTCGTCGAGGCGGTGCGCGGTGACCATCCGGTGGCGGGCGTGGGACTGGGAGCCGCGGGATTCGTCGACGAGAAGCGTGCCACGGTGCTGTTCGCCAAGCACATCGGCTGGGAGTCCGAACCGCTCGGGGCCGTGGTCGAGAAGGTGCTCGACCTGCCGGTCACGGTGGAGAACGACGCCAACGCCGCTGCCTGGGGCGAGGCGCGGTTCGGGGCCGGACGGGGCCGTGACCCGGTGGCGTGTGTCACCGTCGGCACCGGGATCGGCGGCGGTCTGGTGGTCAACGGCGTTCTGTACCGGGGCCGTTACGGTGTCGCGGCGGAGTTCGGCCATCTGCCGGTGGTCCCCGACGGGCTGGTCTGCGGCTGCGGCAGCCGGGGATGCTGGGAGATGTACGGTTCGGGGACCGCGCTGGTACGGGAGGCGAGGGCCCTGGTGGCCGCCGGCACCCCGGAGGCCGCGCCGCTGCTGCGGCGGGCGGGCGGCACCGTCGACGGACTGACCGGCCCGCTGCTCACCCGGGCGGCCAGGGAGGGGGACCAAGCGGCACTCGGCCTCCTCGCCGGGCTCGGCCACTGGCTGGGGGTGGGTCTCGCCGCGCTGGCTGCCGTCCTCGATCCCGCCTGCATCGTCATCGGCGGCGGTGTGGGTGCGGCGGGTGAGCTGCTGCTCGGCCCGGTCCGGGAGTCGTTCCGCGAGCACCTCACCGGGCGCGGCCACCGGCCCGAGGCGGTCGTCCGGCCGGCGGCGCTGGGCAACGACGCCGGTCTGGTCGGGGTGGCCGACCTGGCCAGGCGACCCCTGGGGTGAGGTCCGCGCGGTCGTGCTGCGCTCGGGCGACTCCGGGGAGAGGTCCGCGCGGTCGCGCTGCGCTCGGGCGACTCCGGGGTGAGGTCCGGGCGGCCAGCCGGGGAGGGGAGGGGTTGACCGTGCTCCCGTCAGGACCCGTCGGGCGCCCGGCCGGTGGACTCGTCGAGTGCCAGCACGGCCGCGCCGATCGCTCCCGCGTCGTTCCCGAAACGGGCGGGCACCATGGGCACCGCGGGGCGGTCACCGGGGGAGTACAGCCAGCTGGTGAACGCGGCACGGGCCGGCCCGAGCAGGAGCTCGCCGGCCGAGATCGGGCCGCCACCCACGACCAGTACCGACGGGTCCAGCATGTTGGCCAGCGAGGCGAGTCCGCGACCGGTGAGCGTGCCCACCCGGGTGAGGATTTCGACGGCCTGCGGGTCGCCCTCCTCGGCCGCCCGGGTGACCGCCTCTCCCGCGCCGGCGCTCCCCCGGCCGATCAGCCGGGCCAGTGCCGAGCCGGGACGGGCCGCGGCGGCCTCGCGGCCGAGCCTGGCGATGGCGCGGCCCGACGCGGAGACTCCCCAGCACCCGTGCTTGCCGCACTCGCACCGGGGGCCCTGCGGATCGACGATGAGATGGCTGACCTCGGCCGCGTAGCCGTGCGATCCGCGCAGCAGCCGCCCTTCGACGATCATGCCGCAGCCCAGCCCGGTGCCGATCGTCACCAGCACCATGTGGTCGTGGCCGCGGCCGGCACCGAGTCGGTACTCGGCCCAGGCGGCCGCGTTCGCGTCGTTGTCGGTGCGGACCGGAAGCCCGACCGAGTCCGCGATCATCTCCCGCAGCGGGGCCCGGGCGAACTCCAGGCCGGGGGCGAAGACCAGTGCTCCGGTGCGGGCGTCGACCATGCCGGGCAGGCCGGCCCCCACCGCGACGACCCGGTCGCCGCGGACCTGCTTCACCAGGCCGCCGAGGGTGTCGACGAGATCCTCGGCGCTACCGCGCGGAGTGTCGCAGCGGGCCCGGGCCAGTACCGTGCCGTCCCGGGCGACCCGCAGCGCCGCGATCTTGGTGGCGCCGACGTCGATGCCCACGGCCTCCGTCGGGGCGGCTCCTGCCGGTGGCGGGGTTGATGTCGTCACTGCGCCTCCGTCGTCACTGCGCCTCCGGCAGAGTCACCCGCAGGTCCGCCGGCCCGCCGGCGGTACGGACGTCGAAGCCGCTCGGTCGGCACACCGCGGACAGGTCGCACGACTGGTCCGAGGCGAGCACGTCATCGCCCACCCGCACCCGGACCGGCACTCCCGAGCCGGTCCTCTCGTCCAATCCTTTCACATAGCAGGCCCGCAGCCGGCCGTGGGAGATCCGGACGACCGCGCAGCCGCCGGGCACCAGGTCGGCGGTGACGGGCCGTCCACGGAACTCGGTGCGGGCCCGCCGCACCTCGCCGGACCGGTTGAACAGGAACACGAAGCACTCCTCGGGATCCGCCGCCGGACTCCGGAACTCCAGCCACCCGTCGGTCCCCGGACGTACCCACATCTCACCCGCACGAGTGAGCCACTCCGCCACCGCCGCCCCGACGGGCCGATCGTGCGGCGGCACCACACGGACCTTCGGCGGCCGCCCACTGCTCGCCGCCAATCGCCCCACCGCGTCGGCCAGTTCGATACATGGCGTCAACATCTCGTCCAGACGCGGGAGTTCACCCAGCAGCAGGAGGGATCCTCCGTCGTCCGCGAATCGGGCCAACCGTCGTTGCAGCGCCCGCTCCATGAAGAAGCCCGAGGGCACCACGAGCGGCCCGTCCCCGGGGCCGGGCGCCCACTCCCCGGTCAACTCGGCCAGCCGGAAGGGCAGGTTGTGCGCCAGGCAGTGGGCGACGAACGGGACCAGGGTCTCCCCGGCCGGCGCGGGCAGCGGGCACCCGGCCCAGGTGGCGGGCCGGCCCTTCTCGGACGCCCAGGCGCCGACCGCCGCGTACGGCGGGTGGAGCCCCCAGGTGATGCCAGGCTCCGGCCGGGAGCGGACCAGTTCGGCCCCCTGCCCGGCGAGGAAGTGGGTCAGCACGCGCAGCGCGGCGAAGGCCGGGCCGGGAGTGCCGTCCACCCGGATCGGTGCCGCCTCCCCGTACGGCGGGTCGAGCTGCGCCGGATCGCCGGCTGTCTGGGCCAGGTAGCCGCGGTCCACCGCGAGGTGCTCGCCCCAGCCGGCGGTGGCGCAGGCCGGATAGACGTCGATGCCGGTCGCTCCGCAGGCGACGCCGAGCAGGGCGTGGTGGATCGGGACCACCGGGAAGGCACAGCCCGGGTCCACCCAGCCCAGTCCCCAGTTCTCCTCGATGTTCGGGCCGCGCCCCTGCTTGGCCGCCAGGACGTAGTTGACCAGGGCCTCGTCGTCCGACAGCACGTTCCCCGCCCAGCTGGTGTAGGCGCGGGGCAGCGCGGTGGGCCGCCCGGGCCGGTTTCTGGCCAGCCAGGCGTCGTACCGGCCGGCCGGGCGGGCGGGGGCGCGGTCGGCCCGGGCCGGGGGCGATGAGGTGGTGAACACCGGGACGGCCTGTCCGAGTTCGACCGCGAGCGTCCGCATCCCCTCGGCGAGCGCCTCGGCCGACCACTCGCCCCAGCACAGCAGGGACCGCAGCCGGTCGGCGGAGAGCGGGCCGTCGTCCGGTCCGGGTGCCCCGACCCCGGGCGCGAAGGCGCCGAAGCGGCGCAACCCCGCCGGTGAGTAGTCGAGGGCGTCGATCGCCAGGGCGGTCTCGCCGTAGTGCCCCTCGTTGCCGATCTGCACCGCGACCACGGGGCCCGCCGGGTGGAGGAACGGCTGCAGGACCCGCCCGACGGCGCGCAGCCAGGATTTGGCGTCGGCGAGGAAGGCCGGGTCCGAAGCCGAGGGCAGGGCGAGCCGCTGGGAGAGCAGCGGCTCGCCGTCGGCCGAGAGTGCGGCCTGGCGGCCGGCGGTGGCGGTGGGGCTGAGCCGGTCGGGCAGCCCGCCGAAGGGCAGTTCGGCGTGGACGAACGGGCCCGGTTTCGGCACCGCGAGCAGCCCGGTGGCGGCGACCAGCTCAAGGAAGCCGACCAGGTCGCGGTTGCCGTCCCCGGCGAACCGGAAGCGCAGGCCGACGCCGTCGGCGACCTCGTGGTGCCGCCAGGGCACGTAGCAGGTGACAACCTCGATCCCGGCCGCGCGGATAGCCCGCAGCTTGGCCGCCCACCGCTCGGGAGGATCCCGGTAGTACGGGTACTCGCCGGCGATCAGGAACCGCGGGCTGCCGTCGAGCCAGAGGGCCCCGCCCACCATGGCGGCCCGGGCCGCGCCCGGTTCGCCCGTCACGGCGCCATCCGCTCGTCCGAGGCCAGCAGCACCTTGAGCGCACCGTATCCGGTGGGCGGGTCGACCGGGGCGACCGGGTCGCCCGCCGGCTGCGGTCCGGCCGGTGCGGCGGCCAGCAGGTCCAGGGCCTCGGCGTACCGGTCCAGCGGGAGCACGTGGGTGACCAGGGAGTCGAGCGGCAGGTCGGCCGCCAGGTCGAGCGCGAGCTCGAAGTCGGCCGGCCGGTACGGTCCGGCGCCCACCAGCCGGATGCCCCGGGTCACCAGGGACCGCAGCGGTACTTCGGCGACGGCCGTCTCCCGTTCGCCCATCACCACCACGGTGCCCGCCGCCGCCAGTGTGCTCAGGACGCCGTTCGGCAGGGTGCCGGTGGTGTCGATGACGGTATCGGGGGCGGGAGCGCCCGGGCCGGTCTCCTCCGTGGCCAGTACCCGGACCTGGCGCGGCAGCAGGGATTCGGCCAGTCCCAGGCGGACCGGGTCGCGGTCGGCCAGTGCCACCCTGGCGCCGCGCCTGGCGAGGACCAGCGCGCACAGCGCGCCGATCGGGCCGGCGCCGATCACCAGGATCCGGTCGTCCGGGCGCGGCCCGGCCGCGGCCAGGTTGTTCAGTACGCAGGCCAACGGTTCCACCAGGGCGGCCCGCCGGTAGGACATCGAGGCCGGCAGGCGGTGCACGAAACGCTCGGGCAGGACGACGTACTCGGCCATCGTCCCGTCGCGGTCGACCCCGATCTCCCGGCCGTCCTTGGCCTCGCAGTGGGCCGGCAGCCCCCGCCGGCAGGTGCGGCACTGCCAGCAGTAGGAGGTCGGGTTGATCACCACCCGGTCGCCGGGCGCGAGCGAGGTGGCCGCGGCCCCGACCGCGGCCACCTCGCCGGCCGCCTCGTGCCCGAGGATCACACCGGGCTTGGCGGGGAAGCCGCCGAGCACGATCAGCCGGTCCGTCCCGCAGATTCCGGTGACCGCGACCCTGACCAGGACCTCGTCGGCCGCTGGCACCGGCACCGGGCGGTCCTGGAGGGCCACCCGGCCCGCCTTCTCGAACGTGAGCGCTTTCATCCGGCTCCTCCCTCTTCCCCCAGGGCGGGCCCGCGTGGTGTCATCGCATCCCGCGATCACATGGCCGGATCAAAGCCCTTGATGGGAGCTATTTATGACGATGCGTCAGGTTATTGCATGAGGATCCTGCTGCTCGGTGCATCGGGGTTCGTGGGCGGCGGTCTGTGGACCGCCCTGGCCGGCCGGCACGAGGTGGTCGGCACCTTCGCCACCCGCCGGGTTCCCGGGCTGGTGCCGCTCGACCTGCGGGACGAGCAGGCGCTGGCCCGGCTGGCGGGCGGGGGCGGGTTCGATCTCGTCGTCCACGCGGCCGGACTGGTGCCGCTGGAGGCGGCGGAGAGCGATCCCGTGCTGGCCCATGCGCTGAACGTGCGTCCGGTCGAGGTGCTGCTGGACTCGCTGCGGGGCTCGGCGGCCAAACTGCTCCTCCTCTCCAGTGACAACGTCTTCGACGGCACCCGGCCGCGCTACACCGAGGACGACCCCAGGTCCCCGGTGAACGTCTACGGCCGGACCAAGGCGGCCGCCGAGGACCTGCTGCTCGCGGACGGCACCCACCTGGTGGTGCGCATTCCGCTGGTCTTCGGCCGCAGTCCCTGGGCGGACACCTTCCTGGCGCGGATGGCCGGGCCGAGGACCGCCGCCCAGACGGACCTGGTCTGCGCGCCGCTGTACCTGCCGAGCCTCGCCCCGGCGCTGACCCGGCTGTGGGACCGCACCGGGGTGGTGCACTACGGCGGCAGCGAGGTGGTGACCAGGTTCGAGCTGATGTCGCGGGTCCAGCGGGCGCTCGGCCTGCCCACGCGGGTGGTGCCGGTGCGCGACCGGGAGATCCATCCCGACTGCCGGCGTCCGCCCCGGCTGGTGCTCAGGAGTGCCCGGCACTCCCTGGAGGGGCCGGACCTGGACACCGCACTCGCCCACCTGGCGGCGGACCCGCCCGGCTGACGGGCACGCCGGACGGGTGCCGTGATCGGCGCGGCGCCCGTCATCCGCCCGGCAGGTGGTCGGCCACCAGCGCGAGGTGGCGATCCGCGTCCAGCTCGCCGGGCCGGCCGAGCTGAGCGTCCAGATCGTTGATCAGCAGAGTGCCGAGGAGGTAGTGGCCGAGAGCGAGTTCGGCCGGCGTGGAGTTCACACCCCGCAGGTCGGGCTTGGGTTTCGGGTCCGAGAGCCGGCACGGGGCCTCCGCCAGCACGTGGAGATCGTGGAGCAGCAGCAGCCGCTCCAGCCAGTGCGGATCGTCCTCGAACAGCTCGGCCAGCCCGTCGGTGGCCCGCAGGAACGGCAGGAACCGGTGGATCGCCGCGCGGTACCCCGGGAACACCGGCTGCCGGAAGCCCACCTCGTACTCCCCGCGTCCCGAGCGGCGCACCGAGAAGCCGAGTCTCAGTCCCGGGTCCCACACGCTGAGGCCGAACAGGGTCTTCGCCAGGTCGTAGACCGGGTCCCAGGGGTCGGTGGCGCCGCGCGGGTCGATGATCCGGAACTCGGCCTCCGTGCCGGGGAGTTCGCGGAGCAGCAGATTGCGCGGGTTGGCGTCCCCGTGCGCGGGGAGCATCAGTCGGACCGGCGCCACCCGGGCGAGCCGACCCGAGTGACGGGCCGTCAGCCGATCCAGCACCAGCCGCGGGGTGTCGCACGGTACGCCGTTGACGACGAACCGGTCGGCGTCGAGCAACTCGGCGGGCAGCGCCACGCGCAGCACGGGCAGCCGGCGCAGGAAGCGCCCCACCGTGATCGCGGCCAGGTGGCCGGCCGGGGCCGGGACGGCCTGAACGGCGTAACCGTCGAGGACCAGGACCCGGACGACGGCCGCGTACCGGCGGAAGAAGGTCTCCACTCCGTCGGACGGACCGCGCAGCGGGGCCGCGAGATCCTCGGAGGGGTAGTAGGGCGTGGTGTAGGCCGACCAGGTGTCGCCGTCGAGGGCGTGCACGATCGGGAGGTAGTGCGCGGCCAGCCGTGGCGCGCCGGCCCGGATCAGCTCGATCTGGCGCAGCTTGTGCCGGAACGAGGTCAGGTCGTGGCCGTCCACGGCGCCTTCCCCAGCCACCAGGACCTTGACCACCAGGGCCTCCCCGGACGCCGTGCCGGCCCGGTACACCCGGGCGGGGGAGCCGCCCTCGAGGATCTCGTCGCCGACGCTGAGACCGAGTGCGCCGGCGACGGCCGCCAGGGCGGTCTCGTCGTTCCACCCGCCGGCCGGGGGACCTGGCGGTATGTCGATGTGCTGGACGTCGGTGTACCGGACCTCGGTCAACGGCGTTGCCTCCTCGTCCCGGAGCGGGAGGGCGGGAACCTCCGCCCCGGTCGTGCTGTGGCGTCCCTGCGGACGCTTCGGCGGCAGGCCCCCGGAGCGTCGGCCCCGGCTACCAGCGGATGGACTCGATCAGCGCGGCGTGCAGCTTCGGGGTGCAGGCGGCGATGCACGAGCGCTGGTTGGCCGGGCCGATGTCCAACAGCAGGGTGTCGCGCAGCGAGCCGCCGTAGGCGTCGGTGATGGTGACCCCGGCCCGCTCCGCGAGGAAGACCGAAGCCGCGATGTCGTACGGGAACAGGTGCAGGATGCTGCCGTGGCCGACCCGGCGGAACTCGGACTCGGTCTCGGGGCGGTCGCGGAGCAGTCGGTTGCCGATGTCGACGTAGGCGTCCATCTGGCCGGTGATGATCCGGGAGATGGAGAAGGACGCGCTGTTGAACACGTACACGCCGCCCCGGTTGGCCGAGGCGTCGACCAGGTGGCCGTAGGCGCCGAGCATCAGGTGCGCCGGGTGGCCGTTGAACTCCAGCGACCAGAACATCCGCTCAAGGTCCGCAGTGGCCGAAAGCCGGGGCACCGGGGTGCGGAAGCCACCGGTCTCGATCCCGCTGCCGTGGACGTCGGCGTACAGCCAGTTGCCCGTCTTCAGCTCCTGGAGCATGGCGTACTCGATGTCGCCGATGGTGGGCGACTCGGTGAAGCGGGCCGCGGCGATGGAGACGCAGGCCATCTCCAGGTCGGCGGCGGCGCCCCTGGTGCCGTCGATGGGGTCGATGACCAGCACGTGCCGGGGCCGTGCGCCGATGGTGCGCAGGCCCTCGCTCTCGGTGTAGACCGCGACGGGTGCGCCCTGCTCGCGCAGGTAGTCCCAGGCGGCCCGTTCGGCGAGGACGTCGACGGGGAACTCGGCGTCGCCACCCATCGCGGTTCCCGCGACGTAGCGGCTGCCGACGCTCTCCCGGCCGCTGTTGACGGCCGCCCGGATCCGCCGGGACAGGCCCTGCACCAGCGCCCTCATGCGACCGAGAGGAACAGTCGCTCCAGCAGGTCACACATCTCGTCCGCCTCCCGCATAGTCATGATCAGTGCCGGTCGAACCTTCAGTACGTTGCCGTGCCCGTACAGCGACGTCCGCAGCAACAGTCCCTGCTCCAGGCCGAGTTCGGCCAGGTGGTTGGTCAGCCGGGCGTCCGGGCGTCCGGTGGGGTCCACGATGTCGATGCCGATCATCAGGCCCACACCGCGCACCTCCTGCACGAACGGCACCTTGGCGGCCAGTTCGCGCAGCCGGGCCGTCACGTGCGCGCCCACCGCCCGGACGTTCTCCAGGAACCCGGGACGGCCGATCACCTCGATGGTCTTCACGGCCGCGGCGGCGGCCAGCACGTTGCCGCCGAAGGTGGAGTTGATGTGGTGCCCCGCCACGCCGGTCAGCCGGTCCTCGGTCAGGATGCCGGCGATCGGCATGCCCGAGCCGCCGAGCCCCTTCCCGAACGTCATCATGTGCGGGGCGACCCCGAAGTGGTCGGCGGCGAACATCTGCCCGGTGCGGCCGAACCCGGTCTGGATCTCGTCGAAGACCAGGATGATCCCGCGCTCCTCGCACAGGTCCTTGAGCGCTTGGAGGTAGCCGTCCGGCGGCACCACGTTGCCGCCGTTGCCGCTGATCGGCTCCAGCACCACGCAGGCCACCCGGCCGGTGCTGGCGTAGTCGATGAAGTCGTTGATCCGCTCGACGCAGAGCAGGCCGCAGGTGGCCCGCTCCTGCTTGTAGAAGCAGCGCAGGCAGTGCGGGTCGGGGACGTGCACGACGCCGGGCAGCATCGACGGGAAGGGGGTCCGGCGGAAGGCCGCGCCCGAGGCGCCGATCATCGCCAGCGTCTGGCCGAGGTGGCCGCGGAAGAGCGTGACCACGTCGGACTTCCCGGTGTGCGCCTGGGCGATCTTGACAGCCCCCTCATTGGCGTCGGAGCCGCTGGCCGACTTCAGGTGCACCCGGGTGAGGTTAGGCGGAGAGACCTCGGCCAGCTTCGCCACCAGGTCGTTCAGCGGCCCGGTCTGGAACTTGGAAGTGACGTGGATCAGGTTGGCGGCCTGCTCGCGAACCGTCTCGACGATCTCGGGGTGGGCGTAGCCGAGGCTCAGGTTGAACGTCCCGGCGGAGCAGTCGAGATAGCGCCGTCCGTCGTCGGAGTAGAGGTAGACGCCCTCACCGGCGACCACCCGGAGCTTGTCCGGCAGGTAGTAGTAGTGGTCCAGGACGTTCCCCACGTCCTGCGCGGACACGGGGGTCGGGCGGGCGGCTGGTGGTTCGGGGTCGGCATGCGTCATGAGCTCTGCCTCCGGCAGGTCGGCGGTTTCGCGGGGACGGGCACAATCACCGGGTGAGCGGCAGCGGACCGGTGCGGTCCGGCCCGGCGGGGCCCTGGGGGAGCGGTCCGAGGAGCGCGGGCAGGTCGAGCTGCTCGAAGGAGGCGCAGCACAGATCGGCCTCGCCCAGATCGAGCCCGGCGGTCATCGGGTTGGGCACCGCGACGCACCGGATCCCGGCCCGCTTCGCGGCACACAGGCCGCTCGGCGTGTCCTCGAAGGCCACCGCCTGCTCGGCGGGCACCCCCAGCACGTCGAGGGCCTCGACGTACAGGTCCGGCTCCGGCTTCGCACGGGAGAGGTCGCCGTCGGCGCACCGCACCGTGCTCCACCCCTCCCAGAAGCCGCACTGCCGCGCGTACCGGGCGATCCAGTTCCGGGTCGAGTTGCTGACGATGGCCCGGGAGATGCCCAGCGCGTCGATCGTCCGCAGGACGGAGTGCACCCCGGGCCGGCCGCGCAGTCTTCCCAGCAGTTCGCGCTCCCGGCGGCGGACCCGGTTTTGCAGGGCCCGCCGGTCCACCGGCCTTCCGGTGAACTGTTCCAGCTGCGCCCACAGATCGAACCCGATCGTTCCGACGACCGAGGACCACATCTCCACGGAAAGCCGCCCGCCGAATTCCAGGAAGATCTCGGCGTGGGCGCGGAAGATGTCCGGCTCCGGGTCCCACAGCGTCCCGTCGAAGTCGAAGAGGACCGCTCGGACCGTGGACGAACTGGATGATTCCGTTTCGGGCAGCACTAGGGAAGACTTCACGCGGCTCTCCGTCCAACTGGATACGGACTGTTGGGACGTGCAGCGGTGCGGTCTGTGTGGCGCGGGTGTCCGGTCGTGCGGGATCCCCGGGACCCGGCGACCGGCGAGTGACAGGCTAGACAGGTGCGCCACGGGAAGGGAAGAGTGCGTAGTCGTCCGGTCGGCCCGGAAACCCGTACCCGTCCCGGAACAAGGGATCGGCCCGGCAGGTGGCGATCCGGCCGAATCGCCGAGGTGTTCTTCCCGACGGTGCGACGGGGTGTCACACTCGGGCGACGACGTGTCCGATCACGTCCGGTGCCCGAGCAGACGTGTGCTTTTCCCGCGCCCGGTTCTCCCGGGTCCAGTACGGGAGTCGACGAACTGATGGACGAGGACGCTCTTCTGTGCGATACGCCGTTGCACCGGCCCGCCGGGCCCGACCGGCTCCGGGTGGCGGTGGTGGGACATGTCGAATGGACCACCATCGCCCTGGTCGAGAAGGTGCCGGTCCCCGGTGACGTGATCCACGCGGATCCGCTCTGGCAGGGCCCGGCGGGCGGTGGCGCGGTGGCCGCCGTGGGGCTGGCGGAACTCGCCGGCGGCTGCACCTTCTTCACCGCCCTGGGCGACGACGACGCCGGGCACAGCTCGTGCACCGAGCTGGAACGGCGGGGCGTACGGGTGCTGGCCGCGCCCCGCCCGGGGCGGACCCGCGAGGCGGTGAGCATGGTCGACGGCTCCGGGGAACGCACCACCGTCACCCTCGGCGAACGGCTGGAGCCGGCCGGGGGTGACGCGTTGGACTGGCGGGAACTGGCGGCTTTCGACGCGGTGTTCTTCACCGCCGGAGACACCGCCGTGCTGCGGGCGGCCCGGCAGGCGGCGGTCCTGGTGGTGACCTCGCGGGAGCTCGCGACCGTGTCGCGGTCGGGGGTGGCGGTCGACGCTATGGTCGGCAGCGCGCACGACCCGGCCGAGCGCTACGACCACACGCTGCTGGCGGAACCACCCGAACTGCTGGTCAGCACCGAGGGCGTCCGGGGCGGGCGGTTCGTCCGCCGTGGTGAACCCGCGCGGCGCTACCCGGCGATCGAGGCCCCCGGGCCGGTGGTGGACACCTACGGCGTCGGCGACACCTTCGCCGCCGCGTTGACGTTCGCGCTCGGCTCCGGCTCGCGGACCTGGGAGGCGCTGGAGTTCGCGGCCCGCCGCGGCGCGGCCTGCGTCGCGCGAC
The DNA here is from genome assembly GCF_055579945.1 of Kitasatospora sp. NPDC032150. Lineage (NCBI taxonomy): Bacteria > Bacillati > Actinomycetota > Actinomycetes > Kitasatosporales > Streptomycetaceae > Kitasatospora > Kitasatospora sp. NPDC032150. Next base: position 152,849 of record NZ_JBVIMH010000010.1, on the reverse strand, counting down.
GCGGGCCGTTCGAGGCCACGGCCCCGGCCGGCGCCGGGCAGCGGGGGGCGGGCGCGTGACGGCGACCCTACTGCTGTGGGACATCGACGGCACCCTGATCTCCAACGTCCCCGGGTGCGCCGAGATCTACCCGCGCGCCTTCGAACGGCTCACCGGCCGCCCCGCGGTCCACGAGGTGGACATCTCGGGCCGGACCGAACGGGACATCATGGACGAGCTGTTCCGCCGGCACGGACTCGGACCGGCCTCGCGGCACCGGGTGGCCGAGGTACTGGTCCAGGAGCTCCGCCACAAGGCCACCGAGCTCGAGGCCGTCGGACGGGTCCTGCCCGGCGCCCGCGAAACCCTCACCGCGCTGCGCACGCGCGAGGGCGTCGTCCAGTCCGTGCTGACCGGGAACCTGCGCGCGAACGCCGCCCTGAAGCTCGGCGTCTTCGGACTCGACGCGCTGGTGGACCAGGAGGCCGGCGCCTACGGGGACGACGCGGTCGAACGGGCCGCCCTGGTCGCCGTCGCCCAGCGCCGTGCCGCGGCCGTCCACGGCCGCGTCTTCGACGCCGGCAACACCGTCCTGATCGGCGACACCGTACGGGACGTGGCAGCGGGCCGGGACGGCGGGGCCCGCGTGGTCGCCGTCGCCTCGGGGACGACCGGCGCGGCCGAACTGCGGGCGGCGGGAGCGGAGTCCGTCCTGCCCGATCTGCGGGACACCCCGGCGGTGATCCGCGCGGTACGGCCCGGCGGCGGCGCAGTATGACTCCATGTCGGAAGCGCAGCAGTTGAACGAAGCCGAGAAAGCCGAGAGGCCGCCCGGAGCCGGGACGGTCTCGGTCGTGATCCCCGCGCGCAACGCAGCGGCGACCATCGCCTCGCAACTCGCGGCGCTTCGGCGGCAGACCTACCCGGGACCGTGGGAGGTCGTCGTGGTCGACAACGGTTCGCACGACGGCACCGGCGAGGTACTCCGGTCCTGGCAGTGCAGGATGCCGCAGCTGAAGGTGGTCAGCGCTCCGGAGAGCGGCGGCGCGAACCACGCGCGCAACATCGGTTGCCGGCACGCGAGGGGCGAACTGGTGCTCTGCTGCGACGCGGACGACCTCGTCGCCCCCGACTGGATGACCGCCATGGTGGAGACCCTGCGGACCAGTCCGGCCGTCGGCGGCTCGATGGAGCGCCGCATGCTCAACGGCTCCGTGGCACTCGCCGCGCGCCCGCCGCGCGGGGCCGACCGGCTGCTCGACACCTTCGGCTTCCTGCCCTATCCACTGGGCGCCAACTGCGGGTTCCACAAGGAGCTGTGGAGACGACTCGGCGGATTCGACGAAAGCTACCGCTACGGCTCCGACGACGTGGAGTTCTTCTGGCGGGCGCAACTGGCCGGATACCGCCTGGACTTCGTGCCGGACGCCGTCGTGCACTACCGGCTCCGCGCCGAACCGCGCGCCATTGTCCACCAGCAGTACCGCTACGGCAGATCGCACGCCAAGCTCTACCGGGACTTCGGCCCGCACGGGATGCCCCGCTCCCGGCCCGCCGAGGCCGCCAGGGCGTGGTGGGGCCTGCTGCTCCACGCACGGGACCTGGTCGCCTCACCGGAGAGCCGCGGCGCCTGGCTCGCCGTCCTGGCGCTCCGCGCCGGCCGGATCGCCGGGACGTTCCGACACTGGCGGCGCTACCTCTGAGAACGGCAGGATCGACCGCTCTCGCCGCCGTGCAGGACCTCGCTGAGGCGCATCGGATCAGGCGCCGCCCTCAACCGTCAGGACCTCCGAGCTGGAGATCGTCCGGGAGTAGCCGAAGACGGTGGCCGGACGGGCAGCAGGCCCGGGCGAGCACGGCTCGGTCCCCCGGGCCCGCGGCCGACGGCGCCGGCGGTCAGGCTGCGGAGTACCAGATCTGGGCGGCGGTGCCGTTGCAGGTCCACAGGTTCAGGGGGACGCCCGGCACGGCGGTGGACTTGGGGTCGTCCAGGCACTTCCCGGACGCGGGGTTCAGCAGATAGCCGGTCGGAGACAGCAGCCATGTCACGTTTCCGGCGGGGAGACCGGCACTGGGCTGGTAGGAGAAGGAGGTGGTGGCCAGGCCGGTGCCCCCGTTCCAGATCTCGAAGCCCGCCTGCACGGAACAGAGTTCACCCCTGGCGGGAACGTAGCCTCGGACCAGGGCGTCGGCGGTGATCGTGCGCAGGTTCAGGTCGTAGACGGAGTTGCTCGGTGTGGTCATCAGGTAGCTGATGACCTGCATCACAAGGAGGAGTTCCGGAGTTCGGCCACGCAAACGGGTGGAGGGCCGCGCCTGGCGGCCGACTCGGTGCCGATCGTCCTTCCGTACCAGGGGCGGGCCGACCGCGATCCCGTCAACGTCCGACTGGGGCTGGCCGATGCACTGCTCGTCGCCGGAGTTCCCGTGGCCCTCTCAGGCCAACCCGACAAAGCGGGATGTCTCACCCAAGGCTGACGGAGAGGGGAAGGCATCCTGGCGGAGATCGGGCCCACCGCTCAGGCGGGCACCGACTCCCGACCCGCGCCGAGGGGACGCTCCCAGGGCTTCGGCGTAGTCGGATGACGTCCGATTCGTAATGATCTGTCGGACATATTCTCTTCATGAGATCCGACAGCAGTAGTTCAACACTTCGGGAGGCACCCGAACCGGGCCGCGTTCAATGTTCATGAGAGCGAACAGCACCCGGCCGCCGGTGGCGAGCTGTGGGTGTCTGCGCCGAACGGCCGTCGCCTACTCGGGTCAGGGGTTCCTCAGGGGCGAGATCAGGGGCAGCCCGGAGGCGTGGATCCCGCAAACGGCCCTAGCGTCGGTGCGGCGGGTGACCGATGCCGTCGACCGATGTCCCTATGGAAAAGGCGAGCGAGTGTTCCGGAACAAGGTCCTACCGGCACGGGCTTCGAGCCCGGCCTTCGTTAGTGCGGAGAGGGTGGGCGACATTGTCCGCCTGACCGCCGTACACAAGACGTACGGCCGCGGCGACAATCGGGTGCAGGCGCTCGACGGGGTGGACGTCGACTTTGAGGCGGGCACCTTCACCGCCATCATGGGCCCCTCGGGTTCGGGCAAGTCGACGCTGCTGCAGTGTGCGGCGGGCCTCGACCGGGTCGACGCGGGCCAGGTCCTGCTCGACGGCGCGCCGCTGCACAAGCTCTCCGAGCGCGCCCTGACCGAGCTGCGCCGCGAGCACATGGGCTTCATCTTCCAGTCCTTCAACCTCATCCCGGCGCTGACGGCCCGACAGAACGTCGAGCTGCCGCTGCGGTTGGCCGAGCGTCCGATCGACTCGGTGGCGATCGACCGGGGGCTGACCGAGGTCGGCCTTGCCGAGCGTGGCGAGCACCGGCCCGCCGAGCTCTCGGGCGGTCAGCAGCAGCGGGTCGCCATCGCGCGTGCGCTGGTGACCAGGCCCAAGGTGATCTTCGCTGACGAGCCGACCGGCGCGCTGGACTCGCGTACCGCGCGGGAGGTCTTGGCGCTGCTGCGCGGTGTCGTCGAGGAGCGCGGGCAGACGGTGATCATGGTCACACACGACCCGGTGGCCGCTTCGTACTCGCAGCGGGTGGTCTTCCTCGCCGATGGCAGGGTGACCGGCGAGCTGTTCGAGCCGACGGCCGAGACCGTGGCCCTGCGGATGGCCGCGTTGGAGCCCGGCGGGAGCGAGGCGAGCCCGTGCTGAAGATCGCCGTAGCCACCCTGCGTCACCGTTTGATGGGCTTCGTGGGCGCCTTCCTCGCCCTCGCGCTCGGCACGACGATGATCGGCATGATGGCGCTGACCCTGGCGGCCACCTTCGGCACGCCACACCCGGGGCCGCAGCGGTTCAAGGAAGCCCAGGTCGTGATCGCGCCGCAGGGCTTCGAGGGGCGTCCGATGAAGGCCCCGGCGGTGCTGCCGACCGAGGTCGTGACGAAGGTGAGCGCGGTGGGCAAGGCCACACCCGACCGCAGCTTCCCGGTGCGGCTGAACCCCGGTTCCGCAGGGACGACCGGTCACCCGTGGTCCACGGCCGCCTTCGCGGGCTACCAGTTGGTGGCCGGGCGTGCGCCGCAGGCCCCGGACGAGATCGTCGTCGGCGGCGGCGACCGGTCGCTGATCGGGCGTCAGGCCCAGGCCGCCACCTCCGACGGCGCCGGCCACTACCGGGTGGTGGGGGTCACCGGCGCGCTCTGGTTCGAGAGCGCGGTCTTCTTCAGCGATGCCGAGGCCGAGCGCCTGTCGCCCGGCGTCAACGCCCTGGTCACCGACCAGAACGCCAAGCAGTTGTCCGCCCTCGTGGGCGGCCAGGCTGTGGTCCTCAGCGGCGGCGACCTGACCCGGCTCGACGCCGACTCCACCGGCGGCGCCCAGGCACTGGCCAACGCCCAGGCGATGGCGGGCAGTACGACCGGACTGGCGGTGTTCGTCGCCGTGTTCGTCGTCATCGCGACCTTCGCCTTCGCCACCGAGCAGCGCCGCCGTGAACTGGCGCTGATGCGGCTGGTGGGTGCCGCGCCCCGGCAGGTGCGGCGCATGGTGCTCGGCGAGGCGCTGCTGATCGGCCTGGCGGCGGCGGTCGCCGGCTGCCTCCTCGCCCCGCTGTGCACCGTGCCGCTGCGCTCCTGGATGCTCGACCACAACGTGGCCCCGTCCTGGTTCACCATCCCCTTCAACCCGCTGCCGCTGCTGGTCTCCTTCGTCATCGGTGTGGTCGCGGCGCTGGCCGGCTCGGCCGCCACCCTGGTCCGGGTCTCGCTGGTGCGTCCGATCGAGGTGCTGCGCGAGAGCGTGGTGGAGCGCCGGGGGATGACGCCGATCCGGTGGCTGCTGGGGATCGGGATGCTGATCGGCGCGGTCGTCTTCGGGATCGTCATCGGCCGGACAGAGCCGTATCTGGCGGCCAGCGCCCGCAAGTACGAGGTGGTCCCGGTCCTGTACGTCGGCGCGGTCACCCTGCTGGCGCCGATCCTGCTGCGGCCGGTCACCCGGCTGCTGATCGGCCCGCTGCGCGGCTCGGCCAAGGCCGGCCCGCTGCTGGTGCGGGAGAACATTTTCACCTCCCGGCGGCGTACGGCCGCCACGGTGGCGCCGATCGTGGTGGCCGTCGGGCTGGTCGCCACCCTGCTGACGATGCAGAAGTCCGGTGACGCCGCGGTCCTGGCCCGCCAGCAGCAGGAGATCCACGCGGCGGGCGTGGTGGTGGTGCCCGGCGGCACGGGAATCGACGCGCGGACGCTGGAGAAGCTGGCTGCCGTCCCCGGGGTCCGGGTCACCGCGGTCACCTCGATGAACATCCGGATCGGCACCGCGAAGGGCGACCAGATCGACTCGCTGAGCACCAACGCGGTGCCCGCGGCGGCGCTGGGCATGACCATCACACCGCCCGTGGTCTCCGGCTCGCTCACCTCGCTGCCCGACAACTTCCTGGTCATCGACGAACACGCCGCCCAGTCCGACAGTCTCTCGGCCGGGGACCAGGTGGTCACCCTACTGCCCACCGGCACACGGGTGACCGCCGTCATCGCGGCGGTCGTCGCACGCGGCCTGAACGGTGACGACACCTACCTGTCCGCGTCGCTGACCGGCGCGCTGATGCCGAGCCAGGTCTACGTCGACTCCCAGACGGGCACGGGCCTGCCGCTCGACGAGCAGCAGACGACTGCGGTGAACCAGGCGCTGGCCGGCTCCGGCGCGCACGTCACGAGCTACGACGCCTACCTGGAGGCCCAGCGCGCGCACGCCGCAGAGCAGACGGACAACGCCGCGGTGGTCATCCTGGGGATCGCGCTGGCCTACGCGCTGATCGCGGTCGCCAACACCCTGATCATGGCGATGGCCGGGCGGCGGCGCGAGTTCGCCCTGCTCGGGCTGGCCGGCATGGTGCGCAGCCAGATCGTGAAGGTGGCAGCGGCCGAGTCGGCCGTGGCGGTAGTCGTCGGCACCGTCCTCGCCGCCGTGGCGACCGGCCTCGCCGCGGCGACCCAGCACGTCTCGCTGAACAAGCTCGTGACCGGCGCGCCGACGGTGATCCCGTGGACCCAGATCGGGGGGACCATCGCACTCTGCGCCCTCGTCACCGTGGTCACCGCGTCGGGAGCGACCTGGCGGGCAACCCGCCGACGGGCGATCGAAGCCGCAGGCATCCGCGAGTAGGGCACCGGCCGGGACCACGCGCTGGTTCGTGCCCAGATCTCGTCAGCCACTGTCGCCAGCGGCTGCTCGGCGTCCCTGTCGAGCGCCCTGGCGCTGAAAGGACGCGATGGGCACCACGCCGCGCGGCTGACTCTACGAAGAGCCTGCGTGAGCAGCTCAAGTCCCTTCCCTGGAGGGACATCCCGCTTCTGGGCCGCACGAAGGAGAACGGCCACGGGCGTCGCGAGATCCGCCGGATCAAGGTCGCCACAGTGGACAACCTGCTGTTCCCCGGCGCCGGCCAGGCCATCCAGATCAAGCGCCGCCGCACCGACCGAAAGACCGGCAAGACCACCATCAAAACCGTCTACGCGGTCACGAGCCTCACCGCCAATCAGGCCAGTGCGGCCCAGCTTGCGGAGTTGGTCCGCCGCCACTGGAACGTCGAGGCGCTGCACCATGTCCGGGACACCACGTTCGCGGAGGATGCCTCCCAGCTACGGACCGGCAACGCGCCCCGCGCGATGGCGGCCTGGCGCAACCTGGCCATCGGCGCGCTGAAGCTTGACGGTGTCACCAACATCGCCGCCGCCCTTCGCCGCAACGCCCGCGACGCACGACGCCCGCTCGCCCTCCTCGGCCTCGGATGATCACAAAACGGATATAAGTCGACTACGCCGAAGCCCTGGGGACCCTCCCCGCGTCCGCGGGGCCACCCAAATCTGGGAGGTGCTCAGAAACCGCTGGTGTCGAGATCGAGATCGAACGGTTCCGGCAGGCGCACCCCGGTGCGTAGTTGCCGTCCACCGTGGGCGATGTGGCGATCGCGACCTTGTTCTCGGTCATGGGTGACGGGTAGTTCTCCTTGCGGACGAAGAGTACGTATTGCTTCGTGCGGGCGTTGTAGATGACCCTGGGTCGCCAGGCTCCGGCGGTCTGCAGTTCGGGGGCCGAGGTCTGGCTCAGCGCACTGTCGCGGAACTCCCAGGTATGCAGGTCGGTGGAGCGGTAGACCGGGATCGACGCGAAGGGGCCGTTGGGGTAGGTGTTTTCGCCGAACCAGTAGTAATATCCGCCCACTTTGATCATGCTGCCGCCACGCCCGTGTACCGCATCTCCGGCGGTGTTGATGAATTGGGTTCCGTTGGTGAACGTCGCCGGGGTGGCTTGGGCTTTGCCGGAGGCCTGTAGCGGTAGGAGGAGGCCGATTCAAATTGCGACGACTGATCGCAGAACGGCATGCAGTGCTCTACGCATAGGTGCACATCCTTTTGCGAGTTCCTGCGGCGAGTATCTTTGGAGGCTCTGGCGGTACATCAACGCCGTGGCCAACCAGGCATGCCCCCCGATGGCCAGCGGAAACGTTCGTGCGCGGCAGGACCGCGTGCGCCCCTGCCTGCCTGCGGCCCCGTCCACCGACACCGACCCACGTCTTCCGTAATCACCCTATGGGAATCTAGAAGTATTCAAGGATTTCTGGCGTCCTATCAATTATGGATTTGACAATTGATGGGTTGCCAGCGAACCTTGTTGACGGATTGCCGCTGCCAGCCGGATCTGCCTGGCACTCCCCTGAATGTTCGTGAAGAGCAGAGCAAGGAGAACGATCAGTGAACATGGGAAAGAAAGCCGCTGTCACTGTGGCGACGGCCGCCCTCTCGGGTGCGGCGGTCCTCGGCGGCGGCGGTACGGCCGTGGCTCAACCTCCCGTGCAGTTCACCAAGTCCGTCCAGGTCGAGAGCGACAACACCAACCTCGACGAGTTCTACGCGACGCAGGTCCTGACCCGCGACCCGTCGCTCAGCTTCCAGAACTGGACTTTCACGCTGGTCGGCGAGACTCCGGAAGGGACCGGCATCTACACGCTCCAGGGCGGGCAGTACGGCCTGTGCCTCGCGGACGCCGGCAGCCGCAGCCCCGTGCTCCAGGACACGTGCGACCCCACCTCCCTGGCGCAGCGGTGGATCGTCAACCTGGCCCAGGAGCACACCACCATCGCCAGCGCGAAGAACATGAACGAGGTCCTGCAGGCGAACGGGCAGGACACGGCAGTGACCCTCAACGAATGGGACGGCCAGCCGCACCAGATGTGGACCCTCTACACCAAGTAGCGCGGAAGCCATCCGCGCACTGAGGACCCGGTCAGGGGCCTGCCAGAAGGCGGGCCCCTGTATCGCGCCCTGGGCGATGAAGTTCAACGCCCTACTCACCAACGCGATCTTCCACAAAGCGGGGGCGGCAGCGGGGAGGGCACGGCCGGTGCCGGGGACGATCCCGACATGCACCCTCAGTGAGAGACCCTCAGGCGAGATAGGTGAATCGGCCGAGGTCGCGCAGAGAGGTACCGTGCGGGTTGGTGACCACGTTGGGTGCGAAGACACAGATCGCAGCGTCGGCCAGCTCGGTTGACTCCACTTGTGGCAGCCACTGATCAAGCTCTTCCACATCGAGTACGACGACGACAGCGCGTGGCCGGTCAGTCCGTCCGGGAACCCGTTCCGCTTCGTGGAGTCGGTGCCGGGCTGGCACTACCGTGGAACGGGCGCCGACTCAATCCTGTTGTTCTTCGAGCCCGTCGAGCTGCTCGCACTGTTGACCTTCGACTGGAGCTGAGGCACTGCCCAGGGCCGTGGGGACCCGCTCGCCGTTCTGGTGAAGGGCGTGGCGGCTCGATGTGGTCGCCGAAGCGCGCACGCAGGCCGGTCGACTACGCGGTTCTGCTGGCAGGGCGTGACACGGCGGCAGCGGCGGCGCGGAGCCCCGGAGCGGGGCTGGACAGGACCGGTATGGCGGTCGTGGTCCGGTTCGCGGCCGCTGCCATGGACGCCTGGGCGAGGACGATGACGTCCGCGCCGTCCACGGCCTCGACGGCGGCAGCGATCGTGGTCAGATAGCCGGCCTGGTCACCTCCTTCGAACCGGTCCCAAGCGCCGTCGACCACGATGGCGGTCACCGTTACCGACCGGTCGGATCGAGCGGCCTCCTCATCGATGAGGGCGACTGTCGGGCCCACGGTGTCGGCCACTGCGGCGATCACGACGATGTGGGTGGTGGTCCGGTCCCCGCCGGGTGCGATGGCGACGGCGGCTGCCGCCATCGGACGGTCGACGCGCAACACGGGCACTCCCAACGCCGCGGCGCGGGTTTCCGCGACGCCGCCGATCGTCGAGCAGGTGCACAACACCGCAGCGGCCCCGTCGGCGACCGTGGAGGCGAGTGCTTGGTCGATGTCCCCCGCAACGGCGTCGGGCCCGTCGGTCCGGGCCCTGGTCAGCAAGGACTCGGACACGATGTGCCGCAAGGGCAAGCCGGGGTGGTCGCGGTCACGAAGCGCGTCGAAGGCCGGGACGTGGACGGACGATGTGTGGAGCAGAGCCAGCATGTGCGCGATGCTAGCGGCCGCGATCGGCGTCCCGTCGCCGGGAGTCGCTCTCCGTCAGCCTTGGGTGAGATCGGACGAGTCAGCTGGAACAGGTGGGGCTCGGTCACCGGGCGGTCCGTGTCGGCGGGACGTTGTTCAGCCGACTCCGAACCAGCCGAGGACGGTCTGGACGAGCAGGATGGTGGACATGGCGGCCACGCCGGTGACCGCGGTGGTGGCCGCGATGCGGTATCTGGGGCTGTTGGCCGCCTCGCCCAGGACGGAGCGGCGGTTGGTGAGGACCAGGAGGTAGACGAGCACGACCGGGCTGATCAGGCCCTGCAGGACCTGGGTGCCGATCAGCAGCTGGATCACATCCACGGGAGTGAGAGCGACGATCGCGCCGAGGGCGATCTGGGCGGTGAACAGCCCGAGGAACAGGGGAGCGTCGCGGAAGCGGCGGGAGACGGAGCGTTCGACGCCGGCGGCCTCGCCGACGGCGTAGCTGGCGGAGAGCGGCACGACGGCGCCGGCCAACGCGGAGGCGCCGATCAGTCCGAACGCGAACAGCAGCTCGGCGCTCGGCCCGGCGACCGGCTTCAGTGCTTCAGCGGCCTGGGCGGCGGACTCCAGGGGGCCGGTGCCGCCGATCGCGGCAGCGGTGGCGATGATGATGGTCAGGCTGATCAGGCAGGCGAACACCGCGCCGAGGACGGCGTCGGCCCGGATCAGCTTGTAGTCGGCGGGCTTGGCTCCGCGGTCGACGACACCGGCGGCGGCGTAGAACTGCATGTAGGGGCTGACGGTGGTGCCGATCAGGGCGACGGCCAGCAGGATGAAGTCCTTGCTGGGCTCGATGTGCGGCACGGCGAGGTGCTCGCCGACCTGCCCCCAGTCCGGATGACCGAGGATCATGGCGACCGGGTAGGCGAAGAAGGCCAGCGACATGACCAGGAAGATGCGCTCGGCCCACTTGTACGAGCCGAACAGCACCAGTGACCACAACAGGACGGCGGAGGGCGGGATGACCGCCCACTTGGGAACGCCGAGGAGCTCGAACGCCGCGCCGATCCCGGCGAACTCGCTGACGACCAGGCCGGTGTTGGCCAGCAGCAGGCAGAAGACGGCGAGCGCGGTCAGGCGGAGGCTGAACTGCTCGCGGATCAGCGCGCCCAGGCCCTTGCCGGTGTGGGCGCCGAGCCGGACCGCCATCTCCTGCACCATCACCAGGGCGATGGTGACCAGCACCATGAAGAACAGCGTCCCGTAGGTGAACTGGGAGCCGGCCGAGGCGTAGGTGGCGATGCCGGCGGCGTCGTTCCCGGCGTTCGCGGCAACCAGGCCGGGGCCGGCGACCATCGCGACGGCGGCCAGACGGCGCAGCCCTCTGCGGCGGGAAGGTGCTGCGACGGCGGGCGGCGCGGCGGCTGCCGTGGTGACGGTGTCGAGGTCGCGGGTCACTTGAGAAGCCTCCGGAAGTGCAGGCGCCCGCGCTCGGGCAGCAGGGCGTCGAGGATGTCGTCGGCCAGGATCCGGCCAAGTGGGTGCGCGTCCTGGTCGACGACGAGCAGGGAGGTGGCGCGGGCGGCGACAAGGTGGTCGGCGGCCTCGGCCAGGCGGGTGTCGGGCCGCACGGTGACCGGCGGGCCGAACTGGGCGAGCCAGGCCACCAGGTCCGCGACCACCGCGGTGTCCTCGGCCACCGCCAGGTCGAACAGCGGGATGTCGCCCATCAGACGGTCGTCGTCGTCCAGCACGGCGACTGCGTCGACCTCGGTGCGGTGCTCGGCCTGCGCAGCCAGTTCCGCGCGCACATCGGCGATCGTCTGCGAGGGACGGGCGGTGACCAGCAGGGTGGTCATCGCGCCGCCGGCGGTGCCCTCGCGGTGGGTGAGCAGGGTGCGCAGCTCGGCCGCCTCGGGGGCGGGCATGCGTGACAACAGGGTCTCGCGCTCGCCGGGGAGCAGGTCGCGTAGGGCGTCCGCGGCCTCGTCCGGCTCCATCTCGTCCACCAGCCGGGCGGCGTGCTCGGGCGGCGCTTCGCGGAGCAGGTTCTCCAGCTCGGCCGGTTCCATCTCCTCCAGCGCGTCCGCGGCATGTTCCGGCTCCAGCCAGTCCAGCAGCTGCTGCCGTTCGTGGCGGCCGAGGTCCTCAAGGATGTCGGCGAGGTCGGCCGGACGCATACGGTGCAGCGCGGAACGCGACGCGCGCAACCGCACCTCGGCGGGCCCGTGCATGGCCTGCTCGCCGAACGGGGCGACGGACTGCCAGTCCAGGACTCGCTCCGGGGTGGGGCGGATCTGCCAGCGGCGGGGGCCGATGCGGCGCAGCAGGGTGGAGAGGGAGACGTCCACCCCGACCAGGACGGTGCGGTCGGCCAGCGGCGCCAGGTACAGGTCGGCGGCGCGGGTGACCTGGATGCCGTCGATGTCGACGAGCTGATGGTCCATCACGTCGCGGGCGAGCAGCACCTCGCCGGGGCGGCGGGTGAAGTCACGCAGGTCCACGCGGGCGGTGCGCAGTCGCGCCTGCCCGGAGAGGACCCTGTCGACCGCGTCGGCGGCTATGAAGGCGCGGCGCCGCCCGATGCGGATGATCAGGCCGGTGACCGGCGGATAGGGCTCGGGTCCGTAGAGGCGGGCGACCACGTCGACGATGCGCCCCACCTCCTGGCCGGCCTGGTTGGCGACCGGACCGCCGATCAGCCCGGCCAGGGACACCAGCGACGTGCGGACGGCTCGTGAGGCGGTGGCGCGGCGCTCGGCATCGACCGTGCGACCGCGCAGACGGGCCGTAGCGGACATGAACAGGGTGGCGGCAGCCACGATGAATACCCCCTTGCCTCGGCGTGACGAGGCATCAGGAGGCCCAAGGGCGCACCGCCGCCCCCTGACCGCCGTAACGGCGCCGCACGCACGGCGGCACATCCCGCCCGGACGTGAACCGGGCAGAGAGGCCGTCGTGAACGGGACGGATCAGGGGAGGGGGGACCGCTTTGGGCCGCGGAAGAATGGCGAGGACGACAAGGGATGGGGCCTACTATGGCCCGGACTACTGTCCATCTCGCCTCCTTCCGATCCTGGCCGCGATCCGACGTCACGGCGGCGCGTCAAGGAGAAGCCGGGACAAGTACCCGGCGCACCCCGACCCTTCAGAGTTCCGGCACTCCACGGCGTGTCCCCGCGAGATGCGGAGAAGCCACTCGGGGGCAGCCCTTGAGCCGGGCACAGATCTGCCCTGATCCGGAGTGTCTCTCGACCGATGGGATCAATGGTCTGTGTCCGTGAGGACGCCTCACCGAACGAGGTGCCTGTTAAAACCTCCATAAGGATAGGCGCCCACCAGCCCCGCAGCCCAATCCTTGACCGGACCTTGACCCCTGGGCTGGGTGCGCTTGGAGGCCCAGCGGACCATCCTGCGTCTGATGATGCGCGGGTTCGCGCGCAACCGTCGCACGGACAAGAGTAGTTCAGCGATCTCGCAGAGCTCCGGGACGCGATCAACCTCGAACCTGCAGTTCACGCATTTGTGCCCAGTCCACCACCCCAAATTGAGATCCCGGTCGGCGCTGTCGGTGCGTCCGCGTACTGTGGTGCCAGCCGGGAACGGGGTGACCTGTGGGGAGGAGGGGCGCCGTTGCGCAGGGTGCCGCCGGAGATGTTCCGGTTCACGACGGGGGACAGGGCCGAGCTCTACGGCGCGATCCTTCAGGCGTTCGGTGCGGCCAACGAACGGCTGGAGACGGCACTCGGGCTGGACGAGGTCCGCACCCGCCTGCGGTCGGTGGGCTGGCTCGACGCCATCCACGACGACGACCTGCAGGACGCCCTGCGCCAGCTGCGCGCCTGGGAGCTGCTCGACGTCGTCCAGAACCACGCGGAGAACTACCGCACGGCCGAGGAGTACGAGCGCCGGAACCTCCAGTACTCGCTGACCCGGCGCGGCGAGGCCGCACTCGCCGGGGTGGAGCACGCCCTGTCCGTGCTCGCCGCGACGGGCGCGCTCCAGACCGCCGTGCTGGAAGCCGTTACCGATCGGCTCGACGAGCTGTACGTGCTGCTCGGCGACCCGGCGTCGTCGGACCGTCGGATCTTCACCACCCTGCAGGAACTGGAGGGCCACCTGGAGGCGCTGCTGGCGAACACCAAGGCGTTCAACGGTGAGCTGCAACGCCTGCTGCGCGCCGAGGGCGCGGACCTGGCGACCTTCCGCGAGGTCAAGGCCGCGACAGTGGCCTACCTCCAGGAGTTCCTCCTCAACCTCGACCAGCGCGGGCAGGCGGTGGCCGCGGCCGTGCAGCGGGTCGAGCAGCGCGGTGTGAGCCTGCTGCACGAACGGGCGCTTCACGGTGCCGAGTTGCCGCCGCTCGCCGACGGCGATCCCGCGCCGGCCTGGCTTGAGCGGCGCCGGGCGCGCTGGGAGGGTCTGCAGGCCTGGTTCCTACCGACAGACGGCTCGCGACCCCGCGTGGAGCAGCTGCACGACGTGGCGCGGCGCGCCATCGTGACGCTCCTTCAGGTCCTCGACCGGATCACCGAGTCGCGCCGGCGGTCCTCCAGCGTCGCGCAGGACTTCCGCGAACTGGCCCGCTGGTTCGCCGCCGCGCCGACCGAGGAGGACCTCCACCGCCTGTGGTCGGCCGCGTTCGGCCTCGGACCGGCTCGCCACGCCCACCTCGCTCATCCTGACCCCGAGTTGGTGCCCTCCTCGTACGGCTGGGCCGAGGCCCCTCCGGTCAGGGTGTCCGCCCTGCTGCGCACCAGCGGACGCACCGAGCGGTTCACCCGCACGGGCAAGGTGCGCGACATCGGCGGGATCAAGGCGATCCGCGCGGAGCGGGCCCGGAAGGAGCGGGCCGAACTCGAAGCGGCCTGGGACGTCCTGGGCACGGACGGCCCCGTCCGGCTCTCGGGCTTCGGCATGCTCGACCACGCCGTCTTCGAGCGGCTGCTCGATCTCCTCGGCAGGGCGCTGGCAGTACGGCCGGACGGCAGCGGCGCGCGCCGGGCGGTCACCTCGGACGGCCGCGTCGAGATCGTCCTCCGACCAGTCCCCGATGGTGGGCGAGCCGTCCTGCGGACGCCTCACGGACGGCTTGAGGGCCCTGACTACCTGGTGGAGATCCGCAGCCCCGGCGGCAGCCGGGCGTGGGTGCGAGAGGAGACTGGATGAGTACCCTCGCCAACCAACTGGTCCTGGCCGAGCGGGAGGACGTCGCCCGAGGCATCAGACTGCTCCTCGGTCGACCGCTGATCACCGAGCGCGGCGACCCGTCCGGCTTCGAGCTGATCCGCCGCAGGCAGGACCCGCTGACGAAGTGGTTCGACTACCACTGCGGCTGGCAGCTGGTGCTGGAGCCGCGTCTGGGGTACGCGCGACTGCTCAAGATCCGGACCGTCCTCGACGCCTCCCGCCCCGCCCGCCGACTGCGCTCGGGCAAGGCGCCGTTCGACCGCCGCCGCTACACCCTGCTGTGTGTCGTCGCGGCCGAGCTGCTGCCGATCCCGGTGACGACCGTCGGTCTGCTCGCCGACCGCGTCGTCCAGGCCTGCGCGACCGACGAGGCGCTGCCGCCCTTCGATACGGCGAGCAAGTCCGAACGCATGGCCTTCGTGGACGTCATCAAGCTACTGGAGTCCCACGGCGCGCTGCTCACCGTGGACGGCGTCACGGACAGCTTCGTCGACTCGGCGGACGCCAAGGTGCTCTACCGGGTGGACGCCACCGTGCTGATGCGCCTGCTCGCCGCGCCCGTCGGGCCGTCCCGGCTGGCCGTACCGGCCGAAGAGGTACCTCTGCGCTTCGAGGAACTCCTGCGGGAGACGGTGCGGGAGCAGCGGTACGGCGGTGCCGACGCATCCGAGGCGCAGCGAAACCTCCGACTGCGGCACTCGGTACTGCGCCGGCTGTTCGACGACCCGGTGCTCCACCACGACGAACTCTCCGCCGACGAACTGGCCTATCTCACCTCCCCGACCGGCCGTCAGATTGTCCGACGCGCGGCCGAGCAGGGCGGCTTCGTGCTGGAGGAGCGCGCCGACGGGCTGCTGCTCGTCGACCCGGACGGGATCGCCACGGACAGCCGGTTCCCCGACGACTCCGCCACCGCCCGCGTCGCCGCCCTGCTGCTGCTGGAGCCGTTGACGGCTGCTCCGGGCGGACTGACGCCGGAACAGCTCGCCGCCGAGGCGCATGACCTGCTGCGCCGCTTCCCGCAGTGGGCGAAGAGCTACCAGTCGGAGGACGGAGCCCAGCGTCTGACTGCCGACGCCGTCCGCGTCCTGACCGACTTCGGTCTGGCCCGCCGAGTCGGCGACCGTACGCTCCCCCGGCCTGCGGCCTTCCGTTACCGCGCCACCGCTGCCGACAGCCCCGCATCGTGACCAGGGAGGATCCCTTCTGATGACCGTGACGGAACTCCCGCCGCCGTCCGCATCCCGGACCGTGGACGCCGGCCCGGCGCGGTGGCAGCCGGCCAGGGCCGGCATCCTCAACGTCTGGCGCTACTACGACGAGACCTTCACCTTCCACCAGGGCCGCCTGCTGCTGAGGGGCCAGAACGGCACCGGCAAGTCCAAGGCGCTCGAGGTGCTGCTGCCGTTCCTGCTCGACGCCAGCCTGCGCCCCAACCGGCTGTCCACCTTCGGCGGCTCCGAGCGCACCATGCACTGGAACCTGATGGGTGAGGGTGCGTCAGGCCGGACCCGGGTCGGCTACGTCTGGCTGGAGTTCGTCCGCACCCGCGACGGTCATCCCGCCTGGTTCAGCTGCGGCGCCAGGCTCCAGGCCAGCGTGCACACCAGCGGTGTCACCGCCGACTTCTTCACCACCACCGCGCGGATCGACCGTCCCGGCGGCCTCGCCCTGGTCAACGACGCTGGCCAGCCGCTCACCCGCGCCGCCCTGGCCGATGCCCTGCAGGGCCGGGGCGAGCTCCACGCATCGTCGGCCGACTACCGCAGCGCGGTCCGGACCACGGTCTTCCCCGGCCTCAGCGAGCAGCGTTACGACGCCCTGATCACCGCGCTGCTCCAGCTCCGTACCCCGAAGCTCTCCGAGCGTCTGGACCCGTCGCTGCTGTCCTCGCTGCTCTCCCGGGCGCTGCCCCCGCTCGGCCAGGGCGAGATCACCGAACTCGCCGAAGGCTTCGAACGCCTCGACCGCCAGCGCGAGCACCTGAAGACCCTGGACGAGGAGGTCGCCGCAGCCACCGCCCTGGCCGCCCAACAGCGCGGCTATGCCCAGCGCGTCCTGCGCGCCGCGGCGGGCGCGCAGATCTCCGCGACCACAGAGATGGACAATCTCACCCGCATCGCCCGCAGGAGCGAGGAAGAGCACGCCCAAGCCCTGGGCGAGCGCGAGCGGACCGCCCTGGGGAAGGCAGAGCTCGAACACACGGCGCAGGAGATCGAGGGCGCCATCGAGGGGCTGCTCGACTCGGAGGTCTACCGGCAGGGCCAGGAACTCGACCAGCTCCGCCGCCGCAGCGACCACGCCGTCCAGACCGCCGACCGCCTGCGCGCAGCCGCCGACCGCAAGATCGGCACGGCCGGCGAGGACGCCGGCCGTGCCGATGAGGCCCGGCTGCGCTCCGAGCAGCGCGCCGAGCACACCCGCGCCGCCCGGGAGGACACCAGGGGCGCGGCGCGGCGTGCGGCCATGGAGTCCCTCTGCACCGAGGTGCAGGCCATGCTCGACAATGTGCCGATCCCAGCCGCGGACGCGGGGGAGCAGGGGCGTGGCGCACGCCGTCTGTTGCGCGGTGCGGTCGCGTCCCGGCACGGCCAGATCGCCCAGATGCGCGCCGCCATCGAACGCCACGAGCGGTCCGTCGCGGACCGCACGGCAGCTGAGGACCACCTAGACAAGGCCCGCGGCCGGCTGACTGCGGCGATCACGTGCCGCGACCTGAACGCCCGCGACTACGAGACCGCGGTCGACGTCCACGCCGACCGGCTGCGCCAGTGGGCGACGGCCGACTGCACCGAACTGCGCATCGACGACACGGAGGAACTCGTCTCCCGCGCCGCCGTCGAGGCCGACGTGCTGGCCCTGGTCGAGGCCGCCGCCCGCGCTGCCGAGAGCGACATCACCGCCGACGAGACCACCGCTCGCGCCACCCGGGACAGTGCCCGCGCCACGCGTGACCGGATCGCGGAGGAGCTGGAGCGCACCGCCGCCGCGGCCGATCTCCCGCCCGTCCCGCCGCGCACCCGCACGGCTGACCGGTCGGCCATGGCAGGAGCGCCGCTGTGGAGCCTGCTGGCCTTCCAACCGGGCGTGCCACCCGCAGACCAGGCCGGCATCGAAGCGGCCCTGGAAGCGGCGGGGCTGCTCGACGCCTGGATGACCCCCGACGGCGGCATCGCCGTCCCCGGCCACGACACGCTCGCCGACCCGGCATCAGCCACCCCTGCACCGGGCCCGTCGTTGCTCGACGTCCTGCGCCCGGAGTCGGACGGCCCGGTGCCGGTCGGCCGGGTACGGCAGCTGCTCGCGGGCATCGCCTACGGGCCCGTGCTCCCCGCAGCCCATCCGGCTGCCGTCGGGGCGGACGGCAGCTGGCGCCTCGCGGCGGCCACCGGCAGCTGGGCCAAGCCGGAGTCCAGCCACATCGGCGCCGCGGCCCGGGCACGCGCCAGGCAGCGCCGGATCGCCGAACTCACGGCCCGGTTGGCCGAGGCCAACGCTGCTGCCGCCGCGCTCGACGCGGAGCTCCGTGCCCTCGCCGACCGCAGGTTGCGCCTCGGCGCCGACCTCGAGTCCCGACCGCACCACCGGGAGGTGGACCAGGCCAAGCGCGCCTGGGAGCGTTCGGAGTCCGAGGTGGGCGCCCGCGAGGACGCCGTACGCGAGGCCGTCGAGCTTCTCGCGCGGCAGGAGGACGCCGTCGCCGTCGCGCTGCGCGCGCTCACCGTCGCCGCCGCCGAGCACGCCCTGCCGACCGAGCGCACCGCCCTGGACACCACCGCTGCCGCGGTCGACGTGCTGCGCGAACAGGCCGATGTCTGGCTGGACTCCCACCTCGCGTGGGTGGCGACCCGACAAGCCTGGGAGGCCGCCCGCGCCCATGCCGAGGCGTCCCGCGCGGTGGCCGAGGAGAGCGCGGCCGAGGCAGAGCAGGCCGAGGCCGCCGCCCGAGGACTCCGATCGGCGCTCGAAGCGGTCGAGAGCACCGTCGGCGAGGACTACCGTCAGGTGGCCGCCCGCATCAGCGACCTGCGGCAGTCACTCGGCCGGACCCGCCGCGAGATCGACTCCGGCACCCGGGAACTCATCGCCCTGGAAGGCCGAATCGGTTCACTGAGCGCGACCATGGCCCAGGACGCGGACCGCCGGGACCAGGCCGTGGCCGCCCGCAACGAAGCCGCCCGGCGCTTCCGTCGGCTGTGCGTCCTCGGCTTCCCCGAGGACGCCGGCATCGCTCTCGCCCTCACCACCGAGGACGGCACCCGCGCCACACTCGAAGCGGCCCGGGAGACCGCTGCCAAGTGGCCGAACCTGCCGCACAGCACCAGGAACCTCGGCGATTCGCTCAACCGCCTGTCGGAAGCCGTCCACCGAGCCCGCCAGAGCCTCAGCACCCGCGCCGACCTCGAACTCGAAGCCGACGAGGACATCCACGTCTTCACGGCCTCCGTCGACGGCGTCCGGACCGGCGCGACCGGGCTCCTCGCCACCCTCATCAGCGACCGCGACCGCAGCCAGGGCGACATCACCGCCGCCGAACGGAATCTCTTCGACCAGACCCTCACCGGTGACACCCGTCGCCACCTCGCCTCCCGCATCCGCCAGGCCGGTGAGCTCGTGGAGCGGATGAACGGCCACCTCGAACGTGTCCGCACCGCGTCCAAGGTGGCCGTGCGCCTGGTCTGGCAGATCCACCCCGACCTGCCCGCCGGCACCAGGACGGCCCGTGAACTTTTGCTCAAGGACCCGGCCAGGATCACCGAGGCCGACCGCGAGGCCCTGCACGCCTTCTTCCGCGGCCGTATCGAGGAAGCCAAGACCCGTAACACCGCCGCCACTTGGGAGGAGCAACTCGCCGAGGTCCTCGATTACACGGCCTGGCACCAGTTCGTCGTGAAGCTGGACCGCGCCAACGGCGCAGGCTGGCAGCTGCTCACCAAGAAGCTCCACGGCGCGCTCTCCGGCGGCGAGAAGGCCATCGCCCTCCACCTCCCGCTCTTCGCCGCGGTGGCCGCGCACTACGAGGCGGTCCCGGAGTCCCCGAGGCTGATCCTCCTCGACGAGGTCTTCGTCGGTGTCGACACCATCAACCGAGGCCAGGTCTTCGCCCTGCTCGTGGCGCTCGACCTCGACCTGGTACTCACCTCCGACCACGAGTGGTGCACCTACCGCGAGCTCTCCGGGATCGCGGTCCACCAGCTGATCACCGGCGCCGACGGCGACGATGCCGTCACCAGCGCCCGCTTCACCTGGACGGGCATCGACCTGCTGCCCGACGACTCCGCTACGGGAGAGCCGGAATGACGAGGCGTCACACTCTGGACCTCCCCGGACTCCGGCCCCTCTGGCATGCCGTGCACGACCGCCTGTCCACCGGCCGGCCGGTCAGCCGTGTGCGGGTCGGGCCACTCGACGACGCCGCCCGGGAGGCTCTCGCCGACCTCCTCGGCCTCGACCGGCTACCCAGCGCCGAACCGACGGTCCGATTCGCCCAGCTCGAGGCTGCCGTGGCGGACGCCTGCGGCCGGCCCGTGCGGGACGTGGTGACCGCCATCCTCGGCCCGATCCGTGATCGCGCCGCCGAGCGTGAACGCGACGCGATCCAACGCACCGCCCTGTGGGACTGGCTGGTCGGCCACGAGGTGGTCACCACCCAGCCTGCCCTCACCGAGTGGGTCACCCACCTGCGGACCAACGGCCTCGTCGACGGCTCGCCCGACCGGACCCGTAGCCTGCTGGCCTCCGCGCTGACCGTCCTCACCGCACTCCCATCCGACGGAGAACCGCTCCCGGTCCTCGCGGCCCGACTCCTCGACGGTGACTCCCACGCCCTCGACGACGGGACGCGGCTGTCCTCCCTCGTTCTGCGCGCCCTGGCGGTGCTGTACGGCACCGACATGCCGGACAGCGCCCAGGGACGGCGCGCGCTCTGGGGCAGGGCCGGCGTGGCCGACGACGAACTCTCCAGCACCGTGCTAGCCGCCGGCCTTCTACTGGGCGGCGACGGCCCGGTCGCCCGGATCGCCCGCATCAGTGCCGACGCCGGACACCCCGTCAGCCTCACCCTCGCCCAACTCCGCTCACCCGGCGAACTCGGCCGGTCCGCAGGGCCGGTGCACATCACCGAGAACCCCAGCGTGCTCGCCCTCGCCATCCGGCGCTTCGGCGCCAGTTGCCCGCCCCTCGTCTGCACCTCCGGCTGGCCCAACACCGCCGTGATCCACCTGCTGCGCCAACTTGCCGCATGCGGGGCCTCCCTGCACTACCACGGTGACTTCGACGGCGAGGGCATCCGTATCGCCGCCCATGTCCTGGCCAAGACCGGTGCCGTTCCCTGGCGCATGGCAGTCGAGGACTACCGCTCCGCCGTGCCCCGGATCCCCGCAGGACCCGATCCCGGGCGCCTCACTCCCGCACCCTGGGACGCGGCACTCAGCGACGCGATGGCCGAACTGCGCACCGCCGTGGTCGAGGAAGTGATCGCCGACGTACTCCTCGACGACCTGGCGGGACTCCGAGGAACACCTTCGACGCCCTGTGCCCGGCCGCCTCGGCTTCCGGGGCCCGGGCGCGATCGATCCCCGGCATCGGCTGCCACCGCGGACCACGGGCCGGGACTCCGGACGTGCTGAGGGGGGCCCGGCGGTGCCGGGCCCCCCTCAGCATCCTTCGCTCACACCGTGGCTACAGGCTGGAGCACTGCCCCGAGCGGGTGCCATGGACGGTGTTGGGAGTGCCGTCATTGGTCGGTGGCGGGGTGTTGCCGGTGCAGTGGAGGGAGCCGCCGATGGTGTTTCCCTCGATCTCGGCGCGGGTGTCCTCGGGGAACGGGCCGGTACCGGTCGTACCCCGGACCTCGACCGAACCGCCGACCTGGTTGGCGATCATCTCGGCTCCGCCGTGGTTGTTGCTCAGCCGTGCCGAGCCGTTGATCCGGTTGCCGGCGCAGCCGTCGTCACCCGGGTCGCCGACCAGCACGAAGCCGCTCGCCCCGTCGACCAGTAGCGAACCGGTGACGGTGCTGCCGCACGTGCCGAACAGCGTGCCGTTCAAGGACCGCACACTGCCTCGGATGGTGGAGCTGCTGATGAACAGCGCTCCGCCGGCCGCGCCGTAGACCGTCCCGCGCACGGTGGCGCCGATGATGCAGGTGCTCGGGCCGCTCGCGACCAGCGAGCCGTTGACGTCACCGGTGATGACCTCGGTGCAGGTGACCGTCTGGGTGATGCTCTCCGGGCTGCCCGCCAGGTAGTTGGTGTCGCCGCCGTACTGGGCGGTGATGGTGTGAGTGCCGGGCAGCAGGTTGGCGAAGGAGGTCTGGGCCCGGCTGCAGTTGGTGCCACCGCCCGGTGACAGGGTACCGGTGCCCAGCAGGGTGCTTCCGTCCCGGAAGGTCACCGTCCCGGAGGGCGGCAGGGCCGGGTTGGTGCTGGGGGGCGCCGCGCAGACGGTGTCGGTGAAGGTGACCGGCTGGCCGAACGCCGAGGGGCCGGGCGAGGATGCGAGCGTCGTGGTGACGGAGGCCCTGCCGACCGTCTGCACCAGGGACATCGCGGTGTCGCCCTGGTAGTTGGGGTCGCCGCTGTAGGTGGCGTCGACGGTGTGGTCACCGACGCTGAGGGTGGCGATGGCAGCCGAGGTCGCCTTTCCGGTCGTGGTGTCGACCGGTACCGGGCTGCCGAGCTGGGTGCCGTCGACCTTGAACGTGACGGTGCCGCCGTCCGGGGGCGGCACGACGGTCGCGGTGAACGTCACGGGCTGCCCGTACACGGACGGGTCGGCGGAGGACGACAGCGTCGACTTGGTGAACTGCGGGACGCTGAAGAAGATCGTGTCCGTCGGCTGCGCGGTGGTCTGACCGGTGCCGTTGAGGTTGCCGATGAACGCGCCGTAGAAGGTGGTGCCGACCGCCTTGAGCTGCTGGTAGTCGCCGAAGAGCCGCTCGGTGGGGCTGCCGGCGTTGCCCTGCTGGGTGGTGTAGGTCTGCAGGACGGTGTCGGTGAACGTGGCCCCGTGGTCGGTGCTCCGGGCGAGGTGCGCGGTGAAGATCGGGAAGCCGCTGGTGTTGGTGCCGTCCGACGTCAGGTAGAGCACGCCGAGCGTGCCGTCGCTGAGTACCGCCACCGAGGGCAGCGCCGCGTTGGTCGAGGTGGAGACGTTCACCTCGGCGCCGACGTTGAGACCGCCCATGCCGTTGTCGGTGAGCCGCCTCATCCGGATCTGGTTGGTGCCCGAGACGTCCACGCCGTAGGCGACGAAGACATCGCCGTTGGTCGGGTCGACGGCGGCGTGCTGGATCCCGCCGATCAGCGCGTTGACGCCGCCGAACTTGAAGCCCTGGTTGCCCTGGTCACTGCTGACCGAGGCGACGGTGATGCCGTTCGTGCTACCGCCAAGCGTCCAGTTCGCCCCGCCGTCGGTCGACCGGTTGATCATGATGGTGACGGGCTGCGGCTGGCTGACCATGTTGCTGCCGCCCTGCTGGTAGAGGGCGTACATGGTGCCGTTCCGCGGGTCCGCGATCATGCGGAGTCCGCCGTTGATGCCGTCCTGCAGGGCTCCGGTGCCCGCCGGGTTGTCGGCCGTGAAGTTGACCGGGCTGGCACCGTAGGAGACGGCGACCCGGTCGTGCGGGTTGGCGGCGAAGTCCTGGTAACCGACGTACACGTCGTCCTGGCTCGCCGTGGTCGGATCGCGGTTGACGATCAGCCAGGGCTGATCGGTGTTGGTACGGGTGCCGCTGGTGAGCTGGGTGGTGGTCGGGGTGGGGTTGTTCCAGCTCCACGACGATGCTTTGGTGGGGTCGGTGGTCGAACCGGAGACCACCTGGGTGTTGCCCGGATTGCAGGTGAGGAAGGTGCCGTAGAGCGTGCCGTCGCGGCCGTAGTCGATGGTCTGGTCGCACGGGCCTCCGGCGGTGTTCGCCACCCCCGGGGGTACCGGGATCGTCGCCTCGTCCGTCCAGGTGATCCCGCCGTCGGCGGAGTAGAGCAGATCGGCGTTGTTGTTCCACGCGGACGCGGCGGACGCGAAGCGGGTGACGGCGATCTGCCGGGGGTTGGCCGGGTTGACCGCGATCGACGGCTCGCCGAAGGTCGTGGCGCTCCCGGCGGCAGTGTCCGCGTCGACGACGTACACCCCGGGGGCGCGGTGCAGCGGCCGCAGCAGTCTGGGGGTGGAGGGCCCCGGGCGGGGCGTCCGGTCGCGCGGCTGGTCGCTCGCGCCGTGGACCGCGGCCGCCGTCGGCGTCCCCGCCGCCCACGCGTGCATGGACAGCAGCAGCGGAGCGGCGGCCAGGGACAGGGCGAGGGCCGCGCCGAGCGGCCGTCTGAGCGGAATCGGTCTCCGCCGGGTTGCGGATTCCACAGGTCAGTCCTCTCGTCCGAGTGGCAGGCTGAGCACAGCCTGCGAGCGAGAAGGTCCAGTCGATGACCGGGCGCACTCGCCGACCACCCGTTCGCCCGTGAAAGTCACGCCTTTCAGCCGATTCGCCGAGGCCCATGAGCCCGGCCCCACCGGCACGTTCTGCCGTCCGCTGGTCGGCTGGTCGGCTGGTCGGCTGGTCCGCTG
This sequence comes from Kitasatospora sp. NPDC032150, assembly GCF_055579945.1. NCBI lineage: Bacteria > Bacillati > Actinomycetota > Actinomycetes > Kitasatosporales > Streptomycetaceae > Kitasatospora > Kitasatospora sp. NPDC032150. The sequence goes on along the minus strand of NZ_JBVIMH010000010.1, from coordinate 128,617 downwards.
GTCGGCTGGTCCGCTGGTACAGGGTCGGCGGTCGCACGGTCCGTCCGCCACGGGACTGGCGAACCGTCAGGCGCCCTGAACGCCGTGCCCGGCGTCTCCGGCCCTCTGGACCATACGACTGGCCCGTCCGCCACACCAACACGTAGGACCACCTGACGCTGACCAGCCCAAACCTCACACCAGCGCTTTCCAGGCATCTCGACGGCCGCCGGACAGATCATGTCCGGTTTGAATCAAGTCAGTTACCGAGCAAGGCCTTTAGTCATTCGTTACGTACTTCCTCTTCACTTCGCACGGCCCGAACCGGAAAGCTTCCGACTGCTCACCGAGGCGCGCGAAACCCGCGTCCAGCTACCCGGGGAGGAACACCGCACCGTGTCCAACCGACAGAAGCGGCGGCTGCTGATCAGTGCCGTCACCCTCACCGCGCTCGGGCTGACGACCAGCCAGGCTCTCGCAGCGCCAGCTCCCAGACCTCGCCCCTGGCAGGCCCGCCACCTCGCGGACGTCGCCCGCCAGCACGCCGCCAAGACCGGATCGCCCGGCCACCCCGGCTCCATGCTCACCGCCAAGGACGGCGGTGATGACGACGGCGCCGACGAGGCCTTCAACTCGATGGAATCCACGGCGCAGTTCACCGAGGAGCGCACCGCGCCCGGAGTGGTCGCGCCCGGCGCGTACGGCGCTGCGTGGGCGCAGTTGCAGTCGATGTCCCACACCTCGGGCAGCTGGAACCAGGTCACCAACAAGCCGTACAACTCGGACGATCCGCGTTACCGCGACGTCAACTCCAACTCCAGCGGCGGCGCGGGTGATGTCACCGGTCGCATCACCGGCATCGCGGCCGACGACGACGGCTATGTCTACGCCGGCGGCGCCAACGGTGGCGTCTTCCGCTCCCGCACCGGTGGCGGCCACTGGCAGGCCGTCTCCGACAAGCTGCCCTCGCTGTCCACCGGCGCGCTGAGCCTCGACGGCTCGGGCCGCCTGTGGTACGCGACCGGCGAGTCCAACACCGGCGCCACGTCCTACGTCGGCACGGGAGTCTACGTGCTGGCGGATCCCAAGCACGGTGAGTTCACCCCCGGCATGCGAGTCGGCGGCGCCGAGCTGGAGTCCACCACCATCCACGCGCTGCGCTTCGGAGGGGACCGGGTGTGGGCGGCGACCAGCCGCGGCGTGTGGAGCCACTCGACGACCACGCTCTCCGGTCTCTGGACGCTGGAGTTCGCGCCCAACCCGGACTACCTGCCGGGCGGCGCCAAGGCGTCCGACCCGAGCGCGCCGTACAAGAACATCGCCAACGACATCGCGATCGATCCGAAGGACCCGACCAAGGTCATCCTTGCGGTCGGCTGGCGCGGCGGCGACACCTACAACGGCTTCTACAGCAAGGCCGCCGACGGCACCTGGCAGCGCATCGCCTCGCTGGGCGACCTGCCGACCGACGCCGCGAACATCGGCAACGTCACCTTCGCCCGCTCGGCGGACGGCTCGCGCTACTACGCCATCGACCAGTCCCCGGACGTCACGGCCAACAACCCGGACACCGGCCTGAAGGGCGTCTACGTCTCCAAGTCCGGCTCCCCGTTCGGCCCGTGGACGCTGATCGCCGACAAGGACAAGCTGAAGAACTCCGGCTCCGCACTCCAGGGCGCCGGCTACCAGCCGGGCATCCAGGCCTGGTACAACCAGTTCCTCCAGGTCGACCCGAACAACCCCGACCACGTGTACGCCGGACTCGAGGAAGTCTTCGAGACCAAGAACGGCGGCAGCAGCTGGATCACCCCCGGCCCGTACTGGAACTTCAACTTCCCCTGTTGGAGCCTCGATCCGACCAAGCAGACCGGGGACTGCTCACCGACCGTCCACTCCGACCAGCACGCCGTCGCCATCGGCAGCTACCACGGCCAGAGTTCGGTCTACGTCGGCAACGACGGCGGCATCTACAGTCGCCCGCTGAACGGCGCGGTGGACTCCGGCGGCCACGCCAAGGACTGGAAGTCCCTCAACGACGGCACCATCAACACCCTCCAGTACTACTCGGTCGGGGTCGGCAAGGACCCGTCCGGACACGGCGTCGCCGTCAGCGGCGGCCTGCAGGACAACGGCGAATCCATCCTGCGCGCCGGCGACAAGGTGATGGGCTCCGACTTCGGCGGCGATGGAGCCGACACCATCGTCGACCCGAACAACGGCTGCAACATTGCCGAGGAGTACGTCTACCTCGACATGTGGGTCACCCAGAACTGCGCCGTCAACAACGGTGCCTGGTCCACCGACCCCACCAAGGCCACCTCCTACGAGGTCGCCCCGCCGGACAAGGCCACCAGCGCCGCCCGCTTCATCGCGCCGATCACCACGGACGCCAAGGACACCAACACCTGGGTGGCCGGCGGCCAGCACGTCTGGGTGCAGAACAAGGGCTTCGCCATCCGCAGCGGCTCCGAGTGGAAGAGCGCCTACGACCTCGGCGCCGGCCACGTCGCCACCGCCGTCGCCGCCTCCGGCGGAACGGTCTACGCCGGCTGGTGCGGCCCCTGCAACAACCAGGGCTTCACCCGCGGCATCGCGGTCGGAAACGTCGACGGCACCGGCTGGCACCAGCTGAACCTGCCCGTCGACGGCACCCTGCCCAACCGGTACGTCTCCTCCTTCGCGGTCGACCCGGCCAACGCCCAGCACGTCTTCGTCGCCTTCAGCGGCTTCTCCAGGACCTGGACCGAGGGCCCCGGCGCGGGCATCGGCCACCTCTTCGAGAGCCACGACGGCGGCACCAGCTGGACCGACGTCTCGGCCAACCTCCCCGACGTACCCGCCAACTCGATCAACCTCCTGCCGGGCGGCGGCATCGCCCTCGGCACTGACCTCGCCGCCTTCTACCGCACCCCCGGCACCAAGGACTGGAAGGTGCTCGGCCACAACCTGCCGACCACCACGGTCATGCAGCTCGAGACCGGCCCCGACGGCAAGCTCTACGCCGCCACCCACGGCCGCGGCCTCTGGTCCATCGACCTGCCCCGCCTCGGCCTGGGCCACCGGGACGAGCAGGACGACTGAGTTCCGACCGCCACCGACCGGTGCCCGGCGCGATCACCGATCGAGCCGGGCACCCGCACATCCCGGCAACCGGCGGGAACCGAACCACCCCTGTCACCGTCCAGCGTTCGGCTGGTCGGGCTGACCGTCGGTGGCGGGCAGGTCGGCTGTCCAGGTGCAGGTCGCCGGCGACCGCGCACACCACGGCGAGGCGAGCGTCCTCACCCGGGGCTACGTGAGGGGGCGGTCCCGGGCTGCCGCTGGCCACTGTCTGGCCGGTGCTGGTCGTCGCGGTTTTCCTGCTCCTCTCGGTGCGCTGTCACCGGAGGCTCGACGGTTGACGGGAGGGCCGCGGCGACGCAGTCAAGCACGGGTTCCAGCCCGTACCGGAACTGGTCGTCGCGGCTCAGGCGCGGCTGGCGCGCCTCCCTCGCAATCTTGGTGAAGATCGGGTGCTCCCCGCTCGTCAGTAGCTGCTGGACGTACGGGTAGCTCCGTGCCGTCCGCTCGGACTCGCTGAGCCCGCTGCGACGAACCCCCTCATGGGCGTTACTGCTTGACAGGATGCGTAATACTGTAACGCGCACGATCCGAGACACCGTCGGAGCGGGCAGCGCCGCCTGGCCTCGCGGGCCCGTCGGGTCCCTCTCCCCGCAACTCGGAGCACGACATGCACCCCTTCCTCGACCACCCGGGGCCACTCGCCTTCGCACACCGGGGCGGTCAACTCGGCCACCCCGAGAACTCGCTCGCCGCCTTCGAGGCTGCCGTCGCCCTCGGGTACCGCTACCTCGAGACGGACGTGCACGCCACCCGCGACGGTGTGCTCGTGGCCTTCCACGACTCCTGCCTCGACCGGGTCACCGACCGCACCGGGGCGGTGGCCGAACTGCCCTGGGACACCGTCAGGCAGGCCCGGATCGGTGGTACCGAGCCCGTACCGCTGCTGGAGGACCTGCTCGGCGCGTTCCCCGGGGCCCGCTTCAACGTCGACGTCAAGGCGGCGCCGGCCGTCGGGCCGCTGGTCGAGGCGATCCGCCGGACCAACGCCTGGGACCGGGTCTGCGTCGGCGGCTTCTCCGACAGCCGCCTCGCCGCCGTCCGCGCCGCCGCCGGCCCCCGGCTGGCCACCTCGCTCGGCCCGCGCGAGGTGGCCCGGCTGCGGCTGCTCTCGCTGGCCGGGCCGCTGCTGCGGGGGCGCGGGGCGCCATTCGCCGGAGTGTGCGCGCAGGTGCCGGAGCGGCACCGGGGCGTGCGGGTTGTGGACCGGGCCTTCGTCCGCGCCGCCCACCGCCTCGGCCTGCAGGTGCACGTCTGGACTGTGGACGATCCGACACGGATCAGGGCTCTCCTCGACCTCGGTGTGGATGGCATCATGGCCGATCGCATCGACGTCCTGCGGGACGTCCTCGGCGAGCACGGCTGCTGGACCGACGGCAGCACCGGCTCCAGCACGGCGATAGGAGCCCCATGAGCACCGCGGCCCGCATACCGGACCACCTGGCGACCGCCACCGACGGCCGCACCCTGCGCCGGATGCAGTTCGGCTGGTACATCAACGACTGGGCCAACGCCGCCTTCTCGGCCACTGTCCTGACGGTGTTCCTCGGGCCGTACCTGACCTCTGTCGCCAAGAACGCCGCCGACGCGGCTGGCGACGTGCATCCGCTCGGCCTCTCGATCCGCGCGGGGTCGTTCTTCCCGTACACGGTCTCCTTCTCCGTGCTGGTGTCGGTTGCGGTGATGCTGCTGACCGGCACGGTCGCGGACCGCACCGGGCGGCACAAGGAACTGATGTGCGGCTTCGCCTACGTCGGCGCGATCGCCACGATGGGGATGTTCCTCCTCGACGGCGACCGCTACCTGCTCGGCGGTGCGCTGCTGGTGGTCGCCAACATCGCGTACGCGGTGTCGGTCGCGCTCTCCTACGCCTACCTTCCGGGCCTGGCCGCCCCCGACGAGCGCGACGCGGTCTCCTCCAAGGGCTGGGCCTACGGCTACGCGGGTGGCGGACTGCTGCTGATCGCCAACCTGGCGCTGTTCGAGGGTCACGACGCGCTCGGTCTGGCCTCCGGCACCGCCGTGCGGATCTGCCTGGCCTCGGCCGGTCTGTGGTGGGCGCTGTTCACGATCGTCCCGATGCTGCGGCTGCCCTCCCGGGCCGGTGTGGCCCCCGACCGTGCCGTAGCCGTGCCCGACCGGCCCGCCGCCGGCAGCCTGCGCGAGCTCGCCCGCACCCTGCGCGGCATGCGCGAGTACCCGCTCACGCTGCTCTACCTGGGCGCCTTCCTCTGCTACAACGACGGCATCCAGACCGTCGTCTCCCAGGCCTCGCTCTACGGCAGCGAGGAGCTCGGCATGGACCAGACCACGCTGGTCGCCGCCGTGCTCGTGGTCCAGATCGTGGCGATCGGCGGCGCACTGCTCCTCGGGCGGATCGCCCGCCGGTACGGCGCCAAGCGGACTGTCCTCGGTTCCCTGGTCGGCTGGGTGGTCACCCTCGCCCTCGGGTACCTCATGCCCGCCCACCAGCCCGCCTGGTTCTTCGCCCTGGCCTGCATGATCGGCCTGGTGCTCGGCGGCAGCCAGGCGCTCTCCCGCTCGCTGTTCTCGCACCTCATCCCGGCCGGCCGGGAGGCCGAGTACTTCAGCGTCTACAAGATCAGCGACCGCGGCACCAGCTGGATGGGCCCGCTTGTCTTCGGCCTCGCGTACCAGATCACCGGCAGCTACCGTTCGGCGATCATCTCCCTGCTGGTGTTCTTCGTGATCGGCTTCGCCGTGCTGGCGAAGGTCCCCGTCCGCCGTGCCATCGAGGCCGTCGGCAACCCCGTCCCCGAGCGGCTGTGACGGCCCGGCCCCGCGGCGGCAAGCCTCTGACCGGCCGGTCGGCGACAACTGCGGGCCCAGCCCGGCGTGTTCGGTCCCGTCGCGTCCGACCCGACCGTCTCCCACCCCGTCGACACGCGCGCCACGGCCAGTCCCCACGTGCTCGCGGCCGTGTATCAGACTCGGGTGTCGAGGTGATGCCTCACAGCCGCCGGACGCGCAGCACGCCGGTCAGCATCGGTAGGGTGAACTCGCCGCGGGTGGTCTCCGGTCTACTCGCGAGGAATGCGCGGATCCGGCCCAGCGTGGCCTCTTGTTCCTGTTCCGGCATGACGAGCATCCCCGCGCGCGTCGCGATGGTCGCGACGAGAGAGTCGGCAGTGCGGCGCTGCCCGTGCTGGAACTCGGCCTGCTCCGGCGAGCCGAACCGGGCGGCCACGCCGGACTTTGGAAGGTGCATGTCTGCCGTCTCTGCGCGCCAGCTGGTGGGCGTGTCGCGCGGGCCGACGGCCGCGCTCCCGCCGACCCGCGCGAGGCCGGAAACCCACTCGACCTGGTCGTCCATGAGGTTCCACAGGCCGGCCAGGACGCCGCCGGGCGCAAGGACCCTGGCGATCTCGGGTCCCGCGACGGCCATGTCGAACCAGTGCATGGCGTTGCCGGCCAGCACGGCATCGACCGAAGCGTCCGGCAGCGGTACCGCCTCGGCACGACCCGGCAGGGCACGGACGGCCGGCAGCGAGCGGCGCAGCTCGGTCAGCATCGCCGGGTCGGGCTCAACTGCGATGACTTCGGCACCCAGTGCGACCAGCGTGGCGGTTAGCTTGCCGGATCCGGCGCCGAGGTCAAGCACACGCGGGCCGGGCGCGGGTTCAAGCGCCCAACGCACCGCGGCCTGCGCGTAGTTGGGGCGATGCTCGGAATATGCGACCGCCGCTGCGCCGAACGACGAGGCGTGAAGTAGCCGTTCATCCTGATCCATGCGGTCACGCTACCGGTGCTGCCCGCGGTCGGCTATCCCCTCACCACTTCGGCGACGGCCACCCGATAGCAGCGGCCGCCGTGGCGCGCACCGAAGCCTCGTCCGGCCCTGGTCCGGGTACCGGCTGCTCCATGACGCCGACTCCGCCTGCGCGTTTGAAGACGAACGCCCTCATGGTCAGCCGACCGTCCAGCCGAAGAGCGCCAACAGCGCCGCGTAGCCGAACGTGACCGCCAGAGTGCCCAGCAGGTGAATGCGTCTCGAGGCCGTCGGTCCGGGGACCAGCCAGAACCGCAGGATCCGGTTGATCAACGGCATCACCGCCCAGGTGAGGATGCTGACGCTCAGCACGTTGCTGATGAACAGTGCCAGGTAGCCCGGGACGTTGGCGGCCTGCAGCGCCTTGCCGACCGTCAGGTTGAGTACCATGACGGTCGGATAGAGTCCCAGGACCACGCACATGGCCTGCTTCCAGTTGGGTGGGATGTCGATCGTTCCCGTACTGCGACCGAAGTGGAACCATCCGCTGAACGCTGAAGCGATCTGCCGTACGTCGAAGGAGGCGTAGGTGTCGCGGCCCTCATCGAGGAGTCTTCTCCTCGCGGCGGACGTGAGCCAGTTCTCCAGGTGTTCCTGGGTGTCGAAGCGCACGACGGATACCCAGCTCTCCTGGACTCCCGGCACGGGTCGGAAGAGTTTGCCTCCCATGTAGCCGGGGGACTTCTCCTGTGCCTTCTGCAGCTTCGCCTGCCAGCGCACGAACTGCGGCTCGCGGTCGGGGGTGACGCGATGGGAGATCACGGCCGTCACGGCCTCTTGTGCCGGTGGCTCGCCGGCCAGCACCTCCTGGGTCAGCGGCCCCTCGAACAGGGGGCGCCCCTCCTCCAGCATCCGCCTGCGCTCAGGGGAGTCGAGCCAGGCCGTGAGCTGGTCGAGGCGCCCGAAACGGAAGACGACCACCCATTCGCCCTCCGCGCTCTCCCCGGGCGGATAGACCTCCGTGCCGCCGAAACCCTCGAAGCCTCGCGCCAGCGCGGTCATCCGGTCCTGCCAGTGCTGGTAGTCGACCTCGCGGCCCTTGCGCACCTTCTGCGAGAGGACCACGGTGGCGCTGTCGTCCCGTCGGCTTGCAGAAGCATTCACCCGGACTACGCTAGCCAAAAGGGATTAATCGGGTAAAACATGACACTCACCCACGCGCTGGGCCGTTGGGAGGTCATGCCATGGACAACCACAAGGCTTTCCTGGAGGAAGCCGTACGGCTGGCCATCGAATCCGTCGAGAACGGCTGGGGTGGCCCCTTCGGCGCCGTCCTCACCCGGGACGGGGAGATCATCGCGCGTGGCCAGAACCGGGTCCTGCTCACCGGGGACCCCACTGCGCACGCCGAGGTGGAGACCATCCGAAAGGCCAGCCAGGTCCTCAACCCGGAGTCGCCCTCCATCCCCGAGGACCACCAGGACGAGTCGACCCTCGCGTACATCCCCCGACCGGAAGGATCCACCGACCCCGTGCCGGAGCGCGCCCGGATGCTCAAGGGGTGCTCCATCTACACCAGCGGTGCACCGTGCCCCATGTGCATGAGCGCCATCTACTGGGCACGGATCGATCACGTCTACTTCTGCCGCGACCTGGAGGACACCCGTAAGATCGGGTTCGACGACGTCTTCCAGTACGAGGACTTCCAGAAGCCCTACGACCAGCGACGGATCCATATCGAGCAGCTCCACCCCGAGCTCGGTGTGCCCGCCTACCAGGCGTGGACGGACAAGCCGGACCACCATCCGTACTAGAACAGCCCTGACCCGGCTTCGGCCGGCTTGCTGACTCGAAGTCAGCGGACGTGACGGGCAAGCCTGCATCGGCCGAGCTCTGTCAGATCTGGACGCCGCCGGACCTTGCCCGGCGGGTTCAGCGGTCGTGGCTGCCGCGTGTCCTCCCACCCGTTGCGGTGCGCCCGGCACGGGTTCGTGGAGGGGCGGAGGATGCCGGCGTCTGAGGCCCACCAGGAGGTCGGCATGAGTGAGCACGGTGGGTCCTCAGGCATCGAGGGCGTGCTCGTCCGCCGCGGCGACGCGGGCTACGAGACCACCCGGGCGAGCGAACTGTGGAACGACCTCAGACCGGAGCGGTACCCGGACGTGATCGTCCGGGCCGCCAGCGAGCGGGACGTTCCAGAAGCCCTCAAGCTGGCCCGGTCCCGCGGTCTGCGGGTCGCGGTTCGCGCAGGCGGACACAACTGGTGGGCCTCACCCCTGCGGGACGGCGGCATGCTCCTCGACCTCTCCGGACTCCGCCGGTGGGAGATCGATGACAACTCGGCTACGGCGACCGTGCAGCCCGGCGCCATCGGCAGTGAGTTCGCCGCGGAGCTCGCCCGGCACGATCTCGCCTTCCCGGCAGGGCACTGTCCCTCCGTCGCCCTGGGCGGTCACCTGCTCATCGGCGGCCTCGGCTGGAACGCCGGTCTGTGGGGACCAGGTTGCGCGAGCGTCCAGGAGATCACGGCGGTGACGGCCGACGGTGAGGCGGTCAGATGCACCGAGGATGAGCATCCGGGCCTGTTCTGGGCAGCGCGGAGCTCGGGTCCCGGCTTCTTCGCCGTCGTCACCGGCTTCCGCCTCCGCCTGTACCCCCGCCCGGCGGCACTCGCCACCACCTCCTACGTCTTTTCCCTGGCGGCGGTCGAACCCGCGGCCCGCTGGGCCGTCGAGACGGCGCGTGACTTGCCGGCGAACGTCGAACTGTCCTTCCTCCTGGCCACCGGAGACCCGTCCCTGACGGAGGATCGGCCGCATGCCAAGGTGGCCACCATCGCCGCCACCGCATTCGCAACCTCAGGATCGAGCCTCTCACCGCGCATCTCGATGCCACACGACATCTGAGCATCCCGAGGAGACAGTCATGAATCCGATGCCGACCCGATGGAATGCCCGTCATCGGCGCTGGGACACGGCGGCCAGGGGCCGGGCCGTGCTGGCCGATCCCCGGCTGAACAAGGGCACCGCCTTCACCAGGGACGAACGGCAGGCGCTCGACCTCGTCGGCCTCCTCCCGCCGCAGGTGCTCACGATCGAGCAACAGTCCTCCCGCGCCTACGCGCAGTACCTCGCACAGCCCGACGACTTGGCCAAGCACGTCAACCTGACCGCCTTGCACGACCGCAACGAGGTGCTGTTCTACCGGGTGCTCGGCGAGCACCTGGACGAGATGCTGCCGATCGTCTACACCCCGACCGTCGGCACCGCGATCGAGTGCTACAGCTCCCAGTACCGGAAACCCCGCGGGGTCTACCTGTCGGTCGACGCGCCCGAGGACGTCGAACGCTCGCTGCGGGCCACCGGACTGGGACCGGATGAGGTCGACCTGATCGTCGCCACCGACGGAGAAGCGATCCTGGGCATCGGAGACTGGGGGGTGGGCGGCATCAACATCTCGGTGGGCAAGCTCGCCGTGTACACGGCCGCGGGCGGCATCGATCCGGCCCGCACCCTACCTGTCGTGCTCGACGTGGGCACCAACCGCAAGGAACTGCTGGAAGACCCGCTCTACCTCGGCAACCGCCACTCCAGGGTCGATCGGGAGACCTACGACGCCTTCGTGCAGACCTACGTTGACACCGCGACCCGGCTCTTCCCCAGCGCCCTGCTGCACTGGGAGGACTTCGGGCCGGACAACGCGCGGCGCATCCTGGCGCGCTACCGCGATACGGTGCTCACCTTCAACGACGACGTCCAGGGCACGGGCGCGGTGAATCTGGCGGCGGTGCTGTCCGGCGTGCGGGCGGGCGGCACGTCGCTGCGGGAGCACCGGGTGGTGATCTTCGGCGCGGGCACGGCGGGTGTCGGCATCGCCGACCAACTGCGCGACGCGCTCATCACCGACGGCCTGACCCCGGGCGAGGCCACCCGTCGGATCTGGTGCATCGCCCGGCACGGCCTGCTCACCGACGACATGGCCGGCATGCGGGACTTCCAGGCCCCCTACGCGCGCGCCACGGACGAGGTGGCCGACTGGGCGCGGGACCCGAAGCTCGGCGGCATCGCACTGGCGGAGGTCGTGCACCGGGTCAGACCGACCGTTCTCATCGGTACTTCCGGCCAGGGCGGCGCCTTCACCGAACCCGTCGTCCGCGAGATGGCCGCATCCGTCCGACGTCCGATCATCCTGCCCATGTCCAATCCCACACCGCTCGCCGAGGCGACGCCCGCCGATCTGCTCGCCTGGACCGACGGCCGGGCCCTGGTGGCCACCGGGAGTCCGTTCGCACCAGTGAGCCACGATGGCACCACCCATCAGGTCGGACAGGCGAACAATGCCCTGATCTTCCCCGGTCTCAGCCTGGGCGCCATCGTGGCCCGGGCAACCAGCATCACCGACGGCATGCTCACCACCGCGGCCCACGCTGTCGCCGAACTGGTGGACCCGACCGGCCCCGGTGCGCCGCTCCTACCACCCACCCGGCAGCTGAGGGAGACCTCAGCCGCCGTGGCCACGGCCGTCGCCCGCAGCGCCGCCCACGACGGGGTAGCGCGCGCCACCATCGGCAACGAGATCGAAACCCAGGTCCGCGCAGCCATGTGGCAGCCGAACTACCGACCCGTACAGGCGATCTGACTGCGGAAACGGGCCTCCGTGCGGGGCGGCCGGTGCGGGGCGGCGCGTCGCCGCCGCCCAGCGCGGCCCGTTGTCAGGTGTGCAGCAGGCTGTTCTGTCCGTCGTGGCCGTCCGCGCCCTCGTCGTCGAACCAGTAGTCGCCGTGCGCGAGGTAGCGGAACGAGATGTGCTCATGACGCGGCAGGGTCACCGTGACGGCTCGTGTGCCGTCCGGGCGGGGCCGAAGCGGGTGCCTGCCGGGCGTCCACCGGTTGAAGTCGCCGACCACGCTGGTCTCGCCAGCGGGGTGGTGAGCAGGCAGGACGAAAGTGACGTCGATGGTCTTTCCGGATTTTGTGCGTTCCAGCATCGTCTTGGGCTCCTTGAGAAGTGGGATCGGCAGATACGCCTGCGCCGATCATCACCCCGCCGTCCACCGGCCTGCACTTGGCGATACGCCACCCGCGCGGGGCATTACCCCGCCCAGCGCACAGCTCTGTCGATGTCGTGGTGCCCTGCCCCGCCAGGAGCAGCCGGGCGGAGCGTATTACGGCGTGCTGCCGGTCCTCGGTAGTCGACGCCGGGGAGGCGGAAGGCTTGCGCGACCAGAGCGCGGGCGGCCCTGGTGGCTACCCCGCGGCCGGTGGCGGCGGGGTGCAGCCAGTAGCCGATCTCGCGGCCGTTGTCCGGGGTGTCGTCGCGCCGGAAGAGCTGGCAGGCGCCGACGATTTTCGTGGAGGCCGATCCGGATCGGAGGCCGGAGGATTTCCAGGCAAGGTCGCAGGGTGCCGGGGTTGGGATCGTGCCGGGTGCCTTCGAGTACCTGGTGGCTGTGCTGTCGCGCTGTCCATGCGTCAGGCCTGGTGCCGGATCCGGGTGGTGAACCCGTTCTGGAACAAGACGCTGCCGAGCGTCACCGCGTGCCGGGCCCGCGACGCTGCGGCGGATCGGCGGAGTGCCGGCCTATGTGCTGACCGACGACGGGACGCCGGTCACCACCGACCACGATGCCGAAACGCGGTCCGCAACCCGGAGATCGTCGAAGCCGCCCGGCACCAGGGCACGACCAGCCGCACTCGCGTGCCGGCGGGCCCGGAGCCAACCGATAGAAACACCGTGCCCACTGGCGTTTCCGCAGGGAAGGACCGGGAAGCCGCCAATCGACAGGATTGCTCACGACCAGGGGTATGTCATGTCAACACAAGACCCTGATCCTTACGTGACACCGGGACTTGACAGTCACCGGACTCTGCCCGTAGGCGAGACCCCACCCGTAGAGGGCAGCATTTCCGGCATCTCCCGTCCGGAACCGCCTGAGGTTCGCAAGGCCTGGGGGATCTGGCCCGCGGTACTCATCGTGCTACTCGCCGTAACCGTCTCGGTGATGCTCATCGGCATGGTCATCGCGCTCAGCAGCTGAGCCCCGAACCGTGGAGCAGGGGAGTGCCGTCGCCTTGCCCTACGAGGATTGCGAGGAGCCTGAGGCGGACTTCCACGTACGGCCCCTCGTGCTGTTCCGCGGTCCGCGGTGGTCACAGTTCGTGCAACGCGGGGAGCGGGCGGTCGCGCGCCCAGCCGATGAAGGCCGACTGGCTGTCGCCACCCGCCTGGACCAGGGCGACTTCGGTGAACCCCGCCCGCGGTGAACGTGCTGACCCCCTCGGAGACCTCCGCGACCCGGTCGCCGCAGGGGATCGCCTTGGCGACGTCTTCGGGACGGACGAACGCGCTCGCGGGGGCTAAGGCGCCCGGTCCGGGCAGGTCGGCATTGACCTTCCAGTCGCCGCCGAACGAGCGGAACTGCTCGTGGGTGCGAGCAAGAGCCGCGTGCCGGACGTGGTCAAACAGACCGGCAGCTGACCGACCACTTGTCTGAGGCGGATACAGCCGGTGTTCGCGAGGCAGCCCGTTCTCGTTGACGGCACGCTCTCATACCGGCGGCGACGCCGCGACTCGGTGGTGGTTTGCTCTTACCCTCGCTTCATGACCGAGAACGAGATCAAGCTCAAGGCTATTGCGGCGCTCACTGCCCTGCGCAGTGGTGCCGGAGCGGATTATGTCTCGGACCTGCTCGGCGACGTGATCCCTGACTACTTCATCGTTCCGGCCGACGCAGATCCGGAGGAGGCCGGGCTCGCCGTGCTGAAGCAGCTCTCCCGGCCTCTCAGCGCGCTGATCACCGGATTCGTCCTGGCTTTCCAGTCCGTCGCAGATGCCTATGAACGAACCGCGTCCGAGACGTCGACGGAGGAGATCCTCCAGGTACTCGCACTCGAGATCGCCGGAAGCCCCGAGTGATCGGTCTTCACACGTGGCCGGAACCGTGCACGGGGGCAGTGATGCCGAGTGAGGTTTCTGCAACACGCCCGCGTGGACTGGACGTTCAGAGGCCCTCCGCCTGCCGGAAGGCGCTGGCGTTGCGCGCACCAGTCCGCGAATGTCCGCGGATTGCTTCCGAACAGCCGCCCGACCGTGTCGGTACGGAACCCGACGGTATCGGCGCGCATGAGGGCGAACGCCTCGTGATGGCGTCGGCGAGTGGCCGGGGTGATCCCGCGCCTCCTTGCGTTGCACCACTGACGCCAGGCCGTTGGCCCGTCATCAGACGTACGATTCGAGACCGCCGCGGCGCCGGATGTCGAGTGTCGCGCAGTGAAATGATCCGCCGAACGGTGCGTAGTGCAACAGATCGCACGGGATGGGCTCGAAGCCCCAGTTCTCGAGTGCCCGCAGTGTCTTCGTGTGATGGCGATCGACGATGACGCGTTTCTCGTCGATCATGAGCGTGTTCATGTTCAACCACTTGCCGCACATTGACGTGATGTTGAGCAAGCGCTCGTTGATCGGATCGGGCTCGGGGGCGATCAGGATGTCCCACGAGTTCAGTACGTCGGGCAGGCGATCGACGTCGATGTATTCGGGATTGACCATCACCTTGCCGGGGGCGAGTAGAACGAACGTCGTGTCGATGTGCATGGGCGTGCGGCAGCGGCTCTCGATCTCATGGACTCGATATTCAGGCCCCAGATGCCGGCGCAACCATTCGATGCCCATGCGGTTGGTGACGTTGCTTCGAGTGACGAACAGATCGCGTCCTGCGCGCACGAAATCCGCCGCGTCGAATACCGGCTCGTACTCGGTGAGGACGTACCGCATCGGCTCGCCCGCAGCGGGAGTGCGAAAGTTCGCCTCGAACAGCTCGTCCGTGAGCTGTGGCCGCGGCGCTGCGGTCCAGCGTGCGCCCCGTCGGAAGTATTCCTTGAGCACTGGGCGGTAGGAATGGGTCTCGAAATACCGGCAAGGCCATGCCATCGGGGTTTCGATGATCTCGTCACCGACCACTAGAAGGCTGTCACGCGGACAGGTGTTGCAAAAGCCGTGCGACGACCAGTAGGGGGTGCGGAAGGGCTGCCTGAAGTCGACCGCATCGGGGCGCCGGACCGTGATTCCGAGGGATTCGAGGAGGGTGATGAACTGATCGAGCTCCTGTTGCGCCTGCTCGATCAGGAAGCGCGGATATCTGAAGCCGGCGGCAAAGCCTTGTAGTCGCGCAGCCCATGGCGGGATATTGCATGCCACGACCGGATGGTGGGAGGGGATTGTCGCGCCCTCAAGGCGCCCGACGATGACCTCCTCCAGCGGATCCCACTCGTTGTGGGAACCGACCGGTGATACGGAAATCTCCATGGCGTCCGTAGTCGGGGGCGACGGTTCCGGCATCATTCGCACCTCTTGGCTCGACGATGTTCCTCGACGTCTGCTGCCGCCGGGATAGACGGTCTCTGTATTACTACCACGATCATCGAGCTACTCAGGGTAATGAGTGCACTCTCGCCGCTTATGCGAAGGTCAGAACGGCCGAGCAACGGCCCGCCCGGCCGCGGCTGCCCAGCATGGCCTGTTTCATGCGTTACCGAGCGTCCACCACTTGGGGCACCCGGACCCCAGCGTCCGGCACGCCTGATGTCCTCGACGCCGGCGAGAAGGTGGCGATGCTGATCGGGCAGGGCGCCCGACACGCCCGCTCCGACCGACCTGCTCGGTACAGGGGTGGCCAAGGCGCTTGTCGGCAAGGACGCGCTGCCGGACACCCTGCCGTATGTGGCCTCGCGATCGCCCGCGCCACCGACGTCGGAAAGCCGGCCTGGCCGGCGGAAGCCCTCATCCGGCTCGCGCAGGTGAGGGACCGAGGCTCACGCCTCGTCGCTCGCGCGCCGCGCACGGAACGCCGCTGCCTTGACCCGGTTCTGGCAGGCCGTCGAGCAGAACTGGCGGCCGGCGTTGCGGGAGGTGTCCACATAGACGCGGTCGCAGCGCGGGGCCGCGCAGACCCCGAGGCGTCCGGCGTAGTCGCCGCCGAGGGCCATGGCGAGGCCGGTGGCGCAGCCGGCGCTCCAGCCGACGGCGTAGGAGTCGTCGGTGCCGTGGAAGTGGACCTGCCACGGCTCTCCGGGAGCCCGGTCGAGTTGGGGACGGGCGCCGGTCTCGCGCAGCAGTGCGTTGAGGGCGGGGGCCGCGTCGTCGATGCGGTCGGCGGCCACGGCCTCGAACACGGTGCGCAGGGCGCGGGCGGTGTCGGCCAACCGGTCGGCCTCGTCGGCGCCCAGGTCTGCCCCGGCGGAGAGCGCCGCGCGGACCGCGCCGATCCGCTCGGCGCCCTCGGGCGCGAGGTAGCGACGGCCGCGCGCCTCACCGTCGGTCAGTGCGTTGACGAGCGCCACGGAAGCATCGAGCAGGGTGCGCATGTGACTGTCGAACAACACTTGACCAGTTACCCTTCGCCTACCTACGGTGTCTGTCACCAACATTAGGCGATTCACCAGTGACAGGAGGCGCAGTGCTGCGCTCCGAACCGCTGCCCCGCACCGTCCGCCTGCTGCTACTCGCCCGGGTCGTCAACCGGCTCGGAGCCTTCTCGCTGCCCTTTCTCACCGCGTTGATCTGCACCGACTACGGAGCGAGTCTGACCACCGCCGGGATGGTCAGCGCCGCCTTCGGGCTCGCGACGATCCCCTCGCGGCTGGCCGGGGGACGACTGGCCGACCGGATCGGGCGGCGCACGACCATCGTGCTCGGGCTCTGCGGATGTGCCGTCGCACAGCTGGCGATCGCGGCCTCCGGGTCCCTCGCCTGGGCGGTCGCCGGAGCAGTGCTGCTCGGGCTGGCCTTCGAGCTCTACGAGCCCCCGAGCCAGGCGATCATCGGCGAGTCCGTGCCCGAGCGGCACCGGGTGCGCGCGTTCAGCCTGTTCAGCGCCGCGCTCGCGGCGGGCGGCATGGGCGCCGGGCTGCTCGCAGCCGTGCTCGGCCGCTGGGACCTGCGCTGGCTCTTCGTCACCGACGCCGCGACGTGCGTGGCCTGCGCGCTGCTGATCCGGCTGGCCCTCCCGCGCGACCGTCCCGAACCACCCGGAGCGGACCAGGACGACACCGCCGTGCGACCACTGCGCGACCGAGCCCTGCTGAGCATT
This sequence comes from Kitasatospora sp. NPDC032150, assembly GCF_055579945.1. Classification (NCBI taxonomy): domain Bacteria; kingdom Bacillati; phylum Actinomycetota; class Actinomycetes; order Kitasatosporales; family Streptomycetaceae; genus Kitasatospora; species Kitasatospora sp. NPDC032150. Next base: position 111,701 of record NZ_JBVIMH010000010.1, on the reverse strand, counting down.
CTGGCCACCGGAACCGCCTACGCCCTGATCAACCAGCAGACCGTGATGACCCTGCCGCTCGCACTCGCGCGGCAGGGCCTGCCCGCCGCCTACGCCGGGCTGTTGTTCACCGCCACCGCGGCCACCACCGTGCTCGCCCAGCCACTGGTCCACCGGCCCTGGGCGACCCGGCTCACCACGCCCGTCGCGCTCGCCCTCGCCCACCTCCTCCTGGCCGCGGGGCTGACCGGCTACGCCCTCGCCCGCACCCTGCCCGCGCTGCTCGCCCCGGCCGCCGTGTGGAGCCTCGGCAACCTGCTGGTCATGGGCCGCGCCTACGCGCTCGTCACCGACCTCGCGCCACCCGGCGGAAGCGGCCGCTACCTGGCCGTCTTCGGTACCAGCTGGGGCGTCGCCGCGACGCTCGCACCCGTCCTCGGCACCCAACTGCTCGCCCGCGCGGGGACGACCGCACTGTGGTCCGCAATGGCCGCGCTCTGCCTGCTGCTCGCCGCACTGCACCTCCGGGTGACACCGGAGCCGGCCCGGCCCCCGCAACGTGGCGACGTGCTGCCGGACGCCGCCCGCGAGGCCGTCACCACGCCCGGACAGGCCCTGGATGACGCCATGGCGACCCGTCCAGCTGACGGCACATCAGGCCGCGAGGAGACCGCGTAGCGGCGGGCGCAGCCCTTGCCATCACGTAGCCGTCACCGTTCACCCGAACGATAACAGTGGGCCGGGAAAACTGACTTCGGACGCCGCCGGCCATTTCCATGCCCGGCATGCCCGGCATGCCGCCCGTTCCGGTCGCGCCCATCGTGCCGGGCATCTCTCGGCGAGCCGGGGGACGTCGCAGATGTGGTGGGCTTCCTGGCGGGTCCGCAGGGCCGCTGGGTGACCGGCCAGATCATCGACGTCTCCGGCGGTACCTACCTCGGCCCGATCACGGGCGGGTGATCCGCCGCCCGGCCAGGTGCCGGGGTGTTGACGTCGGACTGGACGGAGCGGAACGTCGGATCTGCTCGTTCACGGGACTGCGGACGAGCGGTTCGGCCGGCTGGTGCGAGCTGTGCGGGATCGGGGTGGTGACGGCCAGGGGCGCTGCGGGTGCCGAAAAATCGTCCGGCCTGGTCATGCGGCATGTTGGTACTCGTGGAGGGTTCCGCCGGGTCGGTCACTCGGCGACGTGGCGCTCGATCCAGGCGGCCGCGGTGCGGCGGAACAGGACGCGGCTTCGGGTGCGCCGGAACTCGTGGCCCTCGTTGGGCAGTATCAGCAGTTCGGCGGGGATGCCCCGTTGCCGGGCTGCCCGCACCAACTGTTCGGACTCGCCTGGCGGGACGTTGGTGTCGTGCTCACCGTGGACGGCCAGGACCGGTACCCGTAGTGCGTCGATGCGGCTCATGGGGGACAGGGCGCGCAGCAGCTCACGGTCCCGTTCGGGGTGGCCGTACTTGGCGGCGGCCGATCGCGCGATCCAGGGCTCGGTGCCGGCGAAGAACGTCAGGAAGTCCGACATGCCGCACACCGAGACACCGGTGCGGAACAGCTCCGGGTGCCAGACCAGGGAGGCCAGCGTGAGGTACCCGCCGTAGGAGTGCCCCATCACGGCCAGCCGCCGGACGTCGGCGAGGCCGAGGGTGATCAGGTGCGTCGCGCAGTCCGCGACGTCGTTGATCGCCGCGAACCGCCTGTCGCCGAGGTCGGCGTTGACGAAGGAACGGCCCGCGCCCAGCGAACCGCGCACGTCGGGGGCGAAGAGGTCCAGGCCGTGGCCGAGCAGCTCGTGGTACAGCGGATCGAACACCGGCCGTTCCTGCTGCTCCGGCCCGCCGTGCAAGTGGATGACGCACGGCGCCCGGCTGTCGGGCTCGCGGCCGGAGGCCCGGTAGTACCAGCCGCTCAGGGCAAGCCCGTCGCGGGACCGCAGACGCAGGTGCTCGGGACGGACCGGCGGGTGCTGGTCAGGTGCCACGACGTCCTCGTCACGCGAGGACCACGGGGTGCGCAGCGGTGTCAGACCGTCGGGCGTGTGCCAGACACCGGGCCGGCGGCGGGAGCCGGAGACGGCCAGTGCCAGTCCCCGGGGGCCCGCCGGGCTGATGCGAGTCACCACCTCGTGCGGCAGCGACAGGGCACGCGCGGGGTGTCCGGCGTCAGTGGATCCGTCCGCGTTCAGCCCGACGCCCCCGACGTTCCCGACGCCCCCGACGTTCCCGGCGCCCCCGGCGCGCGGCGCCGTGGACCGCGGCGGGGCGGCGGGCAGGGCGATGGCCTCCAGCTCGGTGCGGCCGTGCATGTTCCACGCCAGGACGGCGCTGTGGCCGTCGTCCGGGATCGACAGCAACTCCAGGTCGGCGTCCTCGCGTTGCGCGGTCACCGCACGGCACAGGCAGGTTCCGTCCGGTCCGAGCTCGGCGGTGACCAGGGCCGCGAACTCACGCTCGGCGTCGCTGCGCAGGTGGAGCCACCGCCCGTTGGGCGAGAACCGGCCGATCCACGGATCGCCGTCGGCCACCGGCAGCGCGTAGGCCGTCACGCGGTCCGCGGTGCGCAGCACCACGGCCTCACGTCTGCCGCGCGGTCCGCGCAGCAGCAGGACGAGCCGACCGTCCGCGGTGCTGTCGCACAGCCGCAGCGTGGCACCGGCGGGTTCGGTGGCGATGAGCTCGGGCGGGCGCACACCGGCTGGATCGGCCAGGTAGACGGCCAGCCCGCCGCCGGTGAGATGAGGCTCGGGCGCGGGTGCGCCGGTCGCCGGCGGGCGCAGCGCGGTCAGCGGTGCGGCGCTGGGGACGGGCGCTCCGACTTCACCCCAATGCACGCCGCCGAGCGGGACCGGGTGCCCGTCACCGCTGACCCGCTCCCTTGGCGGCACCTCCTGGTACGACGGGGGAGCGGCGGGGCCGGGGCCGCCGTGCTCCGCAGTGGGTGGGCCCGCCGGCGGGTCGGTGGCGGTGATGGCGAGGGTCGAACCGTCGCGGCTCCAGCGGCCGAGGTAGGCGGTGCTGCCCGGCGCCGCGCCGGCCAGCACCCGGCGGTCGCTGCCGTCCGGTCGGACGCAGAGCACCCGGGTGAGTTCGCCGCCGCCGGGAGCGGTGGTGTAGGCGATCCAGCGGCCGTCCGGGGACCAGGAGACCTCGATGACCGGGTCGAGTCCGGTGTCCAGCAGGCGCACGTCGTCGCTGTCGGCCGTTCCCGTCCACAGTTGGGGCACGCCGCCCCGGTTGCAGATGAAGGCCACCCGCGCGCCGGTGGGGTCCGCCGAGGGGTACCAGCAGCCGTGCGCGCTGACCGGGCTGTGCGTCTCCCTGTCGCCGGGGGCGTCCGGGAGGGCCTCGGCCAGGGGGGCCGCCGGGGCCCCGGGATCCGTCTGCCGGTTCGCCACGCCGCGCCTCCCGTTCAGTCGATCCCGTGGGACTGCAGCCACATCTCCAACAGGGCCACCTGCCACAGGGCGTTCGCCCCGCGTGCTGTGCGGTGGGCGTCCGGTGCGGCGAGCAGCTCGGCCAGGTAGGCCTGCTGGAAGACCCCCCGGGATCTGGCCTCGGGGGCCGTGAGGGCCTGGCGGATCCGGTCGAGTACCTGCGGAGCCATCCGCCGGATCGCCGGAACCGGGAAGTAGCCCTTGGGCCGGTCGACGACCTCGCGCGGAAGCAGCTTCCAGGCGGCCTCCTTGAGGACCCCCTTGCCTCCGTGGGCGAGCTTGAGCTCTGGTGGGCAGGCCGCGGCCAGCTCGACCAGTTCGTGGTCCAGGAACGGTACGCGGGCTTCCAAGCCCCAGTCCATGGTCATGTTGTCGACCCGTTTGACCGGGTCGTCGACCATCAGGACGTGGGTGTCCAGCCGGATGGCCGCATCGAGGGCGGTCTCGGCGCCCTCGGCCGCCATGTGGGCACGCACCAGCTCGCCGGAGGCGTCGTGTTCCGTCAGCAGGTCGGGCTGGAGGATCCGGCCGAGTTCGGCGTGCGAGCGGTCGAAGAAGGTCCGCACGAAGGTCTCGGGCTCCTGCTCGCGCGGAACGGCCGCCAGGGCGGGATGCCAGCGGTACCCGGCGAAGATCTCGTCGGCGCCCTGCCCGCTCTGCACGACGCTGACGTGTTTGGAGACCTGTTCCGCCAGCAGGTGGAAGGCGACCACGTCGTGACTGACCATCGGCTCGCTCATGGCGCTCACCGCCCTGTCCACGGCGGTCTGCAGCCGATCGGAGGGCACCATGATCTGGTGGTGGTCGGTGGCGAACTCCCGGGCCACCAGGTCGGAGTAGTGGAACTCGTCGCCCTTCTCGCCGCGTTCGGTCTCGAACCCCACGCTGAAGGTGGCCTGGTTGTGCTGGCCGGACTCGGCCAGCAACGCAACGATCAGGCTGGAGTCCAGGCCACCGGAGAGAAGCACCCCGAGCGGCACGTCCGCCACGGTGCGGCGTTGCACGGCGGTGCGCAGCGCGTCGAGCACGGCGTCCCGCCAGTCGGCGGGGTCCATGCCCGCGTGCTCGGGCCGGCGGCGGTGGGACGGCTGCCAGTAGCACTCGTCGTACTGGCGGCCGTCCGGCTCCACGACCCGCACGGTGGCCGGCGGGAGTTTGCGCACCCCGGCGAGCACGGTGCGCGGCGCGGCGACCGTGCCGTGCAGGCTCAGGTACTGGTGCAGCGCGGCCGGGTCGAGGGAGGTGTCCACCCCGCCGCCCGCGAGCAGCGCGGGCAGCGAGGAAGCGAAGCGCAGCCGGCCGGGCCGCTGGGCCAGGTAGAGGGGTTTGATCCCGAGGCGGTCGCGGGCAAGCACCAGCCGTCCGGTGTCCAACTCGGCCACGGCGAAGGCGAACATGCCGAACAGGCGGAGGACGCAGGCCGTCCCCCACTGCCGGTAGGCCTTGAGCAGCACCTCGGTATCGGAGGTGGAGAAGAAGCGGTGCCCCAGCGCCTCCAGTTCCTGCCGCAGTTCCCGGTAGTTGTAGACGCACCCGTTGAAGACCCCGGTCAGCCTCGCCTCGGAATCGGTCATCGGCTGGGCACCGCGCTCCGACAGGTCGATGATCTTCAGGCGCCGGTGGCCGAGGGCCAGGGCGCCCTGCGACCACATGCCCCGGCCGTCGGGCCCGCGGGCCGCCAGCCGGTCGGTCATGCGCTCCACGGCGGCCAGGTCAGGGCGCCCGCCGTCGAAGCGGATCTCACCGCTCAGCCCGCACATGCCCGCTCACCTCCGTCCGGGCTGGTACGGGGGCTCCGGTCGCGGGGTGGGCGCGGGTTCGGGCCACCAGGAAGTCGACGGCCGCCGCCAGGTCCCCACCGGCGGCGATCCGCCGTAGCTGGTGGGCGACGTCGCCCAGGTCCAGGGTCTCCTCCGCCACCGCCGAGACGAGCTCCCAGTCGCCGAACTCCTCCAGCGTCGGCCGCAACCGCGTCAGCATCGTGCGGACCACGGCCCGCGCCGGGCCCGCCAGGCCAGTGGTCGGATCGACCAGGTCGCCGCCCAGCCCCGAGCGGGCAGCTCGCCAGGTCATGGCGCGCAGCCACTGCGGCCGGGTGTGCCCGCACTCGTCGGTCCCCCGTACGGCGGCGCAGGCATCCACCACCAGCGCGCGGAACAGCCCGGCGATCATCACCACCGTCTCCACCCGGGGGCAGGCGTCGCAGATCCTCAGTTCCAGAGTCTGCTGGTGTGCGGAGGGCCGGATGTCGTAGTAGACCATCCCGGCGTCGCTGATGACTCCGGAGCGCACCAGACCCGTCACGGCCGCGTCGTAGTCGGCCGCCGAGGCGAAGCAGCCGGCCGGCCCGCTGGTGGGCCACCGCTGCCACAGCAGTGTCCGCCAACTGGCGTAACCGGTGTCCCTGCCGAGCCAGAAGGGCGAACTCGTGGACAGCGCCAGCAGCGTGGGCAGCCAGGGCGAGATCACGCACATCGCGCGCACGGCCGTGTCACGGTCGGGCACGTCCACGTGGAACTGCACGCCGCAGATCAGCTGCTCGTCGGCCACCACGCGGTACTCGTCGACCATGTGCAGGTAGCGGGGGTGGGGAGTCGCGTCCACCGTCCCCACCCGGGCCAGCGGTGCGGTGCCGGCCGCGACGATCGCCAGCCCGAGTCCGGAGGCGGCCTCGGACATGGTCTGCCGGGAGCGGGTCAGATCCTCGTGCAGGGCGTCCAGCGTGACGTGCACGCCGCTGTTGGACTCGACGACCGACTGCAGGAACTCGGTGACGAAGCCGCACTCCGGCAGGCGGTCCAGCACCTCGTGGGCCCGTGCCACCAGCATGCGGCTCTCCACGTCGACGACGTGGAACTCCTCCTCGACTCCCATCGACACGGCCATCAGACACCTCCGAGCCGGTCCGGCATTACGGTGGGTCACCGCCCCGGACGGCCGCTCCACGCGGCGTCCGCCTTCGGAGAACCAACCTCCCACGACCGCCCCCGCGCCGCATCAGGAACCGTGCCAGGTCGCGGCCGGCGCAGCAGCCACCAGCCGCGGCACGGTGCGCGTCGTTCCGACGACGGTGGGAGTCCACGAGCGCATCCACCGCATCACCGGCCGCGATCGGAGCAGGTACCCGCCCTGTCGGATGGACCGCGTTGGGCGTCGTCACAGCCAGTGGCAGGTGGCCGGCGGCGGCAGGCGGTTGAGCTGGGGTGCGGCGGTCGAGCAGACTTGACTTACGCCGCGGGAGCCGACGATCGCGGGGCGACGCATCAACCCAGCTCACATCCGATCCGTGAACTTCAGGGATCGGAAAAACAATCAGGCCGCCGTCGGCACGCACGGCGGTCAGGTACCCTCCTTGCCGCGCATCGCGAACATCGCCAGCCCGGCCCGGTTCGAACGCTCCAACGCCTTGACGAGCAGCGCGTAGATCTTGGCGTACTCGTGGCCCCAGCCGCCAGTCGAGACCCGCGGCGATGTGCTGCTCGTGATCGCCGAGTTGGGCGGTTGCAGCCGTCAACGCCCGGATCGGGCCCTTTCGGCTCCTGTCTGGAATCGCTGGAATCGAGTGCGACATCCTGGAGGACGGCGCGCTCGATCAGGAGGAGGAGTTGCTCCGGCGGCTCGATGTGGTGGTGGCCTCGGTGCACTCGAAGCTGCGTGCGGAGCCGGGGCCGATGACCGCCCTTTGATGGTGGCGGCGGTGCGCAACCCGCACGTCGACGTGCGCGGACACTGCACCGGCCGGCTCATCACCGGCCGGGAGCGGCCACAGTCCCGGTTCGACGCCGAGGCCGTTTTCTCGGCCTGTGCCGAGGCCGGAACCGCCGTCGAGATCAACTGCCGCCCCGAGCGGCGCGATTCGGGCCGGTCTGGGGCCGGACCGGTTGGTGACCACCTGGCCGCCGGGCGGCTGCTGACATGGACGACCCGGCCTGGAAGCGGACACGGCCAAGCCTGAGCGGGCCGCCGTCCCGCAGGATGCCGGCGGGTACCGGCGCGCCTTCCGTTTTCGATGGGGTCCGTTGCCCGGCTGAGACTCACAGTGGCCAGGACAAGCACCGACCACTGCGAAGGCGGACCGGTGCCCAACAGGCGAGAAGCATCCGCCTGGTCAGCCCGCTGTGTGCGAGTACCCGGTCCAGCTCCCCGCCCAGTCGCATGTCGCTCTGCTCAACCCCGTTCACCTGACACCCCTTCAGATCGCCATGGTGATGCCATGAAACAGGCGCGCAGGCCAGGGGCGGAGACAGCCTCGGACCAGCCCCCTGACCGCATGCCCGTCCGGGCGACCTCCTAATATCATCTCGCATTCTTCGACGGACGCTGATGCCCGCTTGGCCGTGCCCGTCGTCCAACGCCCAACACGACACAACGACTCCACCACATGGCGATGGAGTCGTGCATCGAGGAGGAACGTTCATGCACGCCCGGAAGATCGGCGCGGTCGCCGCAACAGCGTTGGCCGTTCTGGCTGCCCGCGACCTCATTCAGAAGAGGCACGCACTGCTCCGGAACTTCCCGGTGATCGGGCACGCCCGGTACCTGTTGGAGACGATCGGGCCGGAGCTGCGCCAGTACATCGTGACCTCCAACGAGGAGGAGCGCCCGTTCAGTCGTGACCAGCGCACCTGGATCTATGCGTCGGCGAAGGAGGAGAACAACTACTTCGGGTTCGGAACCGACGTCGACGTCGAGCACGTGCAGGGGCACGCCTACCTGAAGCAGCGCACGTTCGCCGGCACTCTGCCCGACGCGCACGATCCGCAGGCCCCGCTGCCTTCGGCGAAGGTGCTGGGCGGGCCGCGCGGGCGCGCCAAGGCGTTCCGACCGGCGAGCGTGGTGAACATCTCGGCGATGAGTTTCGGATCGCTCTCCGGCGCGGCCATCACGGCGCTCAACAAGGGGGCGGCACTGGCGGGCACGATGCACAACACGGGTGAGGGCGGCCTCTCGCCGTACCACCGCAACGGCGGCGACCTCGTCCTTCAGATCGGTACGGCGTACTTCGGCTGCCGCAACGAGGACGGCAGCTTCAACCTCGACAAGCTCAAGGACGTGGTCGCCGGCGCCCCGGTCAAGGCGATAGAGATCAAGCTCTCCCAGGGCGCCAAGCCAGGTCTGGGCGGGATGCTGCCGGGCGCGAAGGTGACGCCGGAGATCGCCCAGATCCGCGGTATCCCGGTCGGCAAGGACTGCGCCTCCCCGTCGCGGCACACCGCGTTCAGCGACGTCGACTCGATGCTCGACTTCGTCGAGTTGCTCGCCACCGAGACCGGTCTGCCGGTCGGGGTCAAGAGCGCGGTGGGAGAGATGGGCTTCTGGCAGGAGCTGGCCACGCTGATGGCGCGTGGCGACCGTGGTGTCGACTTCGTGACCATAGACGGCGGCGAGGGCGGCACCGGTGCCGCGCCGCTGATCTTCACCGACTCGGTGTCGCTGCCGTTCCGGATGGGCTTCTCCCGGGTCTACGGCACCTTCGCCGAGCTTGGCCTGACCGACGACCTGACCTTCATCGGCTCCGGCAAGCTCGGTCTGCCCGAGAACGCCGCGGTCGCCTTCGCCCTGGGTGCCGACATGATCAACGTGGCCCGTGAGGCGATGCTGTCCATCGGCTGCATCCAGTCGCAGAAGTGCCACACCGACAAGTGCCCCACCGGCATCGCAACCCAGAACCCGTGGCTGGCCCGCGGCCTCGACCCGACCTCGAAGGCCACCCGGGCCGCCATCTACCTGCGCACCCTGCGCAGGGAGCTGATCAAGGTCTCGGCGGCCATGGGCGTCGCCCACCCGGCACTCATCACCGCCGACGACATCGAGATCATGAACGGCGACTACGAGGCCCGCACCCTGGCCGGCGTCTACGGCTACAAGGACGGCTGGGGCGAGCTCGGCCCGCACCTCGCCGATGAGATCACGGCACTTCTCGCCACCAAGCCGGCCTCCGTCCAGAAGCCGGCCGTCTGACACGCCGACAGCGACAAGCACCGCGCGCAGGGTTCCCCTGCGCGCAACACGGGCGTGGCACCAGCCCGTGTCTCCCTCACCTGCCCCTAGCCCACGACCACTCCACAGTCGCCGTCGGAGTCTCCTCTTCGGTCCGGACCGGCGGTCGCCCTTCGACCTGACCCGCGCAGCCGTGTCCCATCCGGGGCAGGCGGTCCAGGTGATCTCAGCCCAGGAGAACGGCCAGGAGTTCGGCGAGATCGGGGCCGGCGTCGGCCGGATGTCGTAGTTGCTTGGCGGCCAGGACGTGGTAGTGGTTGCTGCGGCCGTTGCGTTCATGAGTCAGGTAGCCGGCCTCATCGCCGGCCTCTTCGAGGTCGACGATGATCCGTTGAACGGCCCGCTCGGTCAGCAGGCAGCGCGCCGCGATGTCACGCACCCTGAGCCCGGGATCGCGGGCGATCTGCACGGGCACGCGGGCGTGGTTCGTCAAGAAGGTCCAGTGCCGCGCCGCCGAGGAGCGCTCGTCCACAACCCCAGCCCACGACCACCGATTCACGCAGTCGTAAGCACGAAAAAAAAGCCGCGTAACCGTTGACATGCATCGATTGCGGGCGAATGGTTGAAGGGCAAGCAGGATCGCCTCGCGAACCGCGACCCTTGCCCACCTCGCGAAGAGGTCACCGTGGACAACCTCACCCGCGACAACCTGGAAGCCCTCACCGCCTTCCTCTACGACCACATCGGCCGCCCCTGCGTAAGCGGTGACCACGCATGCCGCGTCGAACCGCTGCGCCGCACGGTCCGCCACGCGGTCACCGGCCTCGAGGCCTACCTCACCGCCAGCGAATCCCTCCAAGACACCGCGGCCTACCAGCGGGATACCGCCACCGAGCTGTGGGAGAGCCTGGAGCGGATCGCTTCCCGCTGGCACGATCAACCTATCCCTACTCCGGCATCGCCCGCCCGCAGCACAGGGTGAGGAAAGCCGTGACCACCCCGCACCGCAATGCCCACGCCCACCACCCAAGCCGCCACGCCGGCGTCGCCTCCGCGGCCGCCTCCAGGTCCGGATGCCCAGCGAAGTGACCGAGGTGTGCGTCAGGCGCGCGCGGGCCTGGACAGCCGGGAACGATCCCCGCGAACGCTGGCACTCCCCGGAAGGCCCCGCACCTGAATGCCCCCGCACGACGCCCCGCCGCAGCGACGTCGACCTGCCGCCGCAGGGCACCTCCCGTCGGGCCGATCGGAAGGCACACCATGGCCAGCCTGGACCTGAAGACGTCCACCACCTGCATCGGCGACGCCCTGGTCTGCTCCCTCGCCGGCTACGTCCACATGGACAACGAAGAGCACCTGCGCCACGAACTGAGCCAGGCCCTCGCCCAGCACCCCGCACTCATCGTGATCGACCTGCACGCCGTCGACCTGTTCACCACCAACGCCCTCAACGCGCTGCTCACCACCCGCCGCGCCGCACTCGCCCTGGGTGTGCCTCTCGTCCTCGCCGCCCCCAGCCCGCAGGCGCAACGAGTACTGAAGATCACCCAGACCGACGCCGTGTTCCAGGTGTTCCCGGCCCTCGCCGAGGCGCTGCGCCTCCGCGCCCCTTCAACGTCGGGCGTACCGAACCCGGCCACCCCGTGAGGCCAGGGTCGTAGCCCGCCCGGGTCGGTCTCCGGGCGGGCTACGGCGTTTACGGGTCGGCCGACACGGCGCGGAGCCGCGCGGCGTGGGTGCCGTACGAGGACGTCAGTGCTTGAAGACGTCCTTGACCTTCTCTCCCGCCTGCTTGAGGTCAGCGCTCGCCTTGTCGGTCTTGCCCTCGACCTCAGCCGGGCGGTCGCCGGCGACCTTGCCGATGGCTTCCTTGGCGTGACCCTTGGCCTTCTCGGCCATGTTTCGGACCTTGTCCGCGCCGCTCATGACTGCCTCCTCATGCTGGGACGGCTGCTCAGCCAGCCTCTGCCCACACCGGGACCGATCATGCGTGTCACGTGCTCGTCGAGGTTCTGGCTGCCACGATCTACCAGGCACCCCGACGCCGATGGCGGCCGAGTACCCGCGGCCGCCACCAGTCCGGTTGTGAGTCCGCCGGATCCCAGGGCTGCTGGTGTTGGCTAATGCTTCAGGGCGTCCTTCAACTTCTGGCCGGCCTGCTCCACATCGCCCTTGATCTGCGCACCCTTTCCCTTGGCGACGAGACTCTCGTTGCCCACCGACTTGCCAGTCACTTCCTTGACTTTGCCCTTGGCCGTTTCGGCGGCGTGCTTGATCTTCTTTCCTGTGCTCATGCTGCTCTCCTTCGCAGAATCAGCCGTTCGTTTGCCCGTTTTCCGTGTCTCTAACCTGCTTGCGAAAAAACGTCTTGAACAGCAGGAAACGGCCGTCCGCGTGAGCGGCTGACCGGAAGGCACCGCGCCTTGGCCAGGTCGTGGTCCGCCAAGCCGGACCTTCCGCACGGGGCACGGCGATCGGCTCCGCCATCACCAGGCGGAGCCGAGCCGTTCTCCGGAAGCCGGGGGCGCCGGGCGGGGCGCCACCGGCAGTGGCGGGGAGAACTCAGTCCTCGCGGTCCTCCTCGTCATAGCCGGACCTGTCCTCGCCGCCCTCCTCCCCGTCGCCGTACTCGTCTTCGGGTTCTTCCTCGTCGTCGTACCGGTCCTCTTCCTCTTCGTCGCCGTACTCGTCCTCGGGTTCCTCTTCGTCGTACTCGCCCGCCCGCTGGTTTTCCCGGGCTTCCTCCTCCATGGCTTCCTCGTGGGTACGGACGACCTCGCCGTCGCGGATCTCACCTCGCCAGCCCTCGGGTTCGTCTGTGGTGAAGGAGACGTGCCGCTGGAAATTCTTGAAGTCAAGGCGCAGCCGGCGGCCCTGTGCCCGCCAGATGTTGCCGGTCTTCTCGAAGAACCCCGACGGGTAGTACTCCACCACGAGGACGACGCGGGTCAGGGTCGGCGTCAGCTCGTGGAAGCTCACGGCTCCGCGAGTGGAGCCTTTGGCGCCTTCGGAAGTCCAGACGATACGGTCGTCGGGCACCTGTTCCTGCACGGTCGCTTTCCAGCCCCGGGTCGAGGGCCCGACCTTCACCTTCCAGTTGCTGGACACCTCGTCGACCTGGGAGACGCTGCGCACGCCTTTGGTGAAGCCGCTGAAGTCCTGGTACTGGGTCCAGTGGTTGTACACGATCCGCAGAGGCACACCGATGTCGACGGCCTCCACGATGTTCATGACCTTCTTTCCGGCCTTACGACCGGGCTTGCCTCTGCCGAACTTCTCCTTGACCTTGTCAACGACACTGTTCTTGAGGCTCTTCGCCTGTTCACCGAGGAAAGCCTTGACCGGTGAGTCGCCCTGTAGGACGCGGAGTCCCACCTTGGGCAGCACGCCTCCGTTCGCCGCGATATCCGTGAGCTGATCCGTAGCGCCGGTGATCTTGTCTCCCGCCTTCTCGACCAGGTGCTCCAGCTGGGCACCGAGGTAGTTGACGGCCTCTTCGCCAAGCCGGTCGAGGTTCGAGCGCGGGCGGGGCTCCTGTTGCGTCCTGGGCATGATCTACCTCCGCCCGGTGGACTGCTTGGATGCCTTGGCGGCGGTGTCCCTGCCTGCTTTGGTCTTCTTGGCCGGGGCTTTCGTCGTCGATGGCTTCTCGCCTCTGGCTCTCACCGCCGGAGCCGTCTTCTCGGGGGCGCCGGCCTTCCTCGCGGGCTTGCGCGCGCCCGAGGCCTTGGACGTAGCCGTGGCGGCTGCCCGCGGGGCTCGCGGCCGTTCGCGTTCCTCGGTCGCAGGGGCAGTGCGACGGCGGCGCAGGGGGCGCTCTTGGCGTGGTTCTTCGAGCTCCTCCTCTTCCTCCTCTTCTTCGGGCTCCTCCTCCGGTTCCTCGGTCTCGGGCTCCTCCTCCGGTTCCTCGGTCTCGGGCTCCTCCTCGTAGGTCTCTTCCTCCTCCGGCTCCTCCCGGGACTTCGGCTTGCCCACGTTGAGGGTGCGTTCCCGCAGGGAGTCCGCGAGATCCCCGAGGCGGCGGTCGGCCACAGCGGCCACCGCATTCTTGCCGGCTTCCAGCAGTTCTCCCTTGACCTGGTCGTTCAGCTCCGCCAGCTGCGGTACCTCGGCGAGTCGTCGCAGTCCCCGAGCGGCGAGCTGCCGCGGGTCGAGTCCGATCCGTCGGCCCGCGAGGTACGTCGCGGCAGCGAGTGCGAGACGCCCTTTCTTCGCCCGGCCCAGTGCGTACCCGCCGATGACCGCAGCCGCGAGAGCGACTTTGGTGGTTTCATTCATGGGGGTCATCCTTTCCGGCATTCGCCCCTTCTCGATTGGACCGGCACAACGCCAGGAACCCACGTGATGCCGCAGCCCTGTTCGGGGTGCCGAGCCTGGAGGGTCAGCAGTCCTGCAGTCAACGGAAGGTTTCCGTCCTTCAGTGGCACAACTGTCCACGCATCACGTTGCGGCAGTCCGCAGCTCCATGAGCCCAAGACGGCTGCGGTGATTCAAGGACGCCCTTGTCGGCCCCGGTGGTTGATGTCCGCGGCCTTGGACCTCGGCGGTCCGGCGCCCTCGAATGCGGTGTCCGCACCGGCGCGCGCTCCGTACTTTCAGTCTGGCCAGCCAACCGGCGTGTACACGTGGGGCGCCAACACTGGTAATGAGCCGCCACAAGCCGAATGTCCCGAATGGCCCACGACGAGCCGCACTTCAAGGCACTGAGGTTTGGGGCGAGTTGGATCCCCGAAGGCGGGTAGACGGTGGAGAGCACGACGGCGGTTCCGCACGCGGGTGCGCTGCTGGGCCGGCCAGAGGAGGATGGCCATGAAGTGGGTTGCCCGCAAGTGCAAGCCAGTACGGCGAGGACGTCGTCCCCGATTTCCGGAGAAGGAAAATGGCCCCAGACAAGGAGGATGGCGCGAGACCACGAAGGTCTGCCCACGTAGACCCGGCCACCGGTCGCGCCGGTTCCAGTGGAACCCGCCGCGAGGCGGGGGAGACGAGACGACCTCCTCGGCGCCGGGTTTCGGCGCCGCAGGCAATGCGTTACGCAGCGCAACAGCTCACGGAACTGCTCGGCCGTCCCCCGGAATCCGTTTCGGCACTCAAATCCGTCGAGGACGGCTGGCAGGCCGACGTGGAGGTGGTGGAACTGGAACGCATCCCCGAGACGACCAGCGTGATCGCCAGTTACCGGGTGACGCTGGACGAGGAGGGCGAACTCATGGCGTACGAGCGGATCCGCCGCTACACCCGCGGACAGATCGACCGACCCACCTGAGATTCCCGCGTGGAGGCGGGTGAACAGTGTTCCGCCGAAGCGGCGGGCACGGAAGGGAGGCACCATGACCGTGGTGCCGCAGAGCGTAGGCAGTGTTTCCAGGGGTGGAGGTACCTCAGGTCTTTACGACGTCCTAGAACTGCTTCTGGACCGCGGACTCGTCATCGACGTCTTCATACGCGTGTCCCTGGTCGGCATCGAGATCCTCAAGATCGATGTTCGGGTCGTCGTAGCCAGCGTCGACACCTACCTGCGCTTCGCCGAAGCGTGCAATCGCCTGGACCTGGAGGCCGGCCGCAAGGCACCGGCCCAGCTCACCGATGTCGTCGGGAGGATCACCGAGGGCGGAGCCCGCGGCAAGAGCAAGGGCGCACTCACCGGAGCCGTCGAGGCCATCACCGAGTCCCTCCGCCGGGAGGGCGACCGCGACGAAGAGCCCGAGCTCGTACGCGAAAGGCCCACCCGCCGACCCGCCAGACGGCGTGAGGAGTGAACATGGCCGTCTACGTGTACTCCATCACCGCCGCGAGCCACCCCCAGGACCTGGACGGCCTCACCGGTGTGGGAGATCCTCCCGCTCCGCTGCGCACCGTGCGTGCCGGACCGCTGTCCGCGATCGTCAGCGATGCAGCCGAGGACCTGCGGCCCAAACGCCGCGACCTCCTGGCCCACCAGACCGTCCAGCAACGGCTGATGGCCGCCGGCACCATCCTTCCGCTGCGGTTCGGCCTCACCGCCGCCGACGACGACGCCGTGCGGCAGGCGCTCGAACAAGGACGCGACGATTACGTGCAGCAACTGAACGCGTTGGAAGGCTGCGTGGAATACCACCTCAAGGCGGCCATCGACGAGGACGTACTGCTCCGCCAGGTACTGACGGAGTCTTCCGAGGCCAAGCGCCTCAACGACGACATCAAAGCCGGTGACACCAATCCGGACCTGCCCCTGGCGCTCGGCGAGCTCGTCGTCAAGGAAGTCCAGACACGTCAACAGGCCCTGGCCGCCGGAATCGCCGAAGTGCTTCGCCCGTACACCCGCCAGGAGCGAACCTCCGAGCCGACCGGGGACGACTTCCTGAGCATCTCCTTCCTGGTGGACCGGGACAACCAGGAGCGGTTCCTCGCCGCGGAGAAGGGCCTCACCGACGAACTCGGTGAGGATTTCGACTTCCGGATGTACGGCCCGTTGCCCGCCTACAGCTTCGTCTAGGAAGGACACCCATGGGCCTGTTCACGCAGATCCTCACCCTTCCCCTCGCCCCCGTGCGCGGCACCGTGTGGGTACTGGGACGCGTCCTCGAGGCCGCCGAGGACAAGTACTACGACCCCGCGCCCGTCCAACAGGAACTCGCCGCACTCGAGAAGGCACTCCTGGCAGGAGACATCGACGAGGAAACCTTCAACCAGCGCGAGGACGAACTCCTCGACCGTCTAGAAGAGATCAGTGCCCACAAGCAGTACGGCGATACGTGACCACACCGCACGTACCGTCAGCGAAACGAGGTGGACAGGCCGTGACAGAACCAATCGCCAGCCGCCTCAGCTCGCTTCCCTCCCGAGCCGCTCCGACCTACGGCCAGTCATCGACGAACCTTGCCGACATTCTGGAACGAGTCCTCGACAAGGGCATCGTCATCGCCGGCGACATCCAGATCAATCTCCTCGACATCGAACTGCTCACCATCAAGCTGCGCCTGCTGATCGCTTCGGTGGACAAGGCCAAGGAGATGGGCATCGACTGGTGGGAGCACGATCCCTCCCTGTCCTCCCGCGCCGGTGGCGGCTCCGCACTGGAGGACGAGAACCGGCGTCTGCGCGCTCAGATCAAGGCCCTGCGCAACGAAGCCGCCGCTGCTCTGCCGCCGGCGGAGGACATCGAGAAGCCACCCACGGTCACCAGCCGCCCCTCCCGCGTGAAGCGAACGGAGCCCCGCTCCCGGCCCACCACAGGAGATGAGTCATGACCGCCGGGTCGCTCGCCTACACCTACGCCGTCGCACGGAACGTCGACGCCTTGCCGCAGACCGTGGACGGCCTGGTCGGAGTCGGCGGCGCGCCGGTCCACCTGGTGCACACCACTAACGGCGGCGATCTGGTGGCCGCCGTGAGCCAGGTGCCCGAGGAAGACTTCGACGAGACCGCACTCACCCGCAATCTCGAGGACCTCGAGTGGCTGGAGGAACTCGCCCGCGCGCACCACCGCGTCATCGAGGCGATCGCGGCGTGCACCACCGTCCTTCCACTGCGTCTGGCGACGGTGTACCTCGACGACAACCGGGTGCGGACGGTGCTCGACGAGCGGCGGGACGTGTTCCTCGGCCAGCTCTGCCGCCTGGCCGGTCACGTGGAGTGGGGCGTCAAGCTCTACGTCGACGCCCCGCCCGTCACACCCGGGCCGACGCCGGACCTCAGCCCTGGACGCGCTTATCTGCGTCGACGCCGGGCCGAGCAGGACTCGCGACAGGACGCCTTCCACGCGGCCGAGCGGGCCGCCGAGCGGATCGAGGCCGTGGCCCGTCTCTATGCCGTCGACCGAGTCCGCCACCGGCCCCAGGAAGGAGCACTGGCCGTCGGACCGGGTGTGAACGTCAGCAACGACGCCTACCTCGTCCCGCTGGACCAGGCGGATCCGTTCCGGGCCGACATCCTGCGCTCGACCGACAGCCTGGCCGGAGTTCGCGTCGACATCACGGGGCCGTGGGCGCCCTACTCCTTCGCCACTGCGGAGGAGGAGTCCGCACCATGAGGACGACCGGCGCGCTGCCCGCCCGGCCGGAGGCAACCGTGCCGCAACGCCAGGTCGCGCTCATCGACCTGCTGGACCGGCTGCTCAGCGGCGGCGTGGTCCTCACCGGTGACCTCGTCCTGTCCATCGCGGACATCGACCTCGTCCGCGTGTCGCTGCGCGCACTGATCGTGTCCGTCAGCGAACGGAATCCCGCCCCCCGGGCGATCAGTGCCCCGTCGCGGAGACGACAGCCATGACCGGTGACGCCCGCCAGCCCCCCAGTCGTTTCGACGAGGTAGCCCAAGCGGCCGCGCGTGCCTTCCGCCTCCTGCCGGCCACACCGCAGAACGCCCCGTCCGCAGGCTCCGGAGCACCATATAGGCGGCCGCGCAGGATCACCACCAGCCCGGAGACGGTCGAACGGGACCTGATGAAACTCGTCCTCACCATCGTCGAACTCCTCCGCCAGCTCATGGAACGGCAAGCCCTCCACCGCGTCGAGACCGGCGACCTCAGCGAGGAGCAGGAGGAGACGCTCGGAGCCACCCTCATGGCCCTCCACGACCGCATGGCCGACCTCTGCGGGCGATACGGCCTGACCATGCAGGATCTCAACCTGGACCTGGGCCCCCTGGGAACCCTGCTGCCACCTCCTGACCAACAGTGAGGGCCCGTGCGGCAGGCGTCCTGACCGACCTCTCCCGGCTGTTGACTTCCGGCACGGTCGATGTGGTGGAGGATCAGCCAGGAGGCCCCTCTGCCGAACCGGTGGCAGTGGGCGGAGGTGAAGCAGGTGTGTCCGGTTCGTCGAGTGGCTGCCGGTCGGCCTCGGCGCCGAAAGTCACCTCGACCGTCTCCTCCGGCCGGCGTTCCTCCATCTTCGCGAGCAGGGTGAACGCGTCCTTGTCCTGCGGCGTGAAAGGGGGCTGGGTCATGGAACGCGGCCACAGCCGGTACCGCAGGACGACGTTGATCTCCGCCGCGAGCAGGGTCAGTCGAGCTCCGGTGAACACCCAGGTCAGCAGGCCGATCACGATCGCGAAGAAGCCGTACACGTCGGCGGCGTGATTGATGACGTGGCGGACGTAGACGTTCCCCACCGCCTGCAGCACTTCCCAGAACGCGGTCGCGATCACCACTCCGATGAGCACGTCCCGGACCCGTACGGTGGCGGCGGTGAGCATCGTGAAGGCGGCCAGGAAGACGCCGAAGTTGACGACCGTTGACGCGAGCCAGGTCCACGCGCCGGCCAGCGGCCCGAACCGGGGTGCGTATCCGATCAGGGCGCTCGACAGCAGGATGCCGAGCCCCAGGACCACCAGGATCGCGAACCCCCGCACCCGACGGCCCACGAATCCCGGCCACTCCTTGAAAGGGACGTTCCACACCGTGTTCATGGCGTTCTGCGCGGCCTGACCGACGCCTTGCGCGCCGTAGAGCGCGCCGGCCAGGCCGACTACGAGCGCCAGGGGGCTGCCCCGCATCGGGTGCGCCGCGTCGCGAAGCTGGCTGCCGATGATCGGGAAGTCGGCCAACGCGGAATTGACCATCCGCTGCTGCAGTTCGGGATCCCCGCTCAGGACGAAGCCGAGGATGGTGGAGAAGACGAGGAGCAGCGGGAAGATCGCGAAAAGCCCGTAGTAGGCGATGATGGTGGCCTTGCCGCCGGCCTGGTCGTTGCCGAACTTCTGAATGACCGCGAACGGTATCCCGGTTACGGCATGGCGCTGCTGGAAGCGGTCGATCCGGCGTACAACGACTTCCAATCGGTTCATCGGTCCTCCCGAACGTTCCGGCAGGCTCCCTATCCATCCTGCGCCCGTGCCGGCGACGGGCAACCCCACTGAGCGCATCGCCCCGGGCGGGCAGGGCGCGGGAGCGAGGTCGCCGCAGGGGACCGCCTTGGCGACGTCCTCGGGACGGACGAACGCGCTCGCGGCGGCGAAGGCGTCCGGTCCGGGCAGGCCGGCATTGACCTTCCAGCCGCCACCGAACCTGCGGAACTGCTCGTGGGCGCGGGCAAGGCCGGGCCGCCGTAGGCGTGCTCGCGGCGGCCGGGATCGGCATGGTGGCGCTGAACCCGGCCCTGGTCCCGGGACCTTTCATGCCGCTCTTCGGCCCGGTCCCGGCTGTGCCGCTGCGCCTGTCCCACCCTCGCGCCACGGCGGGTGACCGTCCACCACCTGGGGCACCCAGACCTCAGCGTCCGGCACGCCTGCCCGTTGGTCGCCCCCTGCATGGCGATACTGCCGAAAGCCTTGGGTGCCGTCCGCGGTTCTGTGGCGCGGCCGCCGGTTTCGTCGCGGCACCAGTGGTTAGCCGCGCTGGTGGGCCGACCGGTGCCCCGAGGTGCCGGGACCGTGCAGTGGAGGAGTTGGGTGATGAAGGTTTCCGACTACGTGCTCGAGCGGCTGCGCGACTGGAAGGTCGAGTACGTCTTCGCCTACCCCGGAGACGGCATCAACGGGCTGCTCGCCGCCTGGGGCCGCGCCGAGGACCAGCCGCGGTTCGTCCAGGCCCGGCACGAGGAGATGGCCGCCTTCGAGGCGGTGGGCTACGCGAAGTTCTCCGGCCGTACGGGGGTGTGTGCGGCCACCTCCGGCCCGGGGGCGATCCACCTGCTGAACGGGCTGTACGACGCCAAGCTCGACCACGTCCCGGTGGTCGCGATCGTGGGCCAGACGGACCGCAGCGCGATGGGCGGGTCCTACCAGCAGGAAGTCGACCTGGTCACCCTCTACAAGGACGTGGCCTCGGAGTTCTGTGAGATGGTCACCGTCCCCGCCCAGCTGCCCAATGTGCTTGACCGGGCCATGCGCGTGGCCGCGACCCGCCGCACGGTCACCGCGGTGATCATTCCGGCCGACGTGCAGGAGCTCGACTACGAGCCGCCGACGCACGCGTTCAAGCAGGTTCCCTCCAGCCTCGGGCTCCCGCATTACGCCCCCGTCCCCGCCGAGGAGGACCTCGCGCGGGCGGCGGAGATCCTCAACGCCGGCGAGAAGGTGGCGATGCTGATCGGGCAGGGCGCCCGAAACGCCCGCCCCGAGGTCGAGCAGGTCGCCGACCTGCTCGGCGCCGGGGTGGCCAAGGCGCTGCTCGGCAAGGACGCGCTGCCGGACACCCTGCCGTATGTCACCGGCTCGATCGGCCTGCTCGGCACCCGCCCCTCGTACGAGATGATGCGCGACTGCGACACCCTCCTCGTGGTGGGCTCCAGCTTCCCCTACACCCAGTTCCTGCCCGAGTTCGACCAGGCGCGGGCGGTGCAGATCGACCTCGACCCGTCCTTGGTCGGGCTGCGCTACCCCTTCGAGGTCAACCTCGTCGGTGACGCGGGCGAGGCGCTGCGCCGGCTGATCCCCATGTTGGGGCGCAAGGCGGACGACAAGTGGCGCAGGACCGTGGAGGACAACGCGGCGCGCTGGTGGGAGGTCATGCAGCGTCGTGCCGAGGTCTCCGCCGACCCGATCAACCCCGAGTACGTCGTCCACGCCCTGGACGCGCTGCTTCCCGAGGACGCGATCGTGGCCGCGGACTCCGGATCGGCGGCGAACTGGTACGCCCGGCACCTGCGGTTCCGCGGCGGCATGCGCGGCTCGCTGTCGGGGACGCTGGCGACCATGGGGCCCGGGGTGCCGTATGTGATCGGCGCGAAGTTCGCGCACCCGGACCGGCCGGCGATCGCGATCGTCGGCGACGGCGCCATGCAGATGAACGGTCTCGCGGAGCTGATCACCGCCGCGAAGTACTACCGGGAGTGGTCCGACCCGCGCATGGTCGTGGCGGTGCTGAACAACCACGACCTCAACCAGGTCACCTGGGAGATGCGGGCGATGCAGGGCGCACCGCAGTTCGAACCCTCGCAGCGCCTGCCCGACCTGCGCTACGCCGACATCGCCGCGCTGTTCGGTCTTGACGGCGTGCGGGTGGAGCGGGCCGAGGACGTGGAGCCGGCGTGGCGCCAGGCGCTGGCGGCGGACCGGCCGTTCGTCCTCGACTTCCGCACCGACCCGGCGGTTCCGCCGATCCCGCCGCACGCCACCTGGGAGCAGATCAAGGCCGCCGCCGAGTCGGTGCTGAAGGGCGACAGCGATCGAACCGCGGTGGTCCGCCAGGGAGTGAAGGCGAAGATCCAGGAGTTCCTGACCGGCGGCGGACGGGACTGAGCGATGTCCGGCAGTCACGAGGTCGATCTCGCCGCACTCGAGCGGGCGCTGCGCGCCGAGGTGGACGGCGAGGTCCGGTTCGACGCGGGCAGCCGTGGCGCGTACGCGACCGACGGCTCGAACTACCGCCAGATCCCCATCGCCGTGGTGGTGCCCCGTTCCGTGGAGGCCGGGGCGCGAGCGGTGGCCGTCTGCCATCGGTTCGCCGCTCCGGTGCTGTCGCGCGGCGGCGGCACGAGCCTGGGCGGGCAGTGCACCAACGAGGCCGTGGTCATCGACTGGACCAAGCACTGCAACCGGCTGGTGTCCGTGGACCCCAAGGCCCGGACCTGTGTGGTCGAGCCGGGCATCGTGCTGGACGAGCTGAACCGCCGACTTGAGGGGCACGGGCTGAAGTTCGGGCCGAAACCGGCCACGCACAGCCACTGCTCACTGGGTGGAATGATCGGCAACAACAGCTGCGGCGCCTCCGCGCAGGCGTACGGCAAGACCGTCGACAACGTTCGCCGCCTGGAGGTCCTCACCTACGACGGAGCCCGGTTCTGGGCCGGCCCCACCAGCGACGAGGAGTACGCGCGGATCGTGGCCGAGGGCGGCGCGAAGGCCCGGCTGTACCAGGGCCTGCGGGACGTCACCGGTCGCCATCTCGCTGAGATCCGGCTCGGCTACCCGAAGATCCCGCGCCGGGTCTCGGGCTACAACCTGGACTCCCTGCTTCCGGAGAACGGCTTCGACGTGGCCCGCGCCCTGGTCGGCAGCGAAGGCACGCTGGTGACGGTCCTGCGGGCGGAACTGGAGCTGGTCGACGTACCGGCCGCAGAGGCGCTGCTGGTGCTGGGCTTCGACGACATCTTCGCCGCCGCGGACGCTGTTCCCCGGCTGCTCGAACACAGCCGTCCCGCCCAACTGGAGGCCATCGACGGGCGCATGGCGCAGCTGATGCGCGAGGAGCACGCCTACCTGGACTCGCTGGAGCGCCTGCCCGAGGGGGACAGCTGGCTGCTGGTCCTGTTCGCCGGCGACACGAAGGAGCAGGCGGACGCGCAGGCGTACGAGCTGCTGCGGGCGCTGGGCCGCGACGAGGACGACGCGTCGGTGGCGCTCTCCGACGATCCGGCCCGGGAGCAGGAGATGCTCAAAGCCCGGGAGGCCGGCCTCGGTGTGACCGCCCGGCCGCCGGACGGCTCCGAGACCTGGGAGGGCTGGGAGGACTCCGCCGTCGCCCCGGAGCGGCTGGGCGACTACCTGCGCGACCTGGAGCGGCTCTTCGTCCGGTACGGCTACCAACAGTCCTCCCTGTACGGGCACTTCGGGCAGGGCTGCGTGCACACCCGCATCCCGTTCCGGCTGCGCGAGAGCAAGGGCGTGGAGGCGTTCCGTGCTTTCCTGTTCGACGCGGCCGACCTCGTGGCCTCCTACGGCGGGTCGCTGTCGGGCGAGCACGGCGACGGGCAGGCCCGCGGCGAACTGCTGCCGAGGATGTTCGGACAGCGGCTCGTCGACGCCATGGGCGAGGTCAAGGCGCTGTTCGACCCGGACAACCGGATGAACCCCGGCAAGGTCACCCGCCCGCGCCGTGTCGACGACGACCTGCGCCTGGGCGCGGACTGGCGGCCTGCGCCCCGGGAAACCCACTTCGCGTTCGCCGACGACGACCACGACTTCGGCCGTGCGGTGCTGCGCTGCGTCGGCATCGGCAACTGCCGTACCCACCAGGGCGGGGTGATGTGCCCCTCCTACCGGGCCACCCGCGAGGAGGAGCACTCCACCCGTGGCCGGGCGCGGCTGCTGTTCGAGATGCTGGGCGGCCACGACGACTCGCCCGTCACCGGCGGATGGCGCTCCACCGCGGTCCGCGACGCACTCGACCTGTGCCTGGCCTGCAAGGGCTGCAAGTCCGACTGCCCGGTCGGGGTGGACATGGCCACCTACAAGGCCGAGTTCCTCGCCCACCACTACCAGGGCCGTCCGCGCCCGCCCGCCCACTACGCCATGGGCTGGCTCCCGATGTGGGCGCAGCTGGTCCGCACCGCACCGGGCCTGGCCAATGCGGCCCTGCACGCCCCCGGTATCGGGCGGGCGGGGAAGATGCTGGCCGGCATCGACCCGCGCCGCGCAGCCCCCGTGTTCGCACCCCGGTCGTTCCAGCAGCAGTGGCAGGGCACCCGTCGGCCACACCCGGATCCGGGCGGTCCGCGCACCGTGCTGCTGTGGCCGGACACCTTCACCAACCACTTCCACCCCCACATCGCGGACGCCGCCGTCCGCATCCTGCAGGACGCCGGCTTCGACGTCGCGGTGCCCGCCGGGCCGGTGTGCTGCGGTCTGACGTGGATCTCCACCGGGCAGCTCGCCACCGCCCGCCGCGTCCTGAAACGCACTACCCGGGTGCTGCGCCCGTGGCTGGAGGCCGGCACCCCGATCATCGGGCTCGAACCCTCGTGTGCGGCCGTCTTCCGCGACGACGCCCCGGACCTGCTCGCCGGCGACCAGGACATCGCCCGCTTGGCGGCGCAGGTGCGCACCTTCGCCGAACACCTCGTCAACCACGCCCCTAACGGCTGGCATCCGCCACGGGTCGGCCGAGCGGCGACCGTGCAGTTGCACTGCCACCAGCACGCAGTCCTCGGCGCGGACCCGGACCGCGAGCTGATGCGCCGCGCCGGGTTCGACGCGAAGGTGCTCGACGAGGGCTGCTGCGGTCTGGCCGGCAACTTCGGCTTCGAACGGGGGCACTACGACCTGTCCCAGGCGATCGCCGAGCAGGGCGTGCTGCCCGCCGTACGCGACACCGCCCCCAGCGCCTTCGTACTGGCCGACGGGTTCAGCTGTCGCACCCAGATCGACCAGGCCGCCACCGGCCGCCGGGCACTGCACCTGGCCGAAGCCCTCGCCCTCGCCCTGGACGGCCCGCTACCCGGCGACCACCCCGAGAAGGCGGTCCCGCGACCACACGCTCACCGCGCGCCGGCCCGCCTGCTGACCGCGTGCGCCGCGGGAGGGCTGGTCGCCGGCGCTGTTCTCGCCGCCCGACACCGAGCCCGGAGGACGCCATGAAGTCCCTGCACGACCGGCTCCACCGGGAGGCCCGGGCCCATGCCGGGGCTGACGATCGCCCACTGGCCTCCTACACCGGCCTCATGGGCCTCTACGCCGCCACGGTGCTCGGCATCGCCGGAGCCGCCCGCGCCGGTCGCCGCGAGCTTCCCAGCCCGAGCCCGTGGGACGTCGCCCTCAACGCGCTGGCCACCCACCAGCTCTCCCGCCTGATCGCCAAGGACCCCGTCACCAGCCCGCCGCGCGTACCGTTCACCCGGTTCGAAGACACGGCCGGCCCGGCCGCACTGGAGGAGGACGTACGCGGCACCGGTGCCCGCAAGGCGATCGGAGAGCTGGTCAGCTGCCCGTTCTGGACCGGCCTGTGGGTGGCCAGCGCGTGCACCGCCGGGTCCGTCTTCGCGCCGCGCGCCACCAGGCTCGCCACCGCCACCCTGGCCGCACTGGCCGCGGCCGACTTCCTGCAGTTCGCCAGGGCGGTCGCCCAGCACGCGGCCGACGAGACGTCATGACGGCCACCGGCACCGTCGAGGAGCTGCAGGTGCAGGTCGTCGACGTCCCCACCGACGGGCCGGAGGCCGATGGCACTCTCGCCTGGGACGCGACCACCATGGTCCTCGTCCGTGCCCGCTGCCGGAACACCACCGGCCTGGGCTGGACGTACGGTGCCCCCGCCACCGCCCAAGTGATCACCGGGCAGCTCCGCGACGTCGTGATCGGCCGCCCGGCGTTCGACGTCCCGGCCGCGAACGAGGCGATGTGCCGCGCCGTGCGCAACGCCGGCCGTCCCGGCCTGGTCGCCGGTGCGATCTCGGCCGTCGACATCGCCCTGTGGGATCTCAAGGCCCGCCTGCTCGGCCTGCCGCTCGTCGACCTGCTCGGCGCCGCCCGCGCCGAGGTTCCCGTCTACGGCAGCGGCGGCTTCACCACCTACGACCACCGCCGGCTCGCCGAGCAGCTGGCAGGCTGGGCAGAACAGGGCATCACCCGCTTCAAGATCAAGATCGGGGAGAACTGGGGCGCCCGGGAACGGCGGGACCTGGAGCGCACCGAGCAGGCCCGCAGGCTCGTCGGCGACGACGCGGAACTCTACGTCGACGCCAACGGCGGCTACACCCGCAAGCAGGCCGTCCGCGTCGGACGGACGCTCGCCGGCCTCGGCGTGAGCTGGTTCGAGGAACCGGTCTCCTCCGACGACCTCACCGGCCTCGCTCTCGTCCGCGACGCCGTCACCGCCGACGTCGCGGCCGGCGAGTACGGCTACGACCTGCCCTACTTCGCCCGCATGGCCCCCGCGGTGGACTGCCTGCAGGCGGATGCGACCCGCTGCGGCGGCATCACGGGGTGGCTGCGCGCCGCAGCCCTCGCCCAGGCGCACGGACTCCAACTGTCGGGGCACTGCGCCCCGCACGTCCACGCGCACGCCGCCGCGGCCGTACCCAACCTGCGCCATCTGGAGTGGTTCCACGACCACGTCCGGGTCGAGAACCTCCTGTTCGACGGAGTCCTCAGCCCGGACGGCGGCTCCGTGCGCCCGGGCCGGGACGGGCAGCCAGGCCTCGGCGTGACCGTCCGGTCCGAGGCGGCGGAGCGGTTCCATGTCCGCAGCTGACGCGCAACGGCCCGCTACCGCCGACGGCTCACGCTCCCGGTTCAGTACGGGAGCTGGCGGCCCGAGGGGGTCCGCAGATCGAGCGGAGGCCGCGGGCGCTGCGGGGTGGGGCGCTTGACCACCCTGATCCCAGCCATCTCCGTCACCTCCTCGATCACCGGGGACCCAGCCAAGCTTCTGCCCACATCGCCCTGCTCCTACCCGCGCCGCCGACTCGCGGCCCGACCGCGTCCTCAAAGGGGGATGAGACGTTGACGGTCCAGGCCGACGGTCTTCCGGCTCCTCACGTCCTACGGGACTACGCGCTGCTCGCGGACGGCGAGCGCGGCGCCCTCGTCGGACCGCGCGGCGACATCGTGTGGATGTGCGCGCCCGCCTGGGACAGCGGCGCCGTCTTCGCCGCCCTGATCGGCGGCCCCGGCTGGTACACCGTCACCCCCACCGGACCGTTCGTCTGGGGCGGCTACTACGAGCCGGGAAGCCTCATCTGGCGCAGCCGCTGGACCACCACGAGCGGCATCGTCGAATGCCGCGAAGCCCTCGCCCACCCCGGCGATCCCCACCGGGCCGTCGTGCTGCGCCGGATCATGGCCGTCGACGGCGACGCCGAGGTCGACGTCGACCTGCACCCGGCGGCCGGCTTCGGCGAGCACCCGCTGCGCGAGGTGCGCCGGGACGGGCAGGGCCGGTGGACGGGGCGGGCCGGGGACCTGCACGTGCGCCTGAGCGGCGCGCCGGACGCCCGGCCGGGCGGTGCGGCGCTGCGCACCACGGTGCGTCTGGAGGCCGGCGGCTGCCACGACCTCGTCCTGGAGATCTCCAGCCGGCCCCTGCCGGCCCCGGAGCCCGCCGATCTGCTGTGGCGGGCCACCGAGGCGGGGTGGGCCACCTGCGTCCCCGACCTCACGAACACGCTGGGACAGCGGGATGCCCGGCACGCCTACGCGGTTCTGGCCGGTCTGACCGGCCCGAGCGGCGGCACGGTTGCCGCGGCCACCACGAGCCTGCCCGAACGCGCCGAGCGAGGGCGCAACTACGACTACCGGTACGTGTGGATCCGCGACCAGGCCTACATCGGCCAGGCCGTCGCCGCGGCCGGGGCACACCGGCTGCTGGACGACTCGGTGCGGTTCGTCACCGCCCGCCTGAACGAGCACGGACCGGCTCTCGCACCCGCCTACACCGCGACCGGGGCGGCCGTGCCCGACCCGCGCACCCTCGACCTGCCGGGCTACCCGGGCGGCTTCGACGTCGTCGGCAACCGCGTCAGCCGCCAGTTCCAGCTGGACGTGTTCGGGGAGAGCCTGCTGCTGCTCGCCGCGGCGGCCCGCCACGACCGGCTCGACGCGGACGGCTGGCGCGCGGCGCTCACCGCAGCCGAGGCGATCGCCGCCCGGCACCGCGAGCCGGACGCCGGAGTCTGGGAACTGAACGACGACCGGTGGGCGCACAGCCGACTGATCTGCGCGGCCGGCCTGCGTGCGATCGCCCTCGCAGCGCCCCGGGCGGGCGGCGGGCGCGCCGCCGGCTGGGAGGCGCTCGCGGATGCGATCGTCGCCGAGACCTCCGCCGACTGCCTTCATCCGAGCGGCCGCTGGCAGCGGTCCCCGGCCCAGCCGGGGGTGGACGCTGCCCTCCTGCTGCCCGCCATCCGCGGTGCTCTGCCCGCCGACGACCCCCGTACCACCGCCACCCTGGACGCGGTGCGGACCGACCTCGTCCAGGACCACTACGTCTACCGGTTCCGCCACGGCCGGCGGCTCCTCCCGGACGCCGAGGGGGCGTTCCTGCTGTGCGGGTTCGTCATGGCCCTGGCCGAGCACCAACAGCACCACGACGTGGAGGCGGCGCGCTGGTTCGAACGCAACCGTGCCGCCTGCGGCCCGGCCGGCCTGTACGCGGAGGAGTTCGACGTCGCCCAGCGCCAGCTGCGCGGCAACCTGCCCCAGGCGTTCGTCCACGCGCTGATGCTCGAAGCCGCCGTCACGCTCGCACCCGGTCACTGAGCCCGATGCGGACCGACGTCGGAAAGCCGGCCTGGCCGGTGGACACCCTCGCCCGGTTCGCGCAGGTGAGGGGCCGAGGCTCACGCCTCGTGGCTCGCGCGCCGCGCACGGAACGCCGCTGCCTCGACCCGGTTCTGGCAGGCCGTCGAGCAGAACTGGCGGCCGGCGTTGCAGGCCAGCGAGCTGGTCACCGTTTGCCGCCGACGATCGGGGAAAGCCGCAAGGTATGACAGTTTGCGAACCTGCTGTCCGGACGGTGGTGGTCACCGGGGCCAGCGGCGGCATCGGGCGTGCCTGCGCCGTCGCGTTCGGCGCCCGGGGGGAACGACTGGCGCTGATCGCCCGTGGCCGGGCGGGTCTGGACGGGGTGGTGCGCGAGGCCGAGCAGGCCGGAGCCGCCAAGGTGATCGCCATCGAGACGGACGTTGCCGATCCTGAGGCGGTGGAGGCCGCGGCCCGGCGCGTCGAGGACGAGCTCGGCCCGATCGACGTGTGGGTCAACGACGCCTTCACCTCCGTCTTCGCTCCCTTCACCGACATCACCCCCGAGGAGTTCCGGCGCGTCACCGAGGTCAGCTACCTCGGCTACGTGTACGCCACCCGGGCCGCGCTGCGCCGGATGCTGCCTCGCGACCACGGGGTGATCGTGCAGGTAGGTTCGGCGATCGCCTACCGGGGCATCCCGCTGCAGAGCGCCTACAGCGGTGCCAAGCACGCCATCCAGGGCTGGCACGAGGCGCTGCGCTGCGAACTGCTGGCCTCCGGCACCAGGGTGCGCACCACGATGGTGCAGATGCCGGCCGTGAACACCCCGCAGTTCGACTGGGTCCGCTCCCGCCTACCCCGGCGCGCGCAGCCGGTGCCGCCGATCTACCAGCCCGAGGTCGCCGCCCGCGCCGTGCTGTACGCGGCCGACCACCCCGGGCGGCGCGAGTACTGGGTCGGTGCCAGCACGGTGGCGACCCTGGTGGCGAACGCGGTCGTCCCGGGCCTGCTGGACCGATACCTGGCCCGGACCGGATTCGCCTCCCAGCAGACCGACGAGCCACGACGCACGAGCGACCCGGACAACCTGTACCACCCCGTGGACGCGTCGCGGGACTTCGGAGCGCACGGCCGGTTCGACGACCAGGCCCGTGCCCGCAGCATCCAGCAGCAGGCCGCCCACCGCCTCGGCGTCCTCACCCACGGAGCGCGGTGCGCGGCCGGACGGGTGCGGTCGGGTCTGCCCCGCCTCGGTGCCGGGTTCGTCTCACGGATACGGGGCACACGCGCCCCACAGCCACACGAGTAGGAGCGGGTGACCATGCCTCGCGGATCGAGTCCCAAGCGGGAACGCCAGTACGAGCACATCAAGGACAGCGCGCTGGAGCGCGGTGAGAGCGAGAAGCGCGCCAAGGAGATCGCCGCCCGCACGGTGAACAAGGAACGCGCGCGGCACGGGGAATCGAAGACCGCCAGCCGCAGCTCGGTCAAGGACATCTCCTCCTCCCGCCGTGGCGGGCAGCGCTCCCACAGCGGCTCCCAGGGCCCCACGAAGGAGCAGCTGTACAACGAGGCCAAGCAACGCGACATCCACGGCCGCTCGAAGATGAACAAGGAACAGCTCGAGCACGCCCTCGGCCGGTAGGAGGCCTGACTGTGGGTTCCGTTCCCGTACCGCCCGACCCCGACGTCATCCCCGTACCGCCGCCCGAGCCGGTCGAGCCGCCCGGCCCGCCGGATCCGTCCGGGCCGCCGAGGCCACCGGGCCCGTCGGCGCCGCCCGGCTCGCCCATCCCGTCACCCGAGCCGCCTACACCGCCCCGTCCGGGCGAGCCCGTTCCGCCGGAGCCGCCCCGCCCGCCGGAGCCGCCCGGCTGAACGGTCCGCGGTGACGCTGGGCCATGCGGGTGACCACCG
This sequence comes from Kitasatospora sp. NPDC032150, assembly GCF_055579945.1. Classification (NCBI taxonomy): domain Bacteria; kingdom Bacillati; phylum Actinomycetota; class Actinomycetes; order Kitasatosporales; family Streptomycetaceae; genus Kitasatospora; species Kitasatospora sp. NPDC032150. Next base: position 81,613 of record NZ_JBVIMH010000010.1, on the reverse strand, counting down.
AAGACGCCACCCGCCACCGCGCGGCGCCGGGCACCGGGTGGTCGGAACAATGACCTGGGTAACAGGAGGTCCGGTGCGCGCTGGGGTGGAGATTGCCGTGTGGTGCGCTGTGCTGCTCGGGGTGACGGTGGTGTCCATCAGCTCGGTGTCGCCCGTCGAGCTGGCCGTGGCCGGCGTGGCCGCGTTGGGCGCGGCGTTCGCGGCACGGCGGATGCGCCTGGCCGCCAGCGCCGACGTGAAGGGCGCTCGCGGCGCGACACGTGCCGTGATGTCGCTGCCCCGAGCGGTCCTGCGCGGCCTGGCCGTCCTGGCGGCCGCCCTGGTGCGGCGCCCCGCCGAAGTGACGGTTCGGCGCATCCGGCTGAAGCCGGGAGCGGACGCGGGCTGGGCCGGTGCGCTCCTCGCAGCTTCCCCGGACACCTGCGTGATCGACGTGCCGTGCGATGACGAGGTGGTGGTGCACGCCCTGCGCCCGCAGGCCGGACCGGTCGAAGAGGCAGTCGCCCGGGTAGGCGGCGCAGCGTGAACGCCTGGGCGGCGGCCGCCATGGTGCTGCTGGCCGCCCCGGTGCCCGCCTGCCTGTGGGTGGTGGCGCGCGGTACCGCGGTGCGCCGCCTCGCCGGGGCCTCACTGCTGTCGACCGTCGTCGGTGCGGTGTTCCTGCTGCTTCCGCAGGCCTACGACCGGTCCTCCTACCAGGACCTCGCGCTGACACTCGCCGTCCTCGCCCCCGCCGGCACATTGGTCTTCACCCGCTTCGTGGCCGGTCGGCAGCACGAAACGCGGCCGGCTGCCGACGGTTTCGGCACCGGGAAGTGACCGACGGTTCGCCCGGCCACGGCCGGGGCCCGGAGCAGGAAGGGGCGGTGGGATGACGGTGCGTCACCTGAGCGTGCTCGTCCTGCTGTGGGCGGGGGTGGGGAGCACGCTGCTGGCCGCGCTGGCGGTGCTGCGGCTGCGCCGGACGCTGATGCGGCTGCACGCCCTGGCCCCCGCGTCCGTCGCCGGGATGCCGCTGATCGCCGCCGCCGTGGCGGTCGACCAAGGGGTGGGCCGGGCGGCGGTCAAGACGCTGTTCATCGGCCTGCTCTTCGCCGTCGGCGGCACGGTCACCACGATCGCCATCGGCCGCGCATCCCGCCAGGCCGAGGGCACCGAGGAAAGGGAATCGTGAACGAGGGGCTGATCGGCGCGGCTGTCGCGTTCGTCGTCATCGCCGCCACCATCGCGGTGCTCACCCGCGATCCGGCCCGCCAGGCCGTCGCGCTGTCCGCGCTCGGTCTGAGCCTGGCCGTACTGTTCGCCGTGCTGCAGGCCCCGGACGTGGCGCTGTCCCAGCTGGCCGTCGGCACCGCGCTGACCCCGCTGCTGATCCTCCTCAGCGTCCGCAAGGTCACCCGCCGCAGTGCCGGTGGTCGTCCCGGCACCGGTGACCACGACGACGGCGCCGGCGAGGAGGAAGAGTGACGGCGCGCGCCCGGCTGATCATGTTCCTGGTCGCGGCCGCGGTGATCGCCGGCTTCTTCGCCGCCGCCTGCATCCGGCTTCCGCCGTTCGGAACGCCGAGCCATCCGTACGGGGACCGGGCGGTGGCGGCGGCCCTGGCACACCGCACCGCCAACGTCATCTCCTCCGTGAACTTCGACGTCCGGGCCTTCGACACCCTCGGTGAGGAGTCCATCCTCTTCGGCACCGTGCTCGGCGCCACCCTGCTGCTGCGCCGGGCCCGCGACGAACGCCACCGGCGTGCCGAGGCAGGGCGCGTCATGCCCACCACCCGTCTGTTCGGCGCGCTGCTGCTACCCGCCACCCTGGTCGTCGGCGTGTACATCGTCGCGCACGGCCAACTCAGCCCCGGCGGGGGCTTCCAGGGCGGAGTCGTGCTGGCCACCGCCCTGCACCTGGCCTACGTCGCGGCCGACTACCACGCCCTGAAACAGCTCCGGCCGCTGACCGTCCTGGACGTCGCCGACTCGCTCGCCGCCGCCTCCTTCACCCTCGTCGGCCTCGCCGGCCTGATCGCCGGCGGAGCCTTCCTCAAGAACGTGCTGCCGCTGGGAACGTTCAACCGGATCACCTCCGGTGGCACCGTCCCCGTGCTCAACGCGGCAGTCGGCGTCGAGGTCGCCTCCGGCCTCATCGCCCTGCTCGCCCACTTCCTCGACCAGGCCGTCGAACTCACCGACGCGCACGAACACGAGACCGGAGACCACTGATGGGGATCTGGCCCTACCTCGCCGCCGGATGGGTCCTGCTCATCGCCCTCTACGGCCTGATCACCAGTCGCAACCTCATCCACGCCGTCGGCTGCCTGGCCGTCGCCCAGTCCTCCACCTACCTGCTGCTCCTCGCCGTCGGCTACCGCCGCGGCGCCACCGCCCCCGTCTACGCCGACCTCACCCCTGGTACCCGACCCGTCGTCGACCCCGTGGTCCAGGCCCTGGCACTGACGGACGTGGTGGTCGGCGCCACCGTCACCGCACTGCTCCTCGCCCTGACCATCCAACTGCGCAAACGCCACCACACCGTCGACCCCCAGGCCCTCACCGGCCTCAGGGGCTGACCGTGACCGCAGCCGCCCTCCTGCCCCTGGCCGTCGCCATCCCGCTGCTCGGCTCCGCCCTGCTCGCCTTGGCCGGACGCCTGCTGCCCCGCATCGGCTGCGATGTCGTGGCGACCGCGGCCGCCACCGCCGAGGTGGTCTGCCTCGTGCCGCTGTGGACGCGGAGCGGTGACGTCGGCACCGCGGAGCTGGGCGGCTGGCCCGCCCGGGTCGGCATCGTGCTCGCCGCCGACCCGATCGGCGCCGGCCTCGCGCTGCTGGTCGCCGCACTGGTGCTCGCCGTGATCGCCTACTCCTGGCGGTACTTCGAGGAACCGGAGGGCGAGCACGCCGGCGTCTTCCCCGCCCTCATCCTGCTGTTCGAGGCCGGCATGACCGGCTTCGCGCTCACCGGGGACCTGTTCAACGCCTTCGTCTTCTTCGAACTCATGGGCGCCGCCGCCTACGCCCTGACCGGCTACCGCATCGAGGACCCGCGCCCGCTCCAAGGGGCGCTCACCTTCGGCATCGTCACCTCCTTCGCCGCCTACTGCTCCCTGCTCGGCATCGGCCTCCTCTACGCCCGCACCGGCGAACTGAACCTCGCCCGCCTCGGCCGGAAGCTCGCCGGACACCACACCGACCTGCTGACCGTCGTCGCGTTCGTCCTGATCGCCACCGCCCTGCTGGTCAAGGCCGCGGCCGTCCCGTTCCACTTCTGGCTGCCCGACGCCCATGCGGTCGCCCCCACTCCGGTGTGCATGCTGATGTCCGGCGTCATGGTCGAACTCGGCGTCTACGGCGTCGCCCGCGTGTACTGGACCGTCTTCTCCGGCCCCGGTGGCATCCCCCACCAGGCATTCCGCACCACCTTCACGGCCCTGGGCGTGCTGACCGCCCTGGTCGGGGCCGTGATGTGCTGGCACCAGCGGCACCTCAAGCGCCTCCTGGCGTTCTCCACCGTCAGCCACATCGGCCTCTTCCTCGTCGGCGTCGCGCTGCTCACCCCCGACGGTGCGGCGGGCACGGCGCTGTACGTCGCCGCGCACGGCTGCGTCAAAGCGGCGCTGTTCGCCCTCACCGGGGTGCTGCTGGACCGCTACGGCTCCGTCGACGAACACGGCCTGCACGCCAGGGCCCACGCCCTGCGCCCGGTGGGCGTGCTCTTCGTGGCCGGCGCCCTGGCACTGGCCGGACTGCCGCCGTTCGGCACCGGCCTGGGAAAGGCCCTGAGCGAGGACGCCGCCGGTACCTGGCAACCGTGGCTGCCCGCCGTGTTCGTCGCCGCCTCCGCCGTCACCGGCGGCGCGGTGCTCCGCGCCGGCCTGCGAGTCTTCTGGGGCGCCGGCCCGGCCCCGAGGAGCCGACCCGGGGAAGAGGAGACCACCGGCGTGGGCGAGGAACCCGAGATCCGCTCCCCGCTGCGCACCCTGCCGCCGGTCATGATCGTCATCCCCGGCGTCCTGCTGACGCTTGCCGCCGTACTGGGCTGCCTGCCCGCGATCGCCGACGCCCTCGCGCACGGGGCGGCCGTCTTCACCGACCCCGCCCGCTACACGGCCGCCGTCACCACAGCACAGGGCACACCGCGCGGTGTCCACGCGCCGGCCGTCGGCTGGACCGTCCCGGGAGTGCTCCTCGGGCTGCTGTCCACGGGCCTCGCCGTTGTGCTCGCCGCCTCCGCGGTCCACCGGTGCATCCCACCACTGCCGCAGCGGCACCCGGTCGCCCGGGCCGTCCGGGCGCTGCGCCACCTGCACTCCGGACGTCTCGGCGACTACCTGGCCTGGCTCGCGCTCGGCGTCGCGGTGCTGTGTGCCGCGATCGCCGCCCAGACCTGACCCAACCCGTCCCGCGGTCGACGGCCGCAAGCTGCCCCGGGCTGCGCCCGGCGACCAGACCACCCGCGTCGCCGGAATCACCGCGCACGAGGCACTCCCGGTCGCCGACCCGCTCGCCGACCACGCCCACGTCCGACCAGGACGGGCAGTCATGCGGTCTGCAGTTCTTCCACCGCATCCTTCGACAGCCTGACCCGGACCAGGGCGGCGGCCAGCCTGGCGTGGTCCTTCGGCGGCACCAGTTCCCCAAGTACGGCGCCGGCACGGTGATCATCTGGGATGAAGGCACCTACCGGAACCGCAGCACCGGCAAGCGCGACCGCGAGATCCCGTTCGCCGAGGCGTTCGTTGACGGCCACGCGTCGTTCCGGCTGAACGGCCGCAAGCTCCATGGTGATTGGGCACTCACCCGGTTCCGGCAGGGCGGGGTCGGCGAGCGTGAGGCCTGGCTGCTGGTCAGGCACGGACACTCCACCGGCCACGGCACCCCTGACCCGCAGCGGGCCCGATCGGTGCGCAGCGGACGGACGCTGAGGCAGGCCGCTGCAGACGCGTGAGCGAGGCACCCATGACCACGACAGAGATCCGGGCGAGCGGCCGGACGGTCGAAATCAAGCGGCCCGATCGTCCGGGGCCGATGGGCGGCGACGTCCCGGGGCGGTGTGCGTCAGGGGGTCAGGACGACCTTGCCGGTGACGGTGCCGGACTCCGCCAGGCGCAGGGCCTCGGCGGCCTTGGTGAGCGGCAGTTGGGCGGCGATGCGGGCGGTGATGTCGCCGCGGCGGACGGCGGCGAAGACCTCGGTGAGGTCGGCTCGCAGCCGGGCGCGGAAACGGTCCTTGCTCAGTGCCCGGCCTGCCCAGATGTTGTAGAAGTGGGCGTGGCGCCCGTTGGGCAGGGTGTTCCAGAGCCAGGTGCGGGCGAGGATCTTCAGCACGGGCCACTGCTTGGAGCCGGTGTCGTCGCGGGTGGAGGCGCTGCCGTAAGCGACGAGCGTGCCACCGGGGGCGAGCAGGTGCCAGGAGTCGATCACACTCTGGCCGCCGACGTGGTCGAAGACCGCGTCCACCCCGCCGGGCGCCAGCTCCCGGACCTGGGCCGCGACGTTCCCGGCCCGGTAGTCGACCGGGACGACACCCAGCTCCCGCAGGGCGTCGTGGTGCCGGGCGGAGGCCGTGCCGATCACCTTCACGCCTGCCGCGCGGGCGAGTTGGACCAGGACGGAGCCAACACCGCCGCTGGCGCCGTGCACCAGGACGGTCTGCCCCGCGCGCACCCGGGCCTGGCGGTGCAGCATCTGCCAGGCCGTGATGCCGTTGACCACGACGGTCTCGGCCTCGGCCGCCGCGAGGCCGTCCGGTACCTGGACCGCGTCCTCGACGTCGACCACCACATGGCTGGCCCACCCGCCGACCTTGACCAGCGCGGCCACCCGCCGGCCGGCCAGGCCGGGATCGACGCCATCGCCGGTCGCCAGCACCCGGCCCACCAGGTCGTAGCCGGGCACGAACGGGAACGGCGGCTGGTCGTAGTACCGCCCGCGGCGCATCTGCTGCTCGGCGAACGAGACGCCGGTCGCCTCCATGGCGACCACGATCTGTCCCCGGCCGGCTTCCGGCACGGATCCGTGGCGGATCTCCAGACCTTCCGGAGTCACGATGCCCGGCAGAACGACCTGGACGAGGCGTGCGCTGTTCATGATCGCCTCCTGTTCTTGGTAGATGTATTCGCGTTCGTTAGAAGTTGTAACAGGGCGGGTGAGTGAGAGTCAAGAGCGCTGGTGATAGCCTCTAACTGAACGGATGGTGCGGCAGTTTCGGGAGAGTGGGAGGCGGGTCGTGATCGAGGCGGACGCGAGGACTCCGAGGGAGCGGTACCGCACCCAAGTGCGGGAGGAGATCAAGCAGCACGCTTGGACGCAGATCGCCACCGCCGGGGCTTCCGCCCTGTCCCTCAACGCCATCGCCAAGCAGATGGGCATGAGCGGACCAGCCCTCTACCGGTACTTCGCCAACCGCGACGAGCTGATCAGCGAACTCGTCAAGGACGCCTACCGCAGCCTGGCCGAGACCTTCCGCGCCCGCGCCGAGACCGGGGCGGACCTCAGCGACCTTGCGCACGCCCTGCGCCAGTGGGCTCTGGACGACCCCCAGCGGTACTTCCTCGTCTACGGCACCCCCGTGCCCGGATACCAGGCGCCCGAAGACACCACGCGCATCGCCTCCGAGATCATGGCCCACCTCCTCGACGCCTGCGCCGCCGAGCAACCGCCCGCCACGCCGCCGTCTCCGCTCGACACACACCTCGCCGAGCACCGGGCCTGGGCCGGACGGCACCCGGCCCCGCCGTCAGCGCTCCGCCGTGCCCTCACCTTCTGGACCCGCCTCCACGGCGTGCTCTCCCTCGAACTCGCCGGCCACTTCACCGGCATGGGATTCGACCCCGCCCAGCTCTACGCCTCCGAAACGGAAGCCCTCGCGGGCCGTTGACGACGCGGCGGGGTCTGCCGGCGCCGCTGTCGACACTGGCGCACCAGGGTGGTGAGCAGGCTGTTGACGGCTTCAACCGCTACCCGACGGGAGTGGCGGTGCGATGGGGTTGGCCGACGGACCGTGGTCGAGGTACCCCGGGTACTCGCCCATCGGGCCCTCCTCGACCAGATCGGTCCGGGAGACGTACCCCTCGATGACGATCTCGGCGGTGGCCGGTACGAGCAGGTCCACCGTTTCGGCCTTCACCAGTTCCAGCGGCTCGCCGAAGTAGACACCGAGGAAGTGCGACTCGTCCTCGCCCTCCGGCAGCGGCATCCCGCCGACGTAGGGCAGCCCGGGTTCGACGCCGAGCGCGACCGCGATCGGCATCTCCTCGCCGCGTTCGGTCCACTGCGCTCGGATCATGCCCAGGTGTTGCAGCGGCGGGATCAGACAGGCCAGGCGGTTGCGGTCGACCAGCATCATCCGGTTGATCGACCAGTTGGTCCACGACCCGTCCGGTGTCCTGGCGATGTTCATGCCGAAAGGCTGGATGTAGCGGCCGCCGTCGCCGTCGTGGATCAGCGGGTCGGGAACTTCAGGAGGTCGACGTCATCGCCCTTCATGACGTTCTCCTTGCACGGCGCCGCGGCTCGGTCCACCTCCACCGGGGGGATCGGCTCGCGCCGGCGGGCGTCGGCGAGGGCGGTGACGATCTCGGCGCCCCTGGCGTCGGCGGGCAGGCCGAGAGCTAGATCCGGCTGTAGGTCAGGCCCGGCTGGGCCGACAGGCCGCCGGGCGCCGACAGCACCCGGAATCCCTTGTCGATGCCCGTGATGGCGTTGAACAGGGGTGCCGGGGCCCGTAGTTCATAGGTGCGGCACGCCACCGCGCCGAGCTCCAGCCACCAGTCGACTTCCTTGTCGATCGGCTGGATCTCGCGTACCTGAGCTGTCCGCTTGCTCGCGGGCGCGGGCCGAACTCGGCAGGCTGCCATGGGAGTTCGGTGCGTCGGGAATGACCGGTGTGGATCGGCAGCGAGGGTCTGCCGGTCCACACCGGTGGGGTTCACCCCGTGGTGGCGGTGATCGTGCGGCCACCGGCGGGAGTCGCGGGAGTCCGGTCGGCCGGGCGCCGGGAGAGGGCGTCGGAGACCTTGGCCGTGGCGTAGAGCGACGCCGCGAGGGTGAGGACGAGCACGGCGCCTGCCGCGAGGACGCTGCCGGTCGTGACGGCGGGCGGGCTGCCGGCCTGGGAACGGGCGGAGCCGCTGAGGAAGGGAACGACGGCCAGGACACCGACTCCGAGGGCGACCTCGCCCCAGACCACCGCGGGGAAGTGGCGCAACGTCAGACGGAGGAGCGGGGAGGTCGCGTCGCTGCGGCGGGCGCGGGCGATGCGGGGCATCAGCCAGAACTGGTTGACGCCGCCGGCGGCGACCATGCCGAGGACCAGCAGGATCTTGACGAGCAGGAAGAGCCCGTAGGTGGTGGTCCACAGCTGTCCGACGGTGCCCACGTGCTTCCAGGTCATCCACAGGCCCGATCCCAGCACCGACCCCACGCAGACCAGCGCCACGAGGCTGAACCGCCGCCAGAGGTCCGCCCACAGCACACCGGCGTTCTCGCTCAGCAGGCGGCGGGCCCCGGAGAGCAGGGCGAGCAGGGCGAGGCCACCGAGCCACACCGTGCCACCGATGATGTGGAGTTGATCGAACACCAGGTCAAGCAAGCGGTCCGCGGCGGTGGGGGCGGTGGCCGGCACCGCTGCGATGAGGGTCACCCCGAGCGAGAGGGGGAGTGCGACGAGCGCGAGGGTGTCCAGGCGGCGCTGCGCACGCGGGCTGAACAGTGCGAGCAGGGCGGCGGACGCCAGCACGAGGACGATGTTCTGGATCAGGTAGAGCATGCCCTGTGCCACCCAGGCCCCCGGCCCGGCGGGTGCGCGCAGGAAGTCCCACATCCGTCCCGGCGAAATGGCTTCGCCGAACGGCATGCCCTTGCCGGCCCGGGCGACGCGGGCGGCGAGCTGGAAGTAGCCGGTGACCAGCAGGAGCGCCCCGGTCCAGGCCAGGCAGGCCGCCGCCCGCCGGCGCAGGGCCGCGACGTCACCGGTCTCGGTCTCCGGGGCGCGCAGTGTGGGGCGAACCGCGGCCACGTACGTCACAGTGGCCCCGATGGCCCCGCACAGGCCGACGAAATAGCCGGATTTGGTGAGTATTCGCCAGAGGGGAGGCATGGTGTAGCCGACCGACGACGCGGCCAGGTGCGCAAAACTCATGAAGGTAAGGCTAACCTAAACATTCGGCGGATTGTCCACATCGCCGACGGAGGCGGTTCAGTCGTTGTCGATGACTGACCGGTCGGCAGGCCATAGGCGGGCGTTGCCGACGGGCGGCCCGTCACATCACCGCCACCGATCCGCCCGCTCGTGTGTGGGGCGGGGCCGCCTGCCGCGCCTGCGGCCGGACCCGGGCGGACCTCACGCCGCCGGCTGCCATCGGCGACGGGGTGCTGGCGTTCTGGCACACCGAAGTCGGCGCGGGGAGTGCGCCGGCGCCGGGTGGGCGTGCTGTCGTGGCGGCCGCGACTTCGACAAGCACCGCTGCCTGTTTCTGATGGTGCGGCATCAGGCAGTGATCGCCCGCGTGCACGCGGCACACGGGGCCGGGTGGGAGTGCGCTGGGTCGTCGGGCACGGCTTCTGCCGGGCTGCGCCGGTCGGGCGACCGGGAACTCGCCACGAACGGGGGTCGACCTGAGCCAGGGGCCGAGTCCGGTACCGGTTGCCTTCCCGCCTTGGTGCCTCAGGACGGATCGGTCAACTGACCCGGCGGCTCGCGTGTGATCACGCGAGCGAGCTTACGGGGCAACGACCGTGCGGCGGGAGCCGGCCTCTTCGTCTGTTGAACGCGCGCCCGGCGGAGCGGAACCGGCCGCGTCGCGCCGGTGGGCCTCCCCGGCACGGGGGCAGGGGCACAGCCGCCCTCCGGGCCGTGGCCGCCACCGGCGGAGAAGCGGCCGGGCAGCGGCCTCGGGGACTCGCCCCAAGACCGCTGTCCGGAACCGCGTTTCGGGCGGTCACGCCACCTCGTCCGACGGATGGACAGATCTCCGTCGTGGTCCGGAGGAGTCGCCCCGGACGGCGGTGGCCCAGCCGGTGTGCCCGGGAGAGGGTCAGAACGCCGAGTGCGTGAACCAGTGTGCGAGCAGTTCCTCGTCCCCGGCCGTTTCGACCGCGTCGGCCGTCCGGTCCAGTCGGCCGTAGAGCAGCAGCAGGAGGTCGGCGGCGGTGGCGCGGACGGAGGCGTCGGGGCGGTCCGCGCCGGTGGAGTCGGCGTCGAGGCCGAAGCCGTCCGGGCGCAGCCGGACCAGCCAGTCGCCGCCCGCGTCGGTGCAGGTGAAGCGGATGGTCCGGCCCTGGCCGCGGAGTTGGGCGGTGCCGGGGGCGAAGGAGGCCGCGAACGGCAGGTTGACCAGGAACTCGTCCACGCCGTCCACCGCGAGCGTGCGGTCGATCGCGGGGTGGAGCCCGAGGGCGAGCTCGGCGTCGGCCCGGTGCACCAGGGTCTCGAACAGCATCCGGCGGGCCCAGAACCGGGCGTGCTGGTCGGCTCCCCAGGCCCACATCGGCCTGTCCGGGTCGATGGTGGCGAACGCCTCGGCGGCCTCGACGGCGCTCTCGGCCAGCCAGTCGGGGTAGGCCGCGGGGTCGGCGGGCAGTTTGAGGTCGACGTCCCGGCTGCGCGGCGGCTGCTGGATTCGCTGCCGCAGCAGTACGGAGAACCACCGCTGCACACTGCCGGTGTGCCGGATGAGGTCGATCAGCGTCCAGCCGGGGCAGGACGGTACGGGAGTCGCCGGATCGGCGGCCTCGACGGTGCGGACGAGATGGGCCGTCTCGGCCGCGACGGCAGCGCGGTGGTCCGGGGTGGTGCTCAAGGTGGGGCCTTCCTGTTCCTCGGTTCGGGGTGTCGGCGCGTCGGTTCGGGGTGTCGGTGCGCCGGTTCGGGCGGTCAGCCGAGCGGCTTGTCGAGTACCGCCTTAGTGTGGCTGAACGTCTCGATGGAGTACTCGCCGTGGTAGCGGCCCATGCCGCTCTCCCCGACGCCGCCGAACGGCAGCTCGGGCACGGCAAGATGGGAGACCGGCAGGCCGAAGGCGAGGCCTCCCGAGGACGTCTCCTCGGTCAACCGCCGCTTGGTCTCGGGTGATTCGGTGAAGGCGTACAGGGCGAGCGGCTTGTCACGCTCGTTGATGAACGCCACCGCCGCATCGAGGTCGGGGACGGGGATGATCGGCAGGATCGGGCCGAAGATCTCCTCGCGCATCACCGGTGCGTCGGGCGCGACATCGGCGAGCAGGGTGGGCGCGAGGTAGCGGTTCTCCCGGTCGTGCTGTCCGCCGGTGACCACTCGGCCGTCGCCGAGCAGTGCGGTGAGCCGGTCGAAGTGGCGCTCGTTGACGATCCGCCCGTACTCGGGTGCGATCGACGGGTCGTCGCCGTACAGCGCGCGGACGGCCTCGGCCAGGCGCGCTCCGAGTTCGGCGGCGGTGTCGCCGACGGCGAGGACGTAGTCGGGGGCGACACAGGTCTGGCCGGCGTTCTGGAACTTGCCGCGGGCGAGTCGCTGCGCGGTGGCGGCCAGGTCGACGCCGGGTTCGACCACCACCGGGCTCTTGCCGCCGAGTTCGAGGGTGACCGGTGTGAGGTGCCGCGCGGCGGCCGCCATCACGATCCGGCCGACCGTGCCGTTGCCGGTATAGAAGATGTGGTCCCAGCGCTGCTCCAGCAGGGCGGTGGTCTCCGGAACGCCGCCCTCGACCACGGCCGCGGTCTCCCGGCCGAGGTAGCGCGGCAGCAGTCGGGCCAGCGCGGCGGAGGTGGCCGGGGCCAGCTCACTGGGCTTGAGCGCGGCGGTGTTGCCGGCCGCCAGGGCGCCCACCAGCGGGGCGAGGGCCAGCTGGAGCGGGTAGTTCCACGGCGCGATGATCAGCACCACACCGAGCGGATCGCGGACCACCCGGGCCTCGGCGGGCCGGAAGGCGTCGGGCACGGCGGCCGGGCGCGGGCTCAGCCACTGCGCCAAGTTGGCCACTGTGTGGTCGAGTTCGTTGAGGGTGAAGCCGATCTCGGTGCGGTACGCCTCCTCGGGGCCCTTGCCCAGGTCGGCGTGGAGAGCGGCGAGCAGGGTGTCCTGCTGCTCGGTGAGCAGCGCACGCAGCGCGGCGAGCTGCCGCAGGCGCCACTCCAGCGGCCTGGTGCGGCCGGTGGCGAAGCCGGCCCGCAGCCGGGCCGCCACCGTGGTCGGATCGGTGGCCACGGCAGCCAGCAGCGTCCGGGCCAGCTCGGCGGAGGAGGCCGGGTTCTGGCCGGTGTGGAGGTTGCGGTCGACGACGGTGTGCGGAAGGAACGGCGCGGCGGCGACGAAGTCCGCGCCGAGTGCGCCCAGCCGGTCCTGGAGGAGCCATGCGGCCCGGTCGGCGAAGCCGGCCGCGGTCTCCTCGGCGTTGCTGAACGCGGTCATCCGGTAGCCGGCGAACGTCGGGCTGCCGTCCTCGCGGCGGGCGGCGAGCAGCGCGGCGGGCGCGTGGCAGAGCAGGCCGAGGGGCTTGCCCGAGTCGAGGGTGCGGGTGAGGATCCGGCCGGAGGTCTCGTTGCCGGCGAGGTCTTCCATCGGGCCGTGGCCGCCGGGGTAGAAGACCAGGTCGTAGGCGTCCGGGTCGATCTCCTCCAGCCGGGCAGGGCCCTCGAGTCCGGCCCGGATGCCGTCCAGGTAGGCGGCCAGCCGCTCGGCCTGCGCCTCGCCGCCGGCGGCGGCCGGGGTGAGGCTGGCCGGGTCGACCGGTGCGGCGACGCCGCCGGGGGTGGCGATGGTGATCTCCAGACCCGCCTCGCGGAGGATCCGGTGCGGCTCGGCGAGTTCCTCGGCCCAGAAGCCGGTGGGGTGCTCGGTGCCGTCGGCCAGGGTCCAGTGGGTGGCGCCGGTGACGACGAACAGCGCGGAGGTCATGGCAGTGCTCCAGCGAGGGGTGCGGCAGGGAGAGGCTTGATGACCTGGATGGTTGAAGTCTTCAAGCAAAAGAGAAGGTAGGGCTCAAAGGTTGAGGATGTCAATCAAACTCGCGTAGGCTCCCTGCATGAGTCAGCCCGAGTCGCCCCCGACACCCGTCCAGCTGATGGACCGGCTCGCACACGCGGCTGCCGCCTACTACCGCAACTTCGCCTCCGTGGCGGCCGGGCACGGGCTCACCCTGATGCAGGGCAAGATGCTCAGCCTGCTGCGCCGGCCGATGCCCATGCGCACCCTGGCCGATCTGCTCACCTGCGACGCCTCGAACGTCACGGGGATCGCCGACCGGCTGGAGGCGCGCGGGCTGGTCCGCCGCGAGGTCGACCCGGCCGACCGCAGGGTGAAGAACGTCGTGCTGACCGAGCAGGGGGAGGAGACGGTCCGGCTCATCAGGGCCGAGCTGATGACCGGCCTCACCGGCCTGGAGCAGCTGGACGACGAGGACCGGCGCGCCCTCGGCCGCCTGCTCGAGCAGGTCTTCCCGTAGCGGGCGGCCGGTCGGGCGCGTCGCAGTGGCGGTCCGGGGCGCTTGGGCCGGCACTTCGCGGGGCGACCGGTCTCGCGGCCCGGGGCGCTCGGGTGCGCCTGCCGGGTCTGGGGCGGGCCGGTGCCGACCTCGGATCAGCGCATGACGGAACGCGCGATCCGGAAGCCCACGTCGTCGACCCGGAAGCTCGGGTGGGAGCGGCGCCGCGCGGAGGCCCGGCAGCTCCAGTGCTCGTCGAACCAGCCGCCGCCGCGCAGCACCCGGTAGGTGCCGTAGACCGCGGGGTCGTAGAGGTCCCAGCACCAGTCCCAGACGTTGCCGAGCATGTCGTGGAAGCCCCACGGATTGGGCTGCTTGCCGCCGACGTCGTGGAGGCGGCCGTGCGAGTTACCGCGGTACCAGGCGATCTCGTCGAGCGGTCCGTAGTGCGGTCCGGTGGTACCGGCGCGGCAGGCGTACTCCCACTCGGCTTCGGTCGGCAGCCGGTACCCGTCGGCGGACGCGTCCCACTCGACGGATTCGCCGTCGGCGCCGATGCGGTAGGCGGGCGCGAACCCGTCGTGCCGGGACAGTGCGTTGCAGAACCGGACCGCGTCCCACCAGGAGACGCCCTCGACGGGCAGCCGGTCCCCATGGGTGGTGCCCGGCCGCCCGCCGGTGATCCGCGCGTACAGCTCCTGGGTGACGGGGAAGGCCGCGAGCCGGTAGGAGGCCAGCTCGACCGGCCAACTGCGCTGCGTCCGTCGGTCCGACAGCGTCACACGCCCCGGCGGTACCGTGATCATCTCGATTCCTGCGCTGGCGTCCACAAGTAGGTGATCCTACCGGTGGCCGGGCGGAGCAACAGTGCCGCAGGGCTGCCTCGCCGCGCGCGGCTGCGGATCGAACTCGACTGCGGTGAAGGGCGCGGCGGCGAAGTCGGACGATCCGGCGCGTCTCGTCACCCGCTGCGGGTTTCGGGTGCCTCCGTCAGGACGACGGGCCCGGAGTCCCCGTCTGTCAGACCCACCCGCTAGCGTCCTGCCGTACCTGGAAAGTGAGGAGTCGGCAGGTGGGGGCGATCAAGCGCGTCGCGATCGCGGCCGCGTATCAGCTGGCGGAGCCGTCGATGATCGACGTGCTGATGGAGCGGCTGCGTGACGAGACGCTGGACGTGCTGAGCCACGAGTACGAGCTGTCGCCCCGGCTGACGGACGCCGTCATCGCCTCCGGCGACCGAGCCCTGCAAGTCGCGCTGGCGGCGAACTCCTCCGGAGCGCCCGGCATGCGCAAGGCGCACCTGCGCCTGGCCCGCCTGGGCGATCCCGAGATCGGCTGCGCGCTGTACAAGGCGAGGTGGTGGGCCGACAGCTCGCACCAGATACGGGCCGCCGTGCTGGCCGCCGCCGATCCGGCGGATCCGGCGTGGCGTTCGCCGGGCGGACTGGTAGAGGAGCTCCTCAGCCACTCGACCCGTCACGTGCTGCGGCCGGCGCTGCGGGCGCCGTTCCCGGAGCTGGTCGTGCGCGCCCTGGGCGAGCACGGCCGGAGCCTGCCGAGCGGGATGGTGCTGGCCTCCTGTCGGGACGTGCTCGCCCACGGCGGCCGCGACGGGCTCGCGGCGCTCGCGGACCACCTCGCCGAGCGGGACGAGCTGGGCCACCCGGGGCTCGTCGAGCTGCTGCGCCGGGCCGCGGCCGATCCGGACCCGGCAGCCGTGCTGCACGGTGAGCCCTCGGCGACCGACGAGATCGTGGCGGAGGTTCGCACCGGTCCGATGTGGAATCTGCCGCAGGACACCGCGGTCGACTGGGACGAGGTGTGGGCCGAGCACCGCCGCCTCCCGTTCTCGGTCGACGCGATCATGGCCCTCAACCGGCTGCCCGGCTGCCCGCCGGAGTTGGCGGTCGAGGGATTCCGGGCCGATCCGGTCGGGACGATGGCCAGGGGCACCGGTCCGCTGCCGCCGTCGGTGCTGATCGAGTCGGACCTCGCCCTGGACATGCCCGGCTACCGCCTGAGGCAGGCCCTCACCACCGGCCTGGCCGAGGGCTGGCTGCCGTGCGCGTGGATGCTGTCCGAGGTGCGGCCCGCCGCCCTCGCGCTGGGCGTCCTGCCCGCGGCCGGCACGGCTGACGTGGACACCCGCTCGGCGGTCCGCGAACTGGTCGCCCCGCTCGGGGCCGAGCCGGCCGCCTGGATCGCGCTCTACCGCCGAGTCAGCCGGTTCCAGGGCACGGCCACCGCCCTGGTAGCCGCAGCCTGCGCCGAGGCCGGGCGCGGCGCGACAGCTTCCTGGCCCCGTCCGCTCAAGGCGGCCTTCCCCTCCCGGGAGCCGGAGGACGCCCGCCGGATCTTCCAGCTCCTGTTCGAACACGCCGAACAGGACGTACAGGAGAGCCTCATCCCCTTCCTCGACGAACGGGCGATCCAGCACCTGCTCGTCTTCGGCCGCCCCGCACGGCGGATCCGCGACCGGATCACCGCCGTCCACGGCAGGTTGGCGCAGATCGCCCACGCCTCCCGCTGGGACCTCCCGAAGGAAGACGTCGAGGAGTTGTTGGACCTCGACGACCCCGAGGTGAACGCGAAGCTCTACCTGTACGGGGCGATCGCCTTCGAGGAGCGGGTGCGGATCCTCGCCGGCCGGGGCCGTGGCGGCGGGCAGGTACCGGTCGCACCCCAGCTCCTGGCCGACCTCGTCGAGGTCAAGGCCGTCCATCGCCGCGACTGGCTGACCGCCGGTCACCTATCCGGCGATCCCGGGGTACTGAGGGCCACGCTCAGCAGGTGCAGGCTGCACACGGAGGGCGGTCGGCTGCGCACCCTGACCCGCCTGTGGGAGCGGCACGGGCCGCAGGAGGTGGAGGCCTTCCTGGACGAACAGCACTTCCCGGGCCGCCGCAACTCCAGCCACCCACTACCCGCCGGTACGCACCGGAGCGTGCGGAAGGCGCTGGCCGCGCCCGACGGGTTGGCCGTGCTCCGCTCGCTGCTGGCGGCCGAGGAGGCACCGGAGCGGCTGGTGGCGCTGCTGCGCAGGACCGCCGCCGGCTCCGTCGCGGACCGGGTGCGCCACCTGGTGGCGGAGGGCACCCGACTGCCCTGGCCGCAGCTGATGTCCGCTCACACCGCCGAGCCGCTGCCCGGCGCCCAGCTGGCGGCACTGGCCGCCATGCCGGACTGCCCCCGTACCCTCCTCGTCGAGGCACTGCGCGCGCAGCCCCTCGCGCCCCGCGCCGAGGGGATGGACTGGCTGCCCCGGGCTCTCGACGACGGTCGGCTGACGACCGCCGACGTCCTCCGGCACGCCCACCCGGCTCCCGCGGTCGTGGCCTTCCTCACCGCGACCGACCTCAACTCCCGTCCTGCCAGGCCGCGTTGGCGGCCACCTCACCGTGAGGCGGCGCGGCTCCTCCGGAGCCAGCTGGGCGCCGATCCTCAGGCGTGGGCGTCCGCCCTCCGCCTGCTCCCCGGCTTCACCGGCTCCCTCCCCGAACTCCTCACCACCGTCGCCCGCCGACCGGGAGCTGCCTGACGCCTCGTCGGCGCGCCAGGGACGGTGTTGCTTGCCGCGTGTCCGTGCCCGGTGGCTCGCGCTCTGCCGGTCTGCGCCCGGCGGTGCGTACCCCGGTGGACGGCGAACGGGGCCTGCCGCCACTCGGCCGCCTTTATGCTGTCGCGCATGGTGAAGGTGGAGCGGCTCCGGGCGGACCACGCGGGCGCTCTGTTGGAATTCGAGCGGGAGAACCGGGAGTACTTCGCACGGTCCGTGCCGGATCGTGGGGACGCGTACTTCGCCGAGTTCGCTCCCGGTACCGCGCCCTGCTCGCCGAACAGGACACTGGGCTGTGCCACTTCCACGTCGTGGTGGCCGAGCCCCAGGGGATGCCGCACGCCTCCCCGCGGGGGTTCAGCGGCCTCTATGCGGTGTTGACCCGGATCGGCCGGCGCCTGCACGTCCTGCATTCCGGACTGGTGCCGAATGTGCTGAAACACCGTTCTTGGTGCGACCATTGACAGTGAATCAGCACTATGCCTATAAACTCGTATGACTTCACGGTCTCAGTCACAGAAAGACATCGATGATGAAGCATCAACGCCTCCCCAGGAAAGCCCGCTCCGTGGCATTATCGGATTCCGATATTTCTGGTCGTCCCGCGTGGTATCCGGTCTCGGGTCCGCCGTCACCACCGTCGCCCTGCCCGTCCTGATCTTCCAGGAGAGCAGGTCACCGCTGCTGGTCTCCCTGGTCTCGGCCGCCAGTACCCTGCCTTACCTGGCCTTCGGCCTGATCGCCGGCACGGTCGCGGACCGGGTGGACCGGCGGGCGCTGATGATCGTGACCGACTGGCTCAATGCCCTCTGCCTCGGCTCCATTCCGCTGGCCTGGGCCATGGGAGTGCTGACCGCCAGTCATGTTCTGGCGGTGGCGCTATTGTCGGCCAGCCTGTCACTCTTTTTCGACGCCGGGGTGTACGGATTCGTCCCGGAGGTCGTCGGAAAGGAGAATCTGGCCCGGGCCAACGGTGCGATTTACGGCGCGGAAACGGTGGTAAGGATCGCCGGCAACGCCGTGGCGGGCGGACTCATCCTGCTGTTCCGGCCCGGTGGCACGCTGGCACTCGACGCCGCGTCCTTCGCCGCCTCCGCCCTCCTCCTCCGGGCCATCGCCCACACCACGCCCAGCTCCCCGCCCTCGGCGGCCAGGCGACCGGGACTCCGGGAGTCCGTCAGGGAGGGGCTCCGCTTCCTGTACGGCCACCCCACGCTGCGGGTCCTGACGGTGGTCGGCACCCTCCAGTCGTTCTCCGGCGGTGCCATCGTCGGGCAGCTGGTCGTCTTCGCCGACCGGGTGCTGGGCATCCACGGATCCGACGGGCGGATCGGCCTGCTCTACATGGCCTGGAGTGCCGGAGGCATCGGCGGATCGCTGCTGCTGCCCCGGCTGCGGCGCCGCTTCGACGCCTACCCGCTGCTGCTGTGGGTGCTGCCCGTCGGGGCCCTGCTCGGCCTCCTCGTCGTCCTCACCTCCGACTGGCGCATCGCGCTCGTGGCGCTGATGGCGTGGGGATCGGCGTACCTCGTGGTCCTGGTGAACACGATGACCTACTCCCAGGAGGTCACCCCGCCCGAGCTCCAGGGCCGGGTCAACACCACCCGCCGGATGCTCTCCTCGGGCCTGGGCGTCCCGCTCGGCGCGCTGGTGGCCAGCACCGTCACGGTACGCGTCGGCATCCAGGCCGGAATGGCCACCGCCGTCGTCGCGATCGCCCTGGCCGCGGTGATCGTGTGGGCGGTACGGCTGCTCCGGCTGCTGAGGCCGTCGGAGCCGGCACAGGCGTAGCCGGCGTCCGCGGGCCCGCCGGCTCGCCCGGCCGCCGGGCAGGGCCGGCCCGCGCACCGGGCCGTGGCCGGTCGTCGGTGCCCATCCCCGTCAGCGACGGCGAATGGCGCTGTGATATCGGTGAGTTGGGAGAGACCGGCCCGGCCCGTCACGGCGACAAGCGTGTAGGACAGGAGCGGTTCGCCAGGCAACCGGACCACCTCGTACAGCGACTCCGCGCTCTGCTCGGCCACCCAGTCCGGGCTCGGGCACGACACCCCCGAGCGCGAGGCGCCGGGTTCACAACTCCGGTCGGCACCCGGGCGGTACGGTTGCGGCAGCCCCGTGCTGTCGACTTCCTGCCGGCCTCCAGCAGCGGCAGACCGATGCCTGGACGCCGGTCGACCTCGACCAGGGCCGACCGGGAGGCGTACGCACTCCGCACCGGCGCCCACCTGACACTCCCGCCCGAAGACGCCGACCCCGACCCATCCCTCCCGTACCGACGAGCACCCTGGCCGGATTCCCATGACCGTCTCCATCGCCCTGCTCACCCAGGACCTGCGACTGCACGACAACCCCGTGCTGCGCGCGGCCTGCCACGAGGCCGACGAGGTCGTACCGCTGTTCGTCCTCGACCCCGACATCGAAGCCGCGGGCTTCGCGGCACCCAACCGGCTGGCCTTCCTCGCGGACTGCCTCACCGATCTGGACGGTTCACTCCGGCGGATCGGCGGCAGGCTCGTGCTGCGCCACGGCCGCTCGGCGACCGAGACGGTGAGGCTGGCCGACGAACTCGGCGCGCGTTCGGTACACGTCGCGGCGGGGGTGAGCGCCTTCGCCGGGCGCCGCGAGCGCGAGCTGTGCCGGCACCTGGGCGACCGCCTGCACGTCCACGACGAATCGCTCACCGTCGTCCCGCCCGGTGAGCTCACCCCGGCCGGCAAGGACCACTACGCCGTCTTCACCCCGTACCTCCGTGTCTGGCGGCAGGCCGGCGAACGCCCGCCCCACCGCGCGCCGGAAGCCCTGCGCACGCCCGCCGGGATCGCGAGCGAACCCGTCCCCCGGGTGGAGCCCGACTCTCCCGGTCTGCCGGAGGGCGGTGAGTCGGCCGGCCGGCGGCTGTGGCGGGCCTGGAGCGTCGACCGGTACGAGGAACTGCACGACGACCTCGCCGCTGACGCGACGTCACGGCTCTCGCCCTACCTCCACTTCGGTTGCCTGTCCGCCACCGAGCTCGCCCGGCTCGCCGGACGTCAGGGCGGGCCGGGCGCCGAGGCGTTCGTCCGGCAGCTGGCATGGCGGGACTTCCACCACCAGGTGCTCGCCGCCCGGCCGCAGTCGGCCTGGACGGACTACCGCTCCAAGCGGGACCGCTGGTGGAACGACGAACTCGAGGCCGAGGCCTGGCGCCAGGGCCGCACCGGCTTCCCGATCGTGGACGCCGGCATGCGTCAACTCGCCCACGAGGGCTGGATGCACAACCGCGCCCGCCTGGTGACGGCCTCGTTCCTGGCCAAGACGCTCTACCAGGACTGGCGGATCGGTGCCCGCCACTTCCTCGCCCTGCTGGTCGACGGCGACATCGCCAACAACCAGCTCAACTGGCAGTGGGTGGCCGGCACCGGGACCGACACCCGCCCCAACCGGATCCTCAACCCGCTCGCCCAGGCGGACCGCCTGGATCCCGACGGGGCCTACGTCCGCCGATGGGTCCCCGAGCTCGCCGACCTCCCGGGCCGAACGATCCACCGACCCTGGAAGCTTGCGCGGACCCCCGGTGGGTACCCGCAACCGATCATCGACCCCAGGGACATCTCGACCCGCCTCCGCACCGCGCGCGGGCTGGACTGACCACACGTCAAGGGCAAGAAGCTGGTCTTGCCGGTGCCGGGAGGGCCGAACAGGACGACCGCCTTCGGCGGCGCCACCCCGTACCGGGGTGCGGCGCCGCATCGTGGGGCGTTCTGCATACCGACAAGCGCTCCATGGCTACGCGGCTCCGCGAGACGTCAACTGGCAGACGGTCACCGTTCTGTCGGTTTGGATGGTTTTCGGGCAAAGACCCCCGAAAAGATGCGAAGATTCCCCTGTCCGGCCAGAGCTGACCGGGCGTTAGAGGAGATAACCACGTGAGACGAACCATATTGAGCTCCGCTGTGGGCGTGGCAGTGACGGCGGTCCTGTCGGCCGCATCGCTCCCGTCGGCCTCGGCCGCGGACGCGGCCGGGACCAACGGGGCGGCCGACAAGGCGACCGTCGCGTCCTTCCAGCGGATGACCCAGGCCGTCCTGGGCCAGCGGACGGCAGCGCTCCTGGACGCAGCCCCGGTGCGGCGCGAAGCCGTGCGATCCGACGCTCGCGTCGGCCTGGCGGCCGGCCTGGCCCGGGCCGAGGACACCGCGGTCTCCTCGTTGCGGGACCGCAAGGCGCGACTGGCGGCCGCGGGGGAGGCGTACAGCGCCGGCAACACCCAGGTCTCCGTGGACAGGGTCAAGATCAGCGGCGGGCGCGCCGATGTCGAGGTCACCGAGACCACGACCCTGACCTACAAGAACGCCCACGGTAACGAGCCCGCGACGACCGGCTTCCAGGCACACCACAACGTGACCTTCGCCGCGTCCCACGGGCGTTGGGAACTGGCGGCCATCAAGAGCGAGGACGCCGGCATCCCCGCGGTCAACGAGCCCGCCGCACCCGTGGCGAAGACGGTGGACGCCGATCCCCCGGAGGGGACCCCCGCGGGCACCTCCTGGCCGGCGGCGGCGCGCCCGAAGACCGCAGGGAACAGCGGGTACAACTACGCGGCCATGGCGGCCTACGCGGAGAAGTACTGGAACAACTACAACCCCGCCTACCCGCACTACAACGGCGCCGGCGGGGACTGCACCAACTTCATCAGCCAGTC
Organism: Kitasatospora sp. NPDC032150; assembly: GCF_055579945.1. Taxonomy (NCBI): domain Bacteria; kingdom Bacillati; phylum Actinomycetota; class Actinomycetes; order Kitasatosporales; family Streptomycetaceae; genus Kitasatospora; species Kitasatospora sp. NPDC032150. Next base: position 59,984 of record NZ_JBVIMH010000010.1, on the reverse strand, counting down.
GCTGAAGGCGGGCGGCTGGAAGGACGCCCCCGGCATCGACTCGGACTACCGCAACTGGTGGTCCAACTCCTCGGGCCAGAGCGTGTCCTGGGTGGGCGTCAATGAGTGGTCCTGGTTCGCGCTCTCCAGCAAGCGGGTGACGAACCTCGCGAACGTCTACCAGTTGGGCGTCGGGGACATCCTGCAGATGGACTTCGACCGCGACGGTTCCAAGGACCACTCCATGATCGTCACGTACCGGAGCTGGACCGGCATGCCGTACGTGACCTACCACTCGAACAACACCTACCGCAGGTCGGTGGCGAGCCTGGTGATGTCCTACCCGAACGCGGTGTTCTACGCCTACCGCACCTGACGGCTGGTGGCGCAGGCCCTGCCGTCGGCGTCTGTGACGACCGGACGACGGGGCCTGCGCAACCGCCTGTGACCGGCGGCGGGACCCGATTGCGGGCCCCACCGCCGGCCGCCGATTCGCGGCAGTGGCACGTGAGTTGCGCGCGGGTGCCCGGGCGGCCAGGGCCATCGGCCTTCCGTGGGAGGGGTCAGCGGGTTTCCAGGGCATCGATGCGGGCCTCGACGTCGGCGACCGTACCGTCGGTGCGGTACCCGATCTGATGGTTGACCCGGATCATGTGGGCGTCGTCCGCCGCGGTGTTCGTGGCCACCCAGCTGATCTCGGGCCGTTCGCTTGGTTCAGCGGCAGAACCGGGCCGGGGCGATGGGGGATCGTCGGCCGCTCAGAACTGCGCCTCCGTAGGAGAAGGCGTCCGCTCCGCCTGCCTGCGGCGGCGGTGCTCCGCGACACGTGCGCGGGATGCGCAGGTGGTGGAGCAGTAGCGGCGAGGACAGCCGGGGCCGATGCCGAGATAGAAGTTCCGGCATTTCGGCGCCGCGCAGACGCCCCAGGTGATGCGGCCGTGCTCGGTGAGGATCTAGTGACCTGGTATCGGGACTCGCGACGCTCTGGCGGTACCGGGAACTGCGCGCCATCACGGCGGCCACGTCCCTCGCCTTCGTGGGCATCGGCGGGCTGACCACGATCGCGGTGCTTCTCGCCGAAAGCCGGAACCATCCCGAAGCAGGCGGCCTGCTCATGACCGCGTTCGCCACCGGGGCCCTGGTCGGTACCGTCACGATCGCCCGCTCGCGGCCCGCCGTGCAGCCGCACCGCCTCGCCGTGCTCGGCATGCTCGGCACCGGCACCGGCACCGGCCTGGCGGCAGCGGCGATCGTCCCCTCGCCACTCGCGGCTGGGGCCTTCTTCGCGATCGCCGGTGCCTGCGACGGACTCCTGCTGACCGCCACCCTACGGCTGCGCGCCGACCATGCTCCACCGGCCATGCGGACCCAGGTGTTCACCATCGGCGCCGGACTGAAGATCTCCGCCGCGGCCGTCGGTTCAGCCCTCGCCGGACTGGCGACCCCGAACTCCGCGCCCCGGTACCTGATCGGCATCGCCGTCCTCCAGACGGCGGCGGCACTGGGCTACCTGCTGATCCGCACCGCCCGGCTCCGCGTCCAGGCGCCCCCGACGGCCCGGCCACGGGACGCGGTTGCAGGCGCGCAGCCCGGGGGAGCCGGCGGCCCGCGCCCGGGCGGCTGAGGCGTGCGAAGCTCTCGACTTTGCGGCGAATCGCGATCATGAAGGACGGGACCGCGGTCGACGAGGAGATCACGGCCTGCAACGGGCCGCGGGCCAGCGCCAGTTCACGAGCCCGCTCCTGGCCACCGCACCCGCGGCGCGCTGGCGCCGCGGGTGCGGGCGGTCAGAGGTGGTGAGCCACGAAATCAGCCACTTGCGTGCCGAGTTGCTGGCCCGCGCGGTTGTCGATGGAGGTGTGCTGACCGGTCCAGACCCGGCTGAGCCATGCTTCGGTGGCGGCGTCCTGGAAGCCGGCGAAGGTCCGGGTGACCCCCTTCGACGTCACCGCGAGCCGGTGCTGGGCACCGTAGATCCCGGTGAGCGTCGTTGCCGCCGCCTGGCTGAGGGCGCCGTGGGCGCCGGGATAGGACGGATCCGGGGCGGTCGGCAGCAGGGGAGTCCAGTTGGGGTCACCGACGACGTTCGGGTTGTAGCGCGTACCACCGAGCCGGATGGCGGTCACGGGCCGCCACACGCGGTAGGCGTACTTGGCGTCGTACATCGCGATCGTGGTGTCGGCGAGGGACAGGTCGAGTCTGGCGAAGACCTTCACCGCCTTCTCAAGGCTTGCGTTCTCGGAGGTGACAAGGCCCTGTGCGACCTGGTTCCAGACGTTCCATACGGGTGCGGCCGCCCAGAACTCACCAGCCGCGGTCTGATCGGGGGTGCGAGTGGTACTGGTCTTGCTCCCAAGGCTCTTGACCTCGGCCAGGGCGGTCGCGTATTCGGAGGTGCTCACGGCCGGCGGTGCTGCCGGGCGGAACTGGCTTCCGCTGGTCAGCACGAACGGCTTGACCGAGCCCCAGTTGGTGAACACCGGTGTGGGGAAGTCGGTCGGCGTGGGCCGGTAGTCACCGGCCATGGTGCCGGCGCTGAACGGCAACGGCTTGGTCGAGGACCCGTCATCGGACCGCAGGCTGACCAGCCGGCCGGCGACCGCGGCTCCCACGCGAATGCCCGCCTGCTTGCCGGAGTCATTGGGAATGGCTGACAACTGGCTGTTCAGCCGCTGGTCCACGTCCGCGCGCTTGGCCGGGTACAGGGCGACCAGCACATCGTGGGCCGCCTGGTCCGCCGCGGCATCAGGACGGGCGCCCTGCGGCGCCGACACCGAGAACAGGTAGGCCGGGTCGGCCCGGGTGATCGACACCACCGCGTCGTACTCGGCGGCTTGGAGGAGTGCGAAGCTGCGCGTGGGGTGGACGGTGGACGGTTGCGCCTTCGGATCGCTCAGGATGGTTATGAGCTCGCGGTTCCACTCCACGACCGACATCCCGGACCCCGGGGCGGTGGCGCGCGGGCTTGGTGACTGAGCGGCGGTGGACCCGAAGGCCGGGCCGGTGAGTCCGGCTGCCAGCGCGGTCCCGATCAGTATGGCGAGTGTCTTCTGCTTTCCACCCATGGCCTGTGGCTCCTTGTCGCTGATGGCTGGCGGTGGCAAACCGGTGGCCGTACACGCCGACCACTCCGACCACTTGGGCCACTGCGGACCAGACGGTCGGCGGACACCACGGATCGAGCGGGGAGTCCGCATCGCGTGCTGGAAGGAAGTGCGCTCCGGTACACCTGCTCCGGAGTTCGACGGGGACGCGTGAAGCCGTGTCCCGCCTGCCTGATTCCGGTACTGGGAAAGGTCATTGAATAGTCGAGACCGGACTCACCGGGATACCGGCCGGTGAGGCGGCGCGCGTCACCCACACCAAGGATCGGGGAGGTTGACCGGGCTCGAATGGTCCTGCAACCTGACCGCCTCTCTGCGTCATCAAGTCGCTTGCCAGGTACAGCGTGCGGGTACCCGACCCATGCCGCAACTCCGACCTCGCGGTCGTCGGGTACTCCGGATGCGCATGGTACCTTCGCGCGCTGGACACGGCATGTCGTCGTCCCGGGCGAGCCCGGAAGCGGCCAGTGGGGCACGGTCCACCACGTCTGCTCCGGTCTGCACGGTGTACCCGACACCCCTGACATCCTGCTCGGCCTGCTCGATGACATCGGGGGCGGCAAGCAGCAGGCCGGCGACGGCCGGATCCGGTGCGGGTGAGGCGCAGTCGACGGGCAGCTGGGGAGTCAGGACGGACGAGGACCGCGCCCGGTGTACATCCACCCCGTCGGTCGGAGTGGGGCCCGTGCAACTCGGGATGAGTCCGGAGCAGGTATCCGCTGCCCTCGGCGAGACGGCAGGGACCCGGTGGCAGCACCTTCCCGGCCGGGAGCCCCGGCCCGAACGGGACCGATTCGCCAAGACCGGCATCACGACGTACTAGCGCGTGCAGCGCCGACCGGGCCCGGTGCGCGCGTCGCCACCACGGGCGGCTCAGATCTCCTTGACGAAGATGATGGCGTCGATCTGATCGGTGGTGGCCGGGTCGAGGGAGAGGTAGGTGTGGTCGGCCGGGACACGGGGTGTCGGCTTCCGGTCGAGGGCCGTGGCGAGGCGGCAGGGATCGATGACGGCGCGGGCGTGGGGGAGGGTCAACAGGAGCCCTTCGAGGGTGTCGGGGTGGGGGACGTCGGAGCCGCGGGAGCCGAAGGTGGTGGCGGCGAAGGCGTACTGGTCGCCGAGGTGGGTGCCGATGATGGCGCCCGCGCTCCACCACTGGAGCGGCAGGTCGGCGAACTGCACCCGGCTCTGGTCGCGCTGCAGGTGGCGGTTGTGGGCGAACGCGAGGGTGGGGCCGCGACGGGCCTCGCGGCGGACGATGGCGTCGAGGTTGTCGGCCATCAGCGCGTCGCGCAGGGACATGAGCGTACTGACGCGGGTGGGCGCGGTGTCGGCCAGGCCGTCGTGGTAGCGCAGGAGTCCGGCGGCGGTGCGGGCGTGCAGGTCGGCGCGCCAGAAGTCGTCGGGGGAGGTGGCGGCGGTCAGGTGCGGGGCGTGCGAGGTGAGCAGCGCGCGCAGGTCGTCGGCGATCAGGCGGAGTTCCCCGGCCTCGGGGGTGCGTCCGACGGACTGGGCAGGGTCCATGAGGGCGGCCGGGTTGGTCCAGCGCTCGTCGGGGCCGAGCAGCTCGTCGAGGGTCTCGCGACTCCAGGCCGGGTCGAGGTGGGTGGCGAGGTAGTCGTGCAGCGCGGCCAGGGCCGCGCGGGGGCTGGCGGCGCCGGTAAGTTCCAGCGGGCCGTCGAAGCCGTAGAAGCGGAGCCGATCGTGCGGAGGGAGCCGCTCGTTGTAGGCGCGCATCCAGCACAGGAGTTCGCGGTTGGCGGGTGAGGCACCGAAGCCGTGGCTGAACCCGTGGCTCATCGCCTCGTCGAGGGTCCCGATGCCGTCGGCGACATACGCGTCGGCGGCTGTCGCCGACAGGCAGTCGCTCTCAATGGCGATCGATCGGTAGCCCCGGTGTTCGACCAGGTGGCGGAAGAGCTCGTTGCGCAACTCGGGGAAGGCTTCGACGCCGTGGGTGGGTTCGCCGAGGCCGAGCAGGCGGGTGGCTGGGGACAGGAGCGCGGTAAGGGCGCCGCCGCTGAAGGTACGGGCGGCGTCCCGGATCGGGGCTGTCATGACTTCAACTGTATCGTTGAACCTTCGGTGTAAACTTTTCTGGTATTTCCGGCCGTTGACGAAGACAGAGCTTCAAAATGCCATTGCGGCCCATCGATCTGGCGCGCGAGCACGGCCTGTCCACGCAGGCGGTGCGCAACTACGAGGAGGCGGGTATCCTGCCGCCGGCAGAGCGCTCGCCGCACGGTTACCGCGTCTACGCTCCGCGCCACGCGGCGGCGTTGCGGGCGTTCCTTGCTCTGGTCCCTGCGCACGGCCACGCGACCGCCGGGGCGATCATGCGGGCGGTGAACGGAGGCGCGGTCGATGAGGCGCTGCCGCTGATCGACGAGAGCCACGCACAGCTGGCCGACGACCGGTGCACGCTGGAGGCCGTGGAAGGGGCGCTGCGCGACTTGGTGCCGCCGCGTGAGCTGGAGCCGGGCGTGACGTTCATCGGGCCGTTGGCGGAAAGGCTCGGCATCCGGCCCGCGACGTTGCGCAAGTGGGAGCGCGTCGGGTTGATCGTGCCCCGGCGCGACCCGCGCACCGGCTACCGCGTCTACACCTCCGCCGACGTACGCGACGTGCTGCTGGCCCACCAGCTGCGGCGGGGCGGACACGGGCTGGAGCAGATCGCGCGGGTGCTGGAGCGGGTGCGGGCGGCCGGCGGACCGGAGCCGCTCCAGGCGACACTGCGGGAGTGGCGCGACCGGCTGACGGCGCGGGGCCTGGCGATGCTGGCGGGCGCGGCCGCGCTTGACGCCTATCTGGGGATGACATAGTGCCTGGCGGCGATGACACCGGCGGTGCGTGCAGGCGGCAGTCGTACGGATCCGCGGCCGTCCCGGCCTCCCTCCCAGCGCGACGTGGCTCGAGTTGGGCCCACTGGCCAACGGGCGCCATGGCGGCGGCTCTTGGCGGGACCTGGGTCCGAGCCGGGCACGAGGTCCTGGTGGGCGGCCGTGATCGCGTGGCGGCGTCCCGGGCCGCGGCCGGCGTGGGTGCTGCGGGAAGCGGCGGGCTGGCGGATGCGGCGCGGTTCGGCGAGGCCGTCCTGGTCGCCGTGCCCGCAGTGGCTGCGACGGAGGTGGCCGGGCTCTTGGCCGCCGAGCTGGCCGGTCGGACCGTACTGGACCGCACGGTGCCGATGGTGCCGATGGTGCCGGGAACGGCCGGCCCGGTCCTGACCACGACCGGCGGTCGGGACTCCGTCGCGATGCGGATCGCCGCGGCGGCACCCGAGGCCCGGGTGGCCAAGGCCTTCGGCATCTGCCACGAGAGCATCTGGACACGGCCCTCTTTGGCCATGCGTCCGTCCTGATCGAGAGCTGATGACCGAGCGCCCAGGCAGGTGCGGTGTCAGTGGCTGTTGCTGCCGGTGCTGCCGCTCTGAGGTGGTGTAGGGAGACGGGTGCCTGGTCACGCCAACCGGGCGAGGCCGTGAGGCGGACCGGCATGGTGCGAGCGCGCGCGGGGTGCTGCGGCCGGACACTGATGGCCCGGCGACAGGCAGGAGAGACCGTGGACGACCACAGCCATCAAGGCATCCCGGGCACCGTGGCAGCCGGTGCGAGTCGAAGTGCCGGTGGTCAGGCCGGGGTTCTCGGCATCGCGCTCGCTGCCGTACTGACGGCCTCACTCGCCGAGGGGTCGTGGGAATGGTTCTCCGCGTACCTCGGCCTGACGCTCCTCGCGGTGATCCTCTCCTTCGGCCGTCTGCCGGTCTGGACACCTGGTCTACGGTCCGCCTACGTACGGAGTGTGGCGGCGTACTCGCTGGTCGTCGGCCTGTGCGTGGCGATTGCGCTGGCCCCGGCGCTGCAGCGCTGGAAGTGGCTCTTCCCGATGCCGGGCACCCGCACCGGGTGCGTCGAGCTGGGCAGGTACGAGGACATGCGGGAGCAGGTCGCCCTGGGCAATCCGCCCGGTCGAGACGGTGCTGACATGGCGTACGCGCAGAACTTCCAGAGCCGACAAGCCGTCAATGACTGCCTGGCGTTCACGACGACTAGGTGGCTGCCGGTGTACGCGTTGGGGACGGCGGTGCTGGTGGGGGTGGGATCATGGTGGTTGGGCCGGTCCCGGGCGAGGAGGGAAGCGGCCGAGTCCGCCTGAGGCCCTGGCAGGCTGCGATTCGGCCCCTGCCGCAAGCTGGGCCGGCGGTGGGGCCGTACTCGCCGCTCTGGCGGGGGAGCAGCGGCACGGCACGCCCCGCCGTCCCGCTGCTCCCCCCGGTGTCAGTCGCAAGACCCTTGAAGTCGAGGGCCGTTGCCGGGGACACGTCCTCGGCAGTGGTGGCAGGTGGACTTCGGTAGACCGCCGGACCACGCTCCGGCCGCCCGACTGCTCGGTACCGGCGCAGGCGGACGGGCGCAGGCAGTCAGGCTCTCGCCGCGGGGTGGTCGGCCTTCGGCCGGCCGCGCCCGTCAGGTGACGGAGTTGCCTCCGTCTGCAGGGCGGCGATGGTGAGATCGGTTGCCGGGCCGTGCCGCACCACGCTGATGGTCTGAGCGAGTACGAGCACCAGCAGCGCACCCACGCCCGTCGACCGCGCGAGTGCACCCCAACCGGCCTGATCCATCGCCAGGTGCGCCAGCTGCAGGATCAGCATCCCCCGGCCGATCGCCGCCGCGCCGGCGATGAGCGCCTCCTCCCGCCGGTGCCCGACCTCGCCCGCCAGCGCGCGGAGGATCAGCGACGCCGCGGCGAGGCACAGGGCGTAGGAACAGCCGAGGACCAGCGTGGGCCGAGGAGTCGCGGCCAGGATGACGCAGCTGCCGACCGTCCAGCAGCAGGCGCTGAAGAGGCAGGTCGCGCGTCGTCCGTGCCGGACCAGGAAGGTCCGCTTGCCGAAGAGGGCGTCTCCGCGCACGTCGCGGAAGTCCTTGAGCAGGATCCGGCCGATGAAGCCCGTGTAGAGCCCGAGGAGCATCAGCAGATCGCGCGCCTGGAGGGCAGCGCGGGTGGCGGTGAGAGTGAACAGGTACGGCAGTGCGACGTAGCAGGCCGGAAGCACCAGGGCCGCGACGGCTCCCCGGTCGGCGAGGCGGACCGGGCGCAGCGAGTACCCGGCGCTCACCGCGAGGGCCGCGAGCATCAGCAGCCCGGGCCGGGGCCCGAGCACGAAGGCCGCCCCGAGTGCGACCGCGGCGGACACCACGGCCATGACGACGAGATCCCGGCTTCCGGCGGCGGCGGTGACAAGTGGCCGGCTCCGGTCACCGGGAAGGTTGACCCGGTCGATGGCCTGGTCGGAGAGGTCGTTGACACAGACCGAGCAGAGCAGGAAGGCCATGACCGGTACGAGGCACTCGGCCAGCAGCAGCCGGTCCTCCGCGTGGCCGGCCTGGGCGAGGCCGAGTGCGGCGTAGAGGGCGAAGAGCAGAGCGACGGCGGGGCGACTGAGTGCGATCAGCACGCGGATACGGGCGGCTGTCGGTCGGGAGATCATCCGTCACCCCTCACTTGTTCGGAAACAACCGGATCGAGCCGGTCCAGAGCAGCACCAGCACCCCGAGGACCAGCAGGCCGCCGAGCGCCAGGACGACTGCGAGCGCGCAGCCGATCATCTCCAGGCACGACATCGGCCGCTTCCCGGATGCGGACCTGCGCGGTGTGGACCGGTGTGGTTGGTCGGGCGGTGACCACAGAGCTCCCACGAGCTTTCCCCTTCTGCGGAATCCTGACGGGCCGTCCGCCAGTTTCCACACGAAGTCGTTCCGGCGCCTGAGTACTTGTACTCAGGAGTCACCCTGTCGACCGGTCCTCCGCCGACCGGCAGAGCAGCGATCGGCAGAGCAGCGATCGGCGGAGGACCGCTCGGCGGGAGAGCGATTGGGAGGCATGCCGGGATCGGCGGTCGGGTTTCGATCGCCCGCCGCACCGGGGCCCGTTCAGCGGGTGTGAGTTCCGGGTGTCTGCTCGACGAGGACGGCCGTCGTACGTTCCAGGGGCTTGGGCACCAACGAGCGCCAGATGGAAGGAAGTTCGCTTCTGGCCTGCAACAGCAACCTGCTGAGCAGTACTCATCCCGAGCGCCTGGCAGGTTCCGCACGAACGGGCAATCGAACTCCTCGGCCAAGGGAGGATCAGGATCGACGTCATAGCCGAGTTCGGCCCTGACAGACTGGAGGCCGCAGTCCGGCGGCTGCGTGAGGGCGCCATCGACGGCAAGAGCGTCCTCAGCGCAACGGGCTGACCTGCCGACTGAACCACCGACTGAACCACCGATCGGGCCACCGATCAGAAGGAATGGACAATGGATCCTCTCGCACCGATCTCGCTGGTCACCGGCGCCAACCGCGGAATCGGAAAGGAGACCGCGCGCCAACTCGCCGATCTCGGCCACACGGTGCTGCTGTGCGCACGCCGGATCGAGGACGCGCAGGCGGCCGCCGACCGCCTGCCGGATCTGCCGGGTGCCGTCCTGCCGCGCAGGTTGGACGTCACTGATCCCGACCTCGTCCGCCAGCTGGCGAGTTCCGTCGAAGCGGAGTTCGGCCGCGTCGACGTGCTGGTCAACAACGCGGCCATCAACTACGACACCGAGGCGCGCGCCGTCGACGTCGACCTCGACGAAGTCCGCCGCACGCTGGAGACCAACCTCCTCGGGGCGTGGCGGACCGTCGAGGCGTTCCTTCCCCTGCTGCGGCGCTCCGCCCACCCCCGCATCGTCAACGTCTCCAGCGAATCCGGTTCACTGACCGAGATGTCCGGCGGGACTCCCGCCTACGGGATCTCCAAGGCCGCACTCAACGCGCTCACCCGCAAACTCGCCGCCGAACTGCGCCCGGACGGCATCCTGGTCAACTCCGTCTGCCCGGGCTGGGTCGCCACCGGCATGGGCGGACCGGGCGGCGGTGCCGTCGAGCCGGGTGCCGCAAGCGTGGTCTGGGCGGCCGTCCTCCCCGACTCCGGCCCCTCCGGAGGGTTCTTCCGCCACGGGCGGCCACTGCCCTGGTGAGCGGGCGGGCGGGTTCGGTGCCGGCGCGACGCTCTCCTGTACGGTCGGTTACCCACCTGCGATGAGCAGCCGGTACCCGTAGTCCATGCTCTGCCGGCCAAGCGGGTCGGCGTGGCGGCGATGCCAGGCGCCGGAATCGAGATCGGCGCGTAGCCAAGCGATGGCCGGCTCCACAACGGAGGGCGGCAGTTGCGCGAAGGTGGAGCTGGCCTGCCGGACGACCGGGGCGAGGTAGAACTCGGGGCGGCGCCAGTAGGCGATCTGGAAGCCGTCGGTGAAGTCGTGCGGGATGGGAAAGGGAAGCACGGTGTGCGCATCGAGCGCGTCGGCGAGCTCGGTCAGCGGGGTGAACCGGGCGTGCTCCAACTCGCGGATCTCCGGCAGGTACTCCTCGAGCAGCCACAACTGCGGCCGGTGGACCGGGTCCCAGGTGAAGACGACCTGCCTGTGGGCGACGCGGCGCAACTCGCCGAGCCCGCGTTGCAGGTCGGGCCAGTGGTGGACGGTCATGACCGCCATGGCCGCGTCGAAGGAGCCCTGTCGTGGTCCAGCCCCGGACCGTGCCTCGGCTGGTGCAGGAGGGGGCCGGGCCGAGCCGGACGAACCGAGGCGCGGCGCCGGCGTGAACAGGCCGCCGACCGGGCGCCATCGGCCTGCGCCCCGGTGGCCCGGCTCCTGGACGACGAGCGTTCGGCCGTCCTCGCTCCTTAGGATCGTACGTGGGAGTACTCGTCGGCGGTCCGAGTGCCGCCCGGCACGCGAAGCCGCTCGCCCTGCATTCAGCGATCACGGCAGGTGACCTTGCAGCCGGGCATCATGCGGGGTGCCCGACGAGCCGACGTGCCGCACCGCTTGCCGACGCCCTGACGCGTGGAGCCTGCCATGACCACATCCCGGGACTTGATGATCACTGCCATGGAGATGGAGTCCAGTCGCCCTGTGGAGCGAGGCGAGCTGTCGCTTGCGCTGGCGGGAGCCGAGTTGATCGACCTCCTGGCTGTCGGGGCCGCCACGCTGGACGGCGACCGGATCGTGCCCGGCCACCGGACGGCCATCACCGATCGCCTGCTGGATCAGGCCGCGGCGTCGCTCGTCCGGGAATCACCGTACGAGTCGGTCGGCGACTGGCTGTGGCGCAGAGGCCGCGGCCTGGCCGCGGCGTACCTGGACGCCTTCGAGGCGGAGGGGCAACTCACGCGGCGACGTCGGCACTGGATGCCTCTGCGGATCGGTCAGCCGGTGCTGGTCGATTCGCTTGACCGCCGTCTGGCGGGGGATCGCTGGGCCGCGAGCGAGCCCGTGCTCGCCGCCCTCGGGGCGGCCGTCGGGATCCGTGGCAAGGGGATCGGAGACACGCCGAGCGTGGTCGGCGGCGCGGTGGAGGACGACGCGGTGGAGAACGTGCTCGCCGAGGTCAATGGAGCGTTGGTGGAGCTGGAGGCCGTACGGCAGCGGCGATCCATTGAGAAAGCGGCCTTCGACAACATCTGGCGAGGTGGCTGACGATCGGCGTGGGTCGTGCCGATCGATGAAGGCGCTCAAGCCCGTGACGGTCGGCGGTCGAAATGACGAGCGGCATCCTGCGACGGCTCGGTGGCGGCTGTCGTGAGCGCACAGGGGCGTCGAGGACGATCGTTTGGGAGCGGGCGCCCAGCGTGGTCCGTGCGATTGCGAGGGAGCCGAATCCGGGCGTGTGCCGTGGTCGCGGGGGCACTGCTGGGGTGCGCCGCCTGCGCCTCGAGTGCGTCCGGGCCCCCGCGCGTCACATGTGCGGGGTGTCCGGGGCGGCGGCCTCCATCCCCGGACCCAACTGGAGGGCCTCGTCCAGCGTGAGCAACGGCATCACGCCCTCGTCACCAGCACGGTTGATCACTTGTTCGGCGGAGATCACGGCTCAGGATCATCGCACACCGGGGTGACAGTCCATCGCTCGATGTCGCCCAGCGCCAGGGCCGCCCTGACTCACCGACCGGAGCACTGCGCCCACCCTTGCGAGCCGTCTGTACCCACGGGTTCGGGGTGGCGGGATCCGAACCCGCGGCCCCGTCCTCTCGGTCCGTATGCCCGGTCGCCCGTAGTCATGTGATATCCAGTCAGACGGAATCGGTCGGGCGCTGACAGATGTTCGATCGTTGTGCGAGACTCCCTCTGACGACCGGTTCGGCGGTTAGTGCCGTGCCGGCACAGCGGGGGAACAGAGCGGCATGAGCACAGGTACGAGCCGAATACCGGATCGGCCGGCACGGCCACGGCTCGTGGTGGCGGCGCTGGTCGCGGGTGCGCTGGTGCTGGCAGCACTGGCACTGCAATCCGCCTCCGGTCAGGGGCCCGCGTCCAGGTCGGGGCCGCTCGCCGGACACCGGGTGATGGTCATGCTGCTGTCCCTGGGTTGCGCCGTCGGCGGTGGTGTGCTGACGGTCCACCACCGGAGGTCCGCCCGCGGGGCGGACACGGTGAGCCCGATGGCGTGGCGCCTGGCCTCGGCCGGGACGGTGCTCCTGCCGATCGCGGCGGTCATCGTGCCGATCACCCTGATGTGGCTCCTGGCTCCGCCCGCCGAGCAGGACGACAAGCCGACAGCGACCGGGCCCGGAGCTCAGGCGGTTCCCGTCACCCTGCCGCCGCAGGGGCCCTCGCAGATGCCCGGGCCGGTGCCCGACGGGCGGTCCGCCACCCGGCTCGACCTGAGCCAACTACTGGACGTGGTCGGCCTGTTGCTCGTGGTGCTCGCGGCCGTGGTCGGCGCCGTGGTGCTGTGGCGGCGGTTCGGCTGCCGCCGCCGCGAGCCGGAGTCGCTGAACCTCGGCAGCACCGAGCCGCTCACCGGCCGCGCCCTCGCCGATGCCGTCGACGAGGGCCGCCGGGCCCTGCACGGCGCCGACGTCCGCGCTGCGGTGATCGCCTGCTACGCCGCCATGGAGACGTCGCTGACCGACTCCGGAGTCGTCCGCCGGGCTTCGGACAGCCCGGCCGATCTGCTGCAGCGAGCGAGAGCGACAGGCCTCCTCGCCGGTCCGCAGGCGTTGGCGCTCACCGCGCTGTTCCGTGAGGCGCGCTACTCCAGCCATCCGCTGGACCCGGGCAAATTGGAATCGGCCCGAGCGGCGCTCGACGCCATCGCGGCCCAACTCGCGGAGCACGACTCCCGGACGGGCCAGGGCACGGCGAGAAGCCGGACGGAGCGTCGGACCGCGCGCCGGTCGGGGGCGGGAGCCCGGTGAGGCCGATCCTTCCTCCGGGAACCCCACGGATCCTCGCGGCGCTCTGCACGGTGGCCGGAGGTGCCGAGACGGCTCTCGCGCTGGTCGGCGGGCTCCGCGCGGCCGCCGCCGGAGCCGCGGTGATCACTGCCGTCGCCCTGGTCACCGCCCGCTACACGACGGGCTTCCACTCCCAGGACAGCGCGCTGCGTGGCCCCCTGCGGCTGATCGAGGAGCAGCGGGCCGGCCTCGGTGACTGGCGCCGGGTGGTGGAGAACGGACTGACGGGCCGGGGCGACGGCGCTGAGGTGCTCCGACAGCGGTTGCAGTGGCTGTACGCGGCCCGGCTGGCCGAGCGGCACGCCGTCTCCCTCCACGACCGGCCCCAGGCCGCTGCCGCCCTGGTCGGTCCCGAGGTCTGGCCGCTGATCGACCCCACGCGCCCCGTCATATCCGAACCCGTCCCCGCGCCGGTGCTCCGCGCCGCCGTGGACCGCCTCTCCAGCCTCTGACCGACAACAGCACCGTAGGAGCGCAGTGAGCAGCACCCATCCGACCGACGCAGGGCCGTCGACCCCGGCCCTGACTCCCCGCCAGGCGGGGGAGCGTGCCCGACGGATCCTCGACGAGGTCGGCCGCGCCGTGGTCGGCAAGGCCGAGACGCTCGAACTGGTGATGTCCGGCGTGCTGGCAGGCGGCCATGTCCTCATCGAGGACCTGCCCGGTCTCGGCAAGACCCTGTTGGCCCGCTCCTTCGCCACGGCGCTGGGCCTGGACTTCCGGCGGATCCAGTTCACGCCGGACCTCCTCCCCTCCGACGTGTCCGGCGCCCCCTTCTACGACCAGCGCAGCGGCGAGATGGTCTTCCGGCCCGGCCCGCTCTTCACCCACCTCCTGCTGGCCGACGAGATCAACCGCACCCCACCCAAGACCCAGGCCGCCCTGCTGGAGGCGATGGCCGAGTCCCAGGTGTCGGTCGACGGCGTCACCCGGCCGCTGCCGGACCCGTTCGTGGTGATCGCCACCGCGAACCCCATCGAGTACGAGGGCACCTACTCCCTCCCCGAGGCCCAGCTGGACCGGTTCCTGCTGCGGGTGCGGATGGGCTACCTGTCGGTGGCCGCGGAGGCCGCGATGCTGCGCGGAAGGCTGGACCGCGCCACTCCCGAGACGGTGCTGAGGACGCTCGCCGATCCCGACGAGGTGATGGCCATGCGGGCCGCGCTGGAGCAGGTCGAGGTGGACGACGACCTGGTCTCCTACGTGGTGGCGTTGATCGACGCCACCCGCTCGCACCCGCAGATCCAGGTCGGAGCCTCTCCACGCGGCGGCCTGGCACTGATCCAGCTCGCCCGTGCCCGCGCCGTGCTGGACGGCCGTGACTACCTGATCCCGGAGGACATCAAGGGCCTGGCGGTCCCCGCGCTCGCCCACCGCGTCACGCTGCGCCCCGAACTGTGGGTGCGCCAGATCGCCGCCGACGACGTGATCGCCGAACTGACCGAGAGGGTCGCAGCCCCGAACACGGTGCCCGGCCCGGCTGTTCACCGATGAGGCTCGGTCGGCCAGGCGGTTCGGTACAACGGACTCCCGTGCGGGCCACCCGGCGGACCGGACAGATCGACCGGTCCGTGCACGGCACGCCGAGAGACCAGGCGGACCGGCGCAGCGTGGTCCGGGCCCTGGGCCCTGCACCGGTCTCCACTCCCGCCGCTCTGCCCGCCGAACCCCCGCCCCACTGGCGAGCGAGCGAGCGGGCGCTGCGGCTGGCCACGGTGTCGGCGGTCGCCGGAGCCCTCGCACTGCTCACCGGGAGGTCCTGGCTGCTGGCCCTAGCCGCAGGTCCGGCCGTACTCCTGGTCCTGGCCGCGGCAGGCCGAAGCCGCCCGGCCCGGCTCGACGCCCGGGCCCAGGTCGGACGGCGCCGCGTCTTCGAGAACGACACCATCGACGTCCGGATCGAGCTCTCCTCCGACGGGGTCGTCGGCTGGGTCGATCCGGGCGTCTACGCCGGGCCCGGCATCGAGCTCGGCAGCTTGGAGACGACCGGTACGACGGTCGAACTCCAGCTCACCGCCCGTCGATGGGGCCGCTGGTCACTCGGTGCGGTGGACCTGGACGTCCACGACCGCGGCGGGCTGACCCGACGCACCGTCCGGGTCGACCTCGGCGAGGTCCAGGTCTTCCCGACACCCTCGCAGTCCTCGCTCACCCCCGTTCAGGTCCGGCTGCCCGAGCGGATCGGCGAGCACACCGCCGGGCAGAGCGGCGAGGGCGTGGAGGTGGCCGGGGTGCGTCCATACGTCCGGGGGGAACGTCAGCGGCGCATACACTGGCCCTCCACCAGCAGGCGCGGCACCGTCCAGGTCAACCAGTTCGTGGCCGAGCGCACCGCCGACATCGTCGTCCTGATCGACGCGTTCGGCGACTTCCTCGACCCGGCCCACGGCACCTCCAGCCTCGACGAGACGCTGCGCGCCGCCGCCGGGATCACCCGCGCGTACCTGCGCAGCCACGACCGGGTCGGCGTGGTCTCGGTCGGCGGCAGTACCCACTGGCTGAAGCCGGGAAGCGGGGCAGCCCAGTTCTACCGTCTCGTGGAGTCCGTCCTGGAGGTGCGCAGGGACCTCGGTTACCACGTCCCCGACATCCCCCGCCTGCCCCGGCCGGTGATCCCGGCCGACGCCCTGGTGTACGTGCTGACGCCGCTCGGCGACCAGCGCATCCTGGACGTGCTGCACGACCTGACGGAACGTGGCAACCCATTGGTGGTCATCGAGGTGCCGACCGGCGACCCCGAGCTCGACCCGCACGACACGATCGCTGACCTCGCCCTCCAGCTGTGGCACGCGAACTGCGAGGCCGTCCGGTTCACACTGCGCAGCCGGGGAATCCCGGTGCTCGGGCTGCGGCCCGGCGAAGGCCTGGACCTGGCGCTCGCACCGCTGCAGCGCGCCCGTATCCGTGGAAGGAACCGATGACCGACCAGCCGACCGCGGTCCGGCTCGCACGCAGCCTCGGGACAGCACTGGCCGTGGCAGCCAGCGCACCCGTCGCTCTGCCCGGAGGCCCGCTCGCCGCAGTACTGGTGCCGGCCGGTGCCGCGCTGGCGGCCTGGTGGGCGAGCCCGGCGACCGTACGGCGGCCCGTCGCGGTCACCTTCAGCCGACGCGCGCAGCTCGTCCGGCACCGGAACACGGCGCTCGCGGTCGGCTGCGTCCTGCTGTCCGCCGTGTCCACACCGCCGATCTGGGCAGCGGCCTGCGTGACCGCGCTGCTGCTCGGCTACCTGCTGTGCGTGGACGCGGCCGCCGGTCCGGCGGGGCTGCGACAGTTGCGCAGCCGCTGGGTTCCCGCCGCGGCGTATGCCGCAAGCGCCCTCGTACTGCTCGCCTCCTACGCATCCGTGGCCCCCAGCGGGTGGGGGCGGATCGTCGCGGCGCTGGCGGTGGCCTGTTCGGCCGTCGCGGTGGGACTGGCGCTCTGGTCCCGACGTCCGGACCAGGGCTGATGTCCCGTTGCGCCGAAGGCGAGTTACGGCTTCCGAGAGTCACGGTAGCCTCCGCCATCGCGGTCGACGTCACGGACGAGGAGCTCCACCCCGACGCGTTCCTTCCAGCGGACGAGCACCGGCCGGGATCCGGAGGCCCCTGGGTCCTCGGTGACGGGTGGACGTGCGTAACAATGCCCGTCGTGACTTCTGGTACAGATCGCCCCAGATGGTGGTTCGGGCTTCGAGCCGGCGTGTTCTTCCTCGTGGGTGGAGGTCTTGGGACTTTCGTTTACGGCACGGTCTCGCACCGGACGGTGGCCGCGCCGACATGGGGCGGCCTGCTCTTCGGAGCTGCCGTGGCGGCGACTCTCAGCGCGCTGTCTCCGAGGCGCCGGCGAGGGCATTGAGCAATGCGCCGGCCCGCGACGGGCCTCACCACCCGGCTGCTGCGAGGCGGTCGGGTGGTGAGGCGCGGTTGGCTGCGGGAGCCTACTACCGTCCCTGCTTCTTCCGGTGCTGCGCGAGGCTCGCTCCGATCAGGAGGGCCATAAGGCAGGGGGTTGTGACGGCTTTCGGGTCGTCCCCGAACAGCGGGGCGGCGAGCGCTGCGATCAGACAGGCGACCATAGATCCCACGAGGATCTTCTCCCCCGGGTCTTTCGGCCGCGTCCGTGAGGCCGTCGTGTGTTTCGCTATTCTCATCGTTCTCTCCTGTCTCCCAAGTGCTCGAGTACAGCTTAAATCTGACTGTTGATCATCTTATTGGCCAGAGGGGTGTGGTGACCGGCGGGAGGCTCTGCGAACGTGGTGGCGGGTGGGTGCGACACGGGACCCCTTGCTGCGTTCAAGGTCTGCCGTCTCCGGGGAATCAGGGCCTCGGTACGGGAGGTGAGCCACTGCTGCGCCTTGTCGTGGATGTCGACGGGGAGGCCGTCATCCGGCGACGGCACTCCGCCGGGGACTCGAACTTCCGCCGCGCTCCGGGCGAGTGGGAAATTCGTCTCTCCGACCTGTCACATTCGCGCGGGCAGCGGGGTCAGTCCAGTGAGGCCGCACCGAACCGGTTGCGGCGAACTGAGCCCGATGAGGAGCGCCTTCCATCATGTCCACCACATACGTCGTCGTCACCGTTCTGGGCGCCGTCATGGCCGGCTTCTCCGCCGGAGCCGTCTTCACCCGCGCCGGGTTCGTCGTCAAGCCCCTCGCCGACTACGGTGTCCCCCGCTCCTGGTGGCCCTGGCTCGGTACCGCCAAGGCTGCCGGAGCCGTGGGCGTGCTGATCGGACTGGCCGTCCCCGTCATCGGCACCCTTGCCGCCGTCGGTCTGATCCTCTACTTCCTGGGCGCCGTCATCACCATCATCCGCGCCCGCTCCTACGCCCACATCCCCTTCCCCCTCGTCTACCTCGCCCCCGTCGCCGCATCGCTCCTCCTGGCGTGAACAGGCCGACGCCGACGGCGCGGGCAGAGTGTGGGCGGCCGGGCCGTCCGACCGCCCACGATCACGGACCGCACGGTGGTCGGAGACGGTCGGTCCGCCCCCCGCCTGATCGGCCCCAGGAGAAGGACCGGGCCGGCGGGACCGGCGCCCGGTCGGCCTGACGGCTTCGCGCCGCTCGCGGAGACACGCTCGGTGGCGTGGCGAGTGCTCGTGGGCGTGGCACTTCTCGTGGCACTGGCCCGCCGGTACGGCGACGACCTGGCGGTCGACCGAGCCGCCGTCCACCGGGATCCGGCAGGATGGCGGGATGGAGATCGAACTGCTGTGCCGTTACCCGGTGAAGTCCCTGCTGGGGGAGGAGTTGCCACACGCGGAGGTGACCGAGCGAGGGCTGGTCGGGGACCGAGCGCTGGCCCTGCTGGACCTGGCGACCGGAAAGGTGGCCAGTGCCAAGTACCCCAGCCGCTGGCGGGAGTTGCTGCAGCTGTCGACGGTCACCGGACCGGACGGTGTTGAGATCACCGGGCCGGACGGGCTGAGGCTTCGTGCCGCCGAGGCTTCGGGCGCCTCGGGGGCGCTGTCCCGGCTGCTCGGGCGGGAGGTCGCGCTGATCGCCGAGCCGCCTGCCGACGGCGAGCTCGACCGGGCCGTACCGGAGGAGGTGCTCGCCGCCGGGGCAACGGCCGAAGTGCCCTACACCGTGAGCCGGTTCGGCAGGGGCGCGCCCTCCGGGACGTTCTTCGACTTCGCGCCCGTACACCTGATCACCACGGCCACGCTGGACCGTACCGGAGCGGTGTGGCGGAGGTACCGGCCCAACCTGGTGATCCGGACGGACCAGGCCGAGGGCTATACCGAGAACGACTGGCTGGACCGGGAGTTGCTGGTCGGACCGGACCTGCGGCTGCGGGTGACCGCGTTGACCCCGCGCTGCGCCGTCCCGACCCTGGCCCACGGCGAACTGCCGCCGGATCCCGAGGCGTTGCGAGTGGTTGCCCGGGAGAACCGGGCCGAGCCGATGCCGGGGACGGCCGCGCTGCCGTGCGCCGGGGTGTACGCGCAGGTGGTGCGGCCGGGCCGGATCGAGCAGGGGGACGCGGTCAGGTTCGGATGACGGCGGCACTGGCGGCTCACCCCGGACGCCGCACAGCCGAAAGGGCCATCCTGCCTGCAGCCGGGCAGCCTCTCAACAAGACGGGTCCGCCAGTACCGGGCCTGTTGGGTCGGCCGGGCCGCGGTGGGGAGTCGACCCCGTCGGGCCGCAGTGCCTCAGGAGTCGGTTTCGGAGGGCTCGAACCACAGGCTGGCCATGGGGGAGTGGGTGGTCCAGCCCAGTGTGGAGTAGAGCGCCTGCCCGTCCGGGGTGCCGACCAGCACGCCGGTGGTGGCGCCGGCCGCGTGGGCGGTGTCCTGCAAGGTCCGCATGACCAAGCTGCCGAGGCCTCGACGCCGGTGCCCCGGTGAGGTCTCGATCTGGTCGACGACGGCGGTGCGGCCGGTCGGGGCGACCTGGCCGCGCGCGGCGAAGTGCCCCTCGGTGGTGCGGACCAGCACGCGGGTGACACCGCCCCGAGTCCACTTGGTCAGGGTGTAGCCGGTCGGCACCTCGGGCCGCTCGGGTGCGAGCGGCACGGTCATCAGGAACCCGGGCTGGTCGAGCCGCCAGCCGGGCCCGAGCCACGGGCGTACGGTGTCGTCCGCCGCGAACAGCTTCAGCCACGTCCCGGGCGCACTCGTGTCGGCCACGATCTTGCGTACGTCGGCCTCGCGGGGCTCGGGCAGCACATGCCGCGACACATGTGCGGCCTGCCCCATGTCGATGGTCCAGCCCCACGGTTCGTCGATCGGATCGGACGCGCCCCGCGAGACGATCCAGCCATCGATCCACATCCGTACGAGCTCGTCGACCGTGACGTCGTACACCGCCGCCCCCTCAGCTTGTAATAGGTGAATGGCGCCAGCATATCTTACGAGGGGTCGCGAGAGTCGGCAGGGATTTCAGCGGTGAGCCGGATGCCCGGATGGGTTGGTACCCAGGTGAACCGCGCAGTGGTTCGCATCCCTGACGCACGTTGGTTGCGGCGACCGGCTGACACGGGCGTGGTGCGGCGGGCCGTCGGGGCGAACGCCGCTCTCGCCGCCGTGGGTGAAGCGGTGCTCGGTGAGGAAGCGGCGTGCACGCCGTCGGAGCGCGGCGGGATCGGCTGTTGACCACGCCTTCAGCCTCGAGGCGGCGCAGCACGTGCGAACCCGATCCTGGCGCGCAGGTGACGGGCAATGGAGTCAACGACACTAGGAATGGCGGGAGTTGGGATCGGTGGAACTTGCGGCCGGGTCAGCCGCAGTGGCTCCAGCCGCTGGTCCAGCTGCTGCCCCGGTACGAACCGCCCCATTGGACGCAGTTCTTGGGAGCGTGCTCGGTGACCGGGCCCGCGTAGTAGGTGAAGCTGCCCGGGTTGTTTGCCGAGGATCCGCCCTGGATGGCGAGGGTCGCGTTCATCGGAGCCGCGCCATCGGGGTGGTCCGGGAGCGTGACGACGCAGTTGTTCCCGGTGGCGCCGTTGAAGAGCAGATACACGCTCGCCCCACCAAGATTGTGGGAATCGACGACCTTGTAGCCGCTGCCGCACACCTGACCGGCGTTGTACGGGTTGGCGGGCGCAGGCGGTGGTGTCGGCCGACCCTTGGAGCCAGGGGTGCCGCTCGGGCTCGGGCTCGTCGCTGCCGCAGGGGTTGCCGCCGTCGGAATGGCCGGTCGGGAGGATGCGGCGCTCGGGCTGCCGGAGGCGCTGACCGGGGGCGACGCCTGCGCCGAGGGTGAGGATCCTTCAGCCGGGGCGGTCGGCGCGTTGGCATTGGAGTCGGCCGAGGGGCTGTGGGCGCCGTCAACCCGGTTGACTCCGCTGGCGGCGGGATGCGCGGCGTTGCCCCCCGAGCCGGAGACCTGGACCACGGTGGCGATGATGCCGCCGATGGCCGCGGTGGCCGCGACGCCGGCTGCCACCACACGGATCTGCTTGCGCCGCCGGGCCTCCTGCTCGTGACGCTCCGCCAGGGCCGCCCAGTCGGGCTGCGGCGTCGCGGTCACCAGCGGCTCACCGGTCCAGGCCGGTCCTGTTCCCCGTGTCTCCGTCATGATGCGACATCCTAGGGCCAGTCCGACGAGTCGCTTGACTGCTTGGTCTGCTGATCGTTCTGGTCGGCGTGGGGCAGGGTGGCTTGCTGATGGCTGATCGGAGGAGTCCTGCTGGATCAGTTGACTCGCACCACCCGGGTTTTGCAGTCCCGACTACGGCATCCAGGTTCCGCGCAACCGGGGCACCGATTACACGATGTGCTTCACCAAGGTCCGCCGTTAGGCGTAGCCCCGCCCGACCGCCCGCAGGAGCGGCGGTGGCTCGGCAGCGCCGGGCGGCCACCGAGGAGATCGGCAGTTCTGTCGGCGGCTGCTCTCCTGTCTCGCGGTGGTCCGTGGTCGGCGAGAGGCCGGTGTCCGCCGCGATCGAGGTGGCGGGCGCCGGTACCTGTCCGGACCTGTCGGGGCGATCAGGCGGATGGCCCATCCGCAGCAGGCCCGTCACCTGTGGCGAGCGCCCGAGCGTTCTGCCGGCTGTCGCCCAGGTCCGGCCGGCCGGTGTCGCCGGCGGCGTGTGGTCGGCGCGCAACGGCGAGCAGTTGCAGGCTGGTTACCACCAGTTCATCGGTTCCTGGCTGTAGGGTGCCCCACCAGATGCCGCAAGGCCCGACGGCGCCCGCCGCGTCCGTCAACTCCGATGTGGTTGAACGCCGTGCCGAGTTGGCAGGGCTGCCGGGCAGCTCGGACGCCGGCGCGTCCCCGTCGCTCACCACGCCCGCAGCTGATCGTGCAGGGACCGGGCCACATGCGCCATCACGGCCTCCGCTGTCGGCTGGGCGGCCGCGGGCACGGTGGACTCCGTCAGGGCCGCGACGGCGTAGCGCGAGCCGTCCTCGTGCTCGACCACCCCGATCTCGTGGCGCAGATTGAGCAGCGTGCCGGTCTTGGACGACCAGCGTGAGGCGTCCGAGCGGAAGTCGGGCGCGAGCCGGTGCCGGATGATGTTCTCGCTCATCAGCGAACGTACGTGCGCGGCGACGACGGCAGGGATCCGGGTGGGAACCCACAGGGCCTGGAGGAGGTCGACGCAGGCTCGGGCGGTCCCGGAGTTCGCGCGGCTGACGTCCAGTTGGAAGACCGGGTGCCCGCGCCGCGCGGTGCGGGAGCCGATCGCCAGGGACTGGGCGAGCTGCACCTCGCGCGCGTCGAACCGCTCCGCCGGGGTCCGGGTGAGCTCGCGCATCAGGTGGCGGACGGTGATCCCGGTGACACCGGCGTTCGCCAGGGTGTGGTTGACCTCGGCGGGTGGCACGAGGCCGAACAGGACGTCCGCCGCGGTGTTGTCGCTGAGCGCGGTGCTGAGGTAGAGCAGGTCCTCGACTGCGATCCGGGCGGGGTGGCGGAACCTGCTGAGTCCCACCGGACCCGCCGAGGTGATGCGCCCTGGCGGCACGTCGATCACGGCGGCCCCGTCGATCCGCCCGTCCTGGATGCGCTCCAACACGGCCGTCGCGAGCGGCACCTTGACCAGCGACGCGATCGGCAGCTCGACGTCCGGGTCGATGCCCAGCTCGTCACCGGTGGCCAGGTCCCGGACCAGGAACGATCCGGACAGCCCGGCGTCCTCGAGCATGGACCGCAGCTCCCGGACGGCCCGCTGTACGTTCAAGACTGCTCCCGTCCGTCGACCGGTACCCCGAGGCAGTGCGCGATCGGCTCCCACAGCTCCTTGCTCACACGCCGTACGTCGTCGCCGCTGCCGGCGCGCAGCTCGTAGCCGCGAGCGACCGGCGTACCCGCCAACGCCCGCCAGTACAGCCCCAGTTCGTCCGCCTGAGCGGACGAGCAGAGCAGCAGGGCGCCGGTGCGCATGATCTCCGACACCGCCGCGGTGAGCGAGGCCGCGACCGAGATCTGCGCGGGCAGGAGGGCGGCGCGGTGGCCGAGTTGCTCCAGACGGTCCCGGACGTGGGGCAGGTCGTCCTCCGGCTGGATCCAGATCCGCTGGAACGGGTGCCGCGGTTGCCGATGCCGGAGCGTCTCGATGCGCAGCGGCCGCGGATCGGTCCTGACCGCGGCGGCCACCCCGAGTGGTACGGCCCAGGTGGCCTCGTGCGGAGGAACGGCGACCAACGCCAGACGTACCTCGTGGGCGTTGAGCAGTTCCGTCCGCGCGGCCGGGCCGGCGGCACGCAGGCCGAGGACCATGCCCAGTTCGCGTGCGGCCGCGTCCAGCACGGCCAACTGCCGGACCGGACAGATCTCGGGGACCGCAAAGGCCATCGGCCTGAGCCTGGCCCGCTCGGCGTCGCACTCCAGCGAGTCCGCGAGCTCCACCAGCCGCTTCGCGGACGGCAGCAGGTCCCGCCCGAACGGGGTCAGCGCGGCGCGGCGGCCGGAGCGGTCGAACAGGAGGCCACCCAGGTGCCTCTCAAGAGCGGCGATCCGTCGGCTCGCGACCGGCTGCGGCACCCCGGCCGCCTCGGCGCCCAAAGTGAAGCTCCCCCGCTCGCCGACGCGCACGAACACCCGACACGCTCCGACCAAGTCCACTTCGGCATCGTATGCCGAAAACGCATAGAAGTTCACAGATCCGTCTTTGATTGCATGAGACGTGGGTCGGCAGGCTGTCGGCCATGCCTCTCATGAAGACCGGTGGCGCCCGGCTCGCCGTAGCCCTGCTCGCGGCCGCCCTCCTGACCGGATGCGCCCGGAACGACAGTCACGCGCCCGCGCAATCCCGCACCGCCGCCGCCACTACCCCGGCGGCCGACTCCTTCGAGCAGCTCGAGCAGCGCTTCGGTGCCCGGCTGGGGGTCTACGCGCTGGACACCGGCTCCGGCCGGGAGGTGGCCCATCGCGCGGACGAGCGATTCGCCTTCGCCTCCACCTCCAAGGCCCTGGCCGTCGGCGCCCTGCTGCGCCACAGCTCCGACGCGGACCTGGACCAGGTGGTGGCCTACCGCTCCGGGGACCTGCAGAAGTGGGCGCCGATCACCTCGAAGCACGTGGACACGGGCATGCGACTGCGCGAACTGGCCGCCGCCTCCCTGCAGTACAGCGACAACACGGCGGCCAACCTGGTCATGGACCGACTCGGCGGCCCCGGCGCGCTGCAACAGGAACTGCGCGGCCTCGGCGACACGACCACCGACGTCAACCGCACCGAGCCGACCCTCAACGAGGCAACCCCGGGCGACCCCCGGGACACAAGTACGCCCCGTGCGCTCGCCGCCGACCTGCGCCGCTTCGTCCTCGGCGACGTCCTTCCCGACGGCCGGCGGCAGCTGCTCACGGATTGGTTGCTGGGCAACACGACCGGTGCCCCCTACATCCGCGCGGGCGTCCCCGCGGGTTGGAAGGTCGGGGACAAGACCGGGAACGGCGGGTACGGCACCCGCAACGACATCGCGGTCGCCTGGCCGGGCGGCGGCGGCAGCCCCGTCGTCATCGCCGTCCTGTCCGATCGCGGCAGGGCCGACGCCACTTCCGACGACGCCCTGATCGCGCAGGCCACGAAGGCAGCACTGCGCACCCTCCGCTGATCACGGCTGATCGGTCGTCCGCCACGGGGCCGACCAGCTCGGCGATCGCCGGCTCCCGCTGGAACTCCCGGATGGGCTGCGAGGGCGGTGACGACGACGGCGTGCGCGGCCTGCCCATACAGATGGTGCCCACGAGCCGTGCGGCATAGCTCCGCTCCGGAACTTCGCCTGCCCTGCCCATAAGCGCTGAACGATTGACCATCGGGGCTCCTCGACCTGTCGAGCCGCCGGCCGCAGTGGGGCCGGCGCCTCCGCGGGATGCGGACCGTGCGTGACCGGTGGGTCGCGCACGGTCCTATTTCCCATGGGTGATCTTCTGTGGCGATGTTCACCTCCGGCGGAGGGACTCGGGCAGGCCAGCCCCTCGTCGGCCGGCGCCTGGGAGGAGCGTGGGGCTCCGCAGGCCGACTTCGGCGAAACTCCGCCACTCCCGGCGAGACCGGGCGGTCTGCTGCTGTGGCGGGCCTGAGCGGCCCCGGGGACAATGAGGATCATGAGCTCTCCCGATCGCGGGAGCTCTCCCGGCGAAATGCGGAGTTGGATTCGGATGTGAAGCTCTTCGGTGGTCCGGTCGAGTCCGCCGCGTCGCTCGCGCCCGGCCCCCACGCGGGTGAGAAAGGGCTCAAGACCGGCGCGCTGGGACTGTTCTCCTCGGTCGCCATGGGTTTGGCCTCCACCGCTCCGGCGTACAGTCTGGCGGCGACGCTCGGCCTGATCGTGGCAGGGGTCGGTCTCCAGGCCCCGATCATCACGATGCTCGCCTTCGTCCCGATGCTGCTGATCGCGTACGCCTACCGGGAACTCAACGCGAGCGACGCCGACTGCGGGACCACCTTCACCTGGGCCTCCCGCGCCTTCGGCCCGCGGATCGGCTGGATGGGTGGCTGGGGCATCATCGTCGCCGACGTCATCGTCATGGCGAACCTCTCGAAGATCGCCGGCATCTACGGCTTCCGGCTGCTGGGATTCACCTCGCTCGCCGAGAGCCGGCTGTGGACCACCGTCGCGGGGGTCGTCTGGATCGCCGTGATGACCGCGGTCTGCTACGCGGGCATCGAGGTGTCCGCGGCCCTCCAGCGCTGGATGGTGTGCATCGAGATGGCGGTGCTGATCCTGTTCGCCGTCACCGCCCTGGTCAGGGTCTACGCCGACGGTCCGCCGACGGCGATCCACGTCTCCGCCTCCTGGTTCAACCCGCTGCACGTGCCGTCGGTCAAGGCGCTGACCACGGGCATCCTCGCCGCCGTCTTCGTCTACTGGGGCTGGGACACCGCCGTCGCGGTCAACGAGGAGACCGCCGACAGCAGGCACACCCCCGGACGGGCGGCCGTCGTCTCCACCGTGCTGCTGCTGGGCATCTACGCCCTGGTGGCCACCTCGGCCCAGGCGTTCGCCGGAATCGGCACAGAGGGCGCCGGCCTGGGCAACAAGGCCAACTCCGGGGACGTGCTCTCCGGCCTGGGCGGCGCCGTCTTCGGCACCCGGGGCGCCGGCTGGTTCTTCACCGAGCTGCTCATCTTCACGGTGCTGACCTCGGCGGTCGCCTCCACCCAGACCACGATCCTGCCGCTGGCCCGGACCGTCTTCTCCATGGCCGCACACAAGGCCGTCCCCTCGAGCTTCGCCCGGGTGCACCGCAGGTTCCTCACCCCGACCTGGTCGACCGTCGGCATGGGCCTGGTCTCCGTCGCCTTCCTCGTCATGCTGACCGTGATCAGCCGGGACGTGCTGGCCGACTCCATCGACTCGGTCGGCCTCGCGATCGCGTTCTACTACGGCCTCACCGGATTCGCCTGCGTCTGGTACTACCGCAGGCTGCTCACCCGCAGCCCCCGTGACCTGCTGTTCAAAGGCCTGCTCCCGGGGTTGGGCGGGCTCATGATGCTCAGCCTGTTCTGCTACGCAGCCTTCGACGTCTACGCAGACCCGGACTACGGCGCGACCTCCTTCGACCTGCCGTTCATCGGACGGATCGGCGGAGTGACCGTCGTGGGCCTCGGCGCCCTGCTGGTCGGTATCGTCCTGATGCTGGTCATCACGCGGGAGCACACCGCCGCCCTCAGGCTGCAACGCGGCCTGCTGCCCCGCCGCCTGCCGCCGCTGACCGGGGTCGAGACGGCCAGCCGCTACGTGCCCGCCGACAGCCGCGCCGGGGTGGGCGGCGACTGGTTCGACGTCATTCCGCTGTCGAGCACCCGGGTCGGCCTGGTGGTCGGGGACGTGCTCGGCCACGGGCTGCGCGCCGCCGCCACCATGGGCCGCCTGCGCACGAGCGTGCACGTCCTGGCCCGGCTCGACCTCGCCCCGGACGAACTGCTCGCTCACCTGGACGACGTGGTCGGGCAGACCGCCGAAGAGCAGAGCGCCGAGGAGCGGGCACAGGGCCACGGCGGGGGCAGACCGGGGACCGGCGGCGACGAGGCCCTCGGGGTCACCTGCCTGTACGCGGTGTACGACCCGGTGTCCGGCTGGTGCAGCATGGCGCGCGCGGGCCACTCGCCGCCCGCCGTCGTCGACCCTGCCAGCGGCGCCGTCAGCTATCCGAGCCTCCCGGCGGGCCCGGCCCTGGGCCTGGGCGGGGTGCCTTTCCAGAGCGCGGAGTTCCAACTGCCGGCCGGGAGCCTGCTCGCCCTGTTCACCGACGGTCTCGTCCAGGCCCGGGACCACGACACCGAAACGGGGCTCCGCCTGCTCGCCGGAGTCCTCACCCGCTCCCGGCGCCCCCTGGAGGAGCTCTGCGACAGTACCGTGGCGGCGCTGCTGCCCGGCCCGGTGGACGACGACGCGGCCCTGCTCCTGGTCCGTACCCGGATGCTCGGCCGGCACCAGGTGGCGGTGTGGGAGCTGGACTCCGACCCCGCCACGGTGGCGACTGCCCGGGCCGCCGCGAGCGGGCAGCTGTACGAGTGGGGGCTCGAGGAGCTGTCGTTCACAACCGAGTTGGTCGTCAGCGAGCTGGTCACCAACGCCATCCGCTACGCCTCCGCCGGGCCGATCCACGTCCGGCTGATCCGTGACCGCAGCCTCGTCTGCGAGGTCTCCGACACCGGCCACACCTCGCCCCACCTGCGCAACGCCGCCGCGGACGACGAGGGCGGCCGGGGCCTGTTCATCATCGCCCAGCTCACCCGGCGCTGGGGCACCCGCTACACCCCCACCGGCAAGACCATCTGGGCCGACCAGCCCCTGCCGAGCATGGAGTGAGGCCGGCCCGGGCGAGCCGGGCTCATCACTGCCAGGGACCGCCGTGCGGCGGTGTGGCAAAGTGGGGTTGAGCGCACCGGCGCAGGTGGGGCAAGCAGGGAGGTGGCCCTGTCATGTCAACACAGTCCGATCGTCTCGGTCCGACCACCGCACACCCCGCACTCCTGCACCCGTACAGCGAGGTGTACACGGACCTGTTCGGACAGACTCCGGTGATCTTCGCCGCGCTGAGCGGCCCCAGGCACGTGCTGCAGGCGGCGAACCCGGCTTTCTTCGACGCCTTCACGGGTGGCCGGCCGGCCACCGGCCGGCCGGTCGGTGAGCTGGTTCCGGAACTGGCCCAGCAGGGCGTCCTCGAGCGGCTCGACGAGGTGTACCGCACCGGCACCGTGTACCGGAACCGGGGCGGGCGACTCGTGCTCGGCGGACCGGTGGCCCGCCGGGAGGAGTTCTTCGACGTCACCTGTGAGCCCCGCCGGGATGCGGTCGGCCGGGTCGACGGGCTGGTGGTGATCGCGGTGGAGACCACCGCGTACCACCACGCGCAGCTGCTGGCTGCCGAGCAGCGCGCCCTGCTGGAGCAGATAGCCCGCGACGCCCCGTTGGGCGAGATCCTGGGCGGCATGGCGAGGGCGATCGAGGAGCTCTCCCCAGACATGATCGTCTCGGTGCTGCTCGTCGATTCCGACGGCCGCCACCTGCGCCACGGCACCGCCCCACGCCTGCCCGACTTCTACAACGAAGCAGTCGACGGGATAGCCATCGGTGACAGCACCGGCTCCTGCGGTACGGCCGCCTACCTGCAGGTACCCGTGATCGCCAGCGACATCGCCACCGATCCCCGGTGGGAGGGTTTCCAGGATCTGGCGGAGCGAGCGGGGGTCGCAGCGTGCTGGTCGACGCCGATCCACGGCCTGGACGGACGGCTGCTGGGCACCTTCGCGATCTACCACCGCACCCCCAGGGCACCCGAGGACAAGGATCTGGCGCTCAGCGCGGCCTTCGCGCGCATCGCCGCCCTGGCGATCGAGCGCCATCACGCGGTGGAGGCGAGCCGTGCCGCCCAGGCACGGGAGAAGGCGGCCCGTGAGGATCTGGCCTTCGTCCTGGAGGCCAGTACAGCCATCGCGTGCGAGCCGCACTACTCCGACTGCCTGGAGCGACTGTCCCGGCTGACCGTGCCGGCCTTGGCGCCGCTGTGCGCCGTTCACGTGGTCGAGCACGGCCAGATCCGACGGATCGCCGTCGCCGCCGCCAGCCGAGCCGAGGAGGACCTGCTCGACCGCCCCGAGCTACGGGTCGAGATCGACGCCGCGGTCTCCCGCGTGCTGGCCCGTGGTGCCACCGAGACCGGCCGGGCCGGCGCCCGTCCGGGCGGCCTGCCCGCGCGGCTCGGCACCACCGGCTACGTGTGCGTGCCGCTGGCCACCCACGGCCGCATCTTCGGTGTACTGACCCTCGTGGCCACCGACCAGCCGCTGGACGACCACACCGTCGCCCTGGCCGAGGAGCTCGCCCGCCGGGCCGCTTCCAGCGCCGACAACGCCCGCCAGTTCACCGACCGCGTCCGACTCGCCCGCGACCTGCAGGCCGGCCTGCTGCCTCCCGAACTGCCCGAGATCCCCGGCGCCGTGCTCGCTGCCTCCTACCACCCCGCCGGCGAAGGACTCGACGTCGGCGGCGACTTCTACGACGTCTTCCCGCTTCCCGACGACCGCTGGGCGCTCATGATCGGCGACGTGTGCGGACGCGGCGCCCTGGCCGCCACCACCACCGGCATGGTCCGCCACAGCGCACGTACCGCCGCCCGCCTCCTCAACGACCCGGCGGCGGTGGTCGCCGCCATCAACGACGCTCTGACGGATCACGCGGTCGGAGACGACTGCTTCGTCTCACTCGTCTACGGCGAACTGCGGCACACCTCATCCCACCTGGCACTGAACCTGATCCGGGCCGGCCACGTACCCCCACTCGTGCGCCGAGCCGACGGTACGGTCGAGGAACTCACCCAGCCGGGCCTGCTCCTGGGCGTCGGCCCCGACTGCGACCCGTCTCCCTGCAGCGTCGAGCTGTACCCGGGCGACAGCCTGATCCTGGTCACCGACGGCATCACCGAGGCCCGTTCCCGCAGCGGCGAGCTCTTCGGGGAGGAGCGCCTGGCCGATGCCCTCGGCGGACTCAGGACCTCGTCCCCCACCGCCGGGAGGCTCCTCGAGTCGGTCTCGGCCGCGGTCGCCGCCTTCGCCGGTGACGCCACGCACGACGACCAGGCCGTGCTGGTCCTCACCGCCTGCTGACCGTGGAACCGCTTGCGGGGCGGGAGCGTTCGCGAAAAGGGCCGGCTGCCAGGAGAGGGGCGATGGGTGCCCCGGTATCCGCCGGGGCACCCATCGCGCTTCGCGGCCCGGGCGCCGCGGTCTCGGCTCCGGACGTCAGCCGTGCCACAACTCGGCCACCGAGGCGGCCAGCGCAGTGGCCTGGGCGTGGCCCGCGCGGGCGGCGGCCGGGCGGCGTGTGTCGTCGGCCAGGTTGCGGCCCATCGCGCGACGCGCGGCACGGTCCGGGGAGAGCAGGATGACCTGCGCCCCGCCGCCGGACAGTTCCGCGGCCTGCTGCTGCGCGCTCGGATGCGGGCCGACCGGGTGGGGGATCGGCACGACCGCCAGCACCCGGCGGTACCCGCGGGCGAGCTGGAGGTTGGCGGTCGAGCGGCTGCCGCCATCCAGCCAGCGTCGGCCCGCTACGGTGACCGGTGGCCAGACCACGGGCACGGCGCAGCTCGCCGCGACCGCTTCGAGGAGTGTCACTCCGAAGCGCGCGTCGAACACCTCGACCGCTCCGCTCCGCGCGTCGACGGCGGTGATCCGCAACTCCCGCTCGGGCCAATTGAGTACGTCGCCCAGAAGTGCACCGACCGTCTCGAAGACGTCAGACTCCGGGCCGGTGCGGGCTCGCAGCGCCGCCCGGGCGAGGCGTTCCACGGACCGCTGCGGATCGCGGGAGCCGAGCGCCGCCCAGAGGAAGCGCGCCGTCTGGCCGACTGTCACCGGGAGGTGGACCGCGTCCGCCCCGGAGAGCTGGCGCTCGTACAACTCCGAGGCCGGGACGCCGGACCGGAGCCGGGATCCGAAGATCGCCCCGGCGGAGGTGCCGATCACGACGTCGGCCCTGGTGAGATCGATCCCGGCCTCGGTGAGTCCGGCGAGCACCCCGGTCAGCCAGGCCCCGCCTACCGGCCCGCCGCCGCCGAGCACGAGTGCGGTGTCGGCCACGCTTCCCCTTCCGTGAACTTCCGTGGGCGTCCGCGGACTTCCACGGAGCGGCAAATCGGGGACTGGCCCCCGGTTGCTCGCCCGACGATAGCACTCGTACTGGGGAGCGTTCCCCGTTACCGGAGTCGAGGCGACCAAGGGGGCGTTGCACAGTCCGATCCATGACCGGCGACTGGCAAGCGGACAGGATCGGCAGTGCGCTTCGAGGGGTGAACCCCACCGTGCTCCGGCGCCTCGACGCCGGGTTCGCTGTGATCGGAGACGTTCAGTTCCTGCCCGGTTACTCGGTCCTGCTGACCGACACGCCCGGTGCACAGCGGCTGTCAGACCTGCCCCGGCCGAAGCGGATGGCGTTCCTGGGTGACATGGAACGGCTCGGCGAAGCCGTCGAACGCGCCTGCACACGGCTGGATCCGGCGTTCCGCCGGGTGAACCTGGAGATCCTCGGCAACACCGACCCCTTCCTCCACGCCCACGTGTGGCCGCGATACGAGTGGGAACCTTCGGACCTTGTGGGTGGGCCGGTGTGGCTGTACCCGCGGCAGCGCTGGCACGGCGAGGAGTTCGCACTCGGTCGCCAGCACGATGAGCTACGGGAGGCGATCGGAGCCGAGCTGGACCGCCTGACTCAGGTGGCGCGGGCCGAGTCGGTGCCAGGGCAGACACCGAGACCGCCACGAGACTACCGATCTTGGTGACAGCCATGTAGCAGCCAAGCCTCAACTGCGGGCCTTCCAAGGGACGGGCGACCCGGATGGGAACTCCCGTCGCACTGCATCGGGGGCCCCTCGACCGCGGGCAGTCGCCGCACCGTCAGTCCTCCACGCCCTCAGGGGGAGGGACCTCCTCCAGCAGCTGCGGCCCGTTGTTCCGCACGCTGTTGACGGCGGTCGAAACCGGCCGGGCGATGAGATGGCCGCCGGCGGGCTGGGCGAGCAGGTCCCGCAGATGCCCGGCGTCCTGGTGCTCGGGGTTCAGCCAGTCGTCGATTGCGTCCGGCGCGACGGCGAGTGGCATGCGGGGGTGGATCCGGCCGGCGGCGTCGGTGGCCTCGGTCGTGATGATCGTGGTCGTGGCGAGCCAGGCATCGGCGTGGTCGTCAGGGAGGTCGCGATTGCGCCAGAACTCGAACAGCCCCGCCATCGGCATGAGCGAGCCGTCCTCCGGCGCAATGAAGTACGGCTGTTTGCGAGGCCGCCCGCCGGCCGGAGCGGCAAGGGTCTGCCACTCGTAGAAGCCGTCCGCCGGAAGCAGGCACCGTCGGGCGGCGAACGCCTTGCGGAAGGACGGCTTCTCGTGGACCGTCTCCACCCTGGCGTTGATCAACTTGCTGCCGGTCGACGGATCCTTCGCCCATGACGGCACCAGCCCCCACCGGAGCGCACGCAACTGCCGAACCGGCTCCGGCCCCTCGTCGCGAACCGGCCGCTCCAGCACCGCCCACACGCGGTCAGTCGGCGCCACATTCCAGCTGGGCGCCAGCGTCTCCACCGGCGTCCACCGCGTCACACCGAACAGCTCGACGAGGTCCTGCGGAGTGGAAGTGGACACGAATCGACCGCACATGACTTCACCGTGCCACATCATCAGCCCGCTACGAAGCGGCGACGCGCTCGTCGGCTCTCCGCTGCCGCCAGTGATGTCACCGGTGAGGATCGGCATCGGCAAGTGTTCGAGAGCGATGGTGCTGATGTGGCAGCGAGAAGGCCGGCACCGGTCGATCAGGGGCCGCGGCAGCCCTCGGAGAGAAGGGGGCAAGCAGGATGACTACGAAGTCACTGGCGGACGTCCGGAAGTGCAGCTGCTTCCGATAGTTTTGGAGCTCCGAGGACACGGAGAAGCCGGGGCCCGGATCGGCCGACTCCAGTTTGAGCGTGTAATTCGGGTCGGCCCGGGCCGACCCGCGGGCTTGTCGCCCGCATCGACATCGCAAACACGACAACGTCGGCCCTCAAGACCACGACCAGGTGCTGAAGGCCGACGTCACGCACACGGGCCCGGGGATTCGCCGTCAGACCGGGCGTTGTCCCGGCCGGCCGATGACGGAGCTCGGCTGGGCCAATGGCCCAGCCGTTCAGGCCGTTGTGGGCCGGCACCGCGTACAGGTGGCGAGCGGGCTCATGCACCCGTCGCCGGGGTGGCGAGCCGCTCGCGCCACCACTCCACGGTGGCCTTGAGCTGCTCCTCGACCGGGGTGGCGCACACCGTGAACGCGGACTCGTAAGCGGACGAATCCAGCACGAACGGCCGGTCGAACTGATGGCGGACTTCCCGCAGTTCGCGGATCAGGGGTGAGAAGAGCGACGCCAGGCCCAGTACCGCCGGCGACAGCCGCCGCACCGCTACCGGGCCCGTCTTCGCATCGGCGGCAACCCGGTTGACCATCTCCCGGATCGACGCGGCGGGGGCCGTAGGCACGTGCCAAGCCCGTCCCCAGGCCCGTTCCTCGCCCGCGACCTCGACCAACGCCCTCGCCACATCGGGGAGATAGGTCCAGCTGTGCGGCGCGTCCGGGTCGCCGAGCACCGTGACGGGCTTGCCGTTCAGCAGACGCGGCATGACGCGTGCGGCCAGGTGGCCTCCGTCGGTCACGCCGGGGCCGAAGAAGTCCGACGCACGTACCTCGACCGCCCTGATACGGCCCGCCTCGTGCAAGGTCCGCGCCTGCTCCCAGAGCGCCGCCCGTACCCGTCCCTTCGGGCCGGTCGCCGCGAGGGGCAGGTCCTCGGTGACGGGACGGTCCACCGGGCCGTAGCCGTAGAGGTTGCCGAGCATGACCAGGACGGCTCCGGTCGCCTCGGCCGCCGCGCAGATCGACGAGGCCAGCGGCGGCCACTCGGTCGCCCAGCGGTGGAGGGGCGGCGCGCCGCAGCTGTGGATCGCGGCGGCGCCGTCGACGACCTCGGTCAGCCGCGCGGAGGCCGTCGCGTCCAGCGCCACATGCTCGATGCCGGGCTCCGGCGGACGGCCCGACCTGGTGACCACGCGTACCGAATGCCCCAGCTCGGCCAGCAGCCGAGCGGTGGCCGCCCCAGCGGGCCCGTATCCGACAACCACATGAAAGCTCACCCCCACACAGTAGCCGGGCCGTCAAAGCCGGTAACACGGGCACGATGAAGGGTCGTTGAATTGACGTCGGCAGACGGGAGTCCACTCCGGCGACGCTAGCCGTGGCGTGGCCGGTTGGGTGACCTGTTGGGTGAGTCGATGAGTGGCCCGAAACATCCTGACCGGTCCCGGTTGAGGGACTGCCGGTCCCAATCGGCCAGGCGTCCGCCGTGCGGTCCGCTGCCCGCCACCGTGACCGCGGCCGGGCGAGCCCTGTTGCCCGCCCGGCGCGGTCGGTCAGCTCCCTCGGGGTGCCCCGGGACTTCCGCGGCGGTCCGGTTCAGAGCGTGCGGTCGAACAGGGCGAGCAGCTCGCGCCAGTGGCGCTGCTCCGCGTCAGGGTCGTGCGCGGTGGTGTCCGCCTGGGCGAAGCCGTGGTGAGCGCCCTCGTACACCTCGCTGCGGTAGCGGACACCGGCGGCCTCCAGGGCCTTCTCGAGGCGTGCGATCTGCTCGGGCGGCATGGAGGAGTCCTGGTCGGCGTGCCCGAAGTACAGCTCGGCGGTGATCCGGTCAGCCATCAGGTGCGGGCTGTCCGGGGCTTCGGTGGCCAGGCGGCCGCCGTGGAAGCCGGCCGCGGCCGCGACCCGCTCCGGATACGCGCCGGCGGTCCGCAACGCCAGCCGGGCGCCCATGCAGTAGCCGGTGATTCCCACCGGCCCCGGCGCGACCAGCGGGGAGGTGGCCAGCCAATCGAGGTAGGACCCGGCATCGGCCGTCACCAGGTCCGGGGTGAGCGAGTCGATCATCGGACCGATGCGTTCGAAGAGGTCGGGCCGCTGGGAGGTGTCGATGAAGTCCGGCAGGTCGACCACCGGTGCGCGGCCGTGCCGGTAGAGGACGTTCGGGACCAGGACGGTGTAGCCGGCGGCGGCGATGCGCTCCGCCATCTGCCTCAGCCATGGGCGCAGGCCGAAGGCGTCCATGTAGAGCAGGACTCCGGGATGCGGGGCGTTGTCGTCCGGGTGGACCAGGTAGGCGTCGGCCAGGCCGTCCTTGGTCGGTACGTCCAGGGAAGTCGTGCGTACTGGCGTCATGAGTGGGTGTTGCTCCTCTGTCTTCCGGCCGTGCTCGACCCCGGGGGTAGGACTTCGTGTGCTGAGCGATCCGGATCAGCATGTCATCTTTCTGACGTTGCGCCATATGGTTCAAGTGGATGCGGTCCCGCGATGAGGTCCGACGGAGCGTGACGGGGGCGACTGGAGCCTGGTCGCCGGGCCGACGCGGGGGAGTGACGGCTGGGCCGTGAAGGGCGAGTCGGAGGGCGTGGTCGCGGTGGCAGCGAGTGTCACGCGGAGCTGCCGGTGGAGGAGTTCGTCCCGCCCCGGGCGAGAACGCCGTCGAGAAGGCCGACGACCTCGTCCGG
Source organism: Kitasatospora sp. NPDC032150 (assembly GCF_055579945.1). Taxonomy (NCBI): domain Bacteria; kingdom Bacillati; phylum Actinomycetota; class Actinomycetes; order Kitasatosporales; family Streptomycetaceae; genus Kitasatospora; species Kitasatospora sp. NPDC032150. The sequence goes on along the minus strand of NZ_JBVIMH010000010.1, from coordinate 24,194 downwards.
TCGGCGCCGGTTCGCCACAGGACTGTGGCCAGAAGCGTTTCGGAGTAGAGAGCCGGGGAGGAACGGGCCTCGTCCCGATCGCTGAGGGCGCTGCGCAGTGCCGGGGTCAGCCCCGCAGCGGCGGTGCCCAGATCCGTGGCCACCCGGGAGGCCTCCTCGACCTCGTGGGGCCGGCCCGCGAGCCGTGCGCCGGCACCCGCGCCCCCGGCCGCGTGAGTCCGGCCGGTCAGGGCCCGGGTGGCCCGTCCGCTGCCCCGACCTGCCGGGCCACCTCCGTCAGTGCGGGCCCCAGGGGCAGGCAGAGCTTGGCTGCGGCCAGGTCGTCCCCGCGGGTGGCGCCCTGGTTCACGATCGCCACCGGCATGCCCGCGCGGGCGGCGTGGCGGACGAAACGCAGGCCCGACATGACCGTCAGGGACGAGCCGAGGACCACCAGCGCCCGCCCGGCGTCGACCAGCGCGTAGCAGTGCTGGACCCGGTCCCTGGGCACGCTCTCGCCGAAGAAGACCACGTCGGGCTTGAGGACGCCGTTGCACGCCCTACACGGCGCGACCTGGAAGGCGTCCACCAGCTCCTGCGGCAGCTCCGCGTCGCCGTCCGGGCGGAACGCGACCTCCGCGTCCCGGAAGCCGCCGTTCAACTCCTCGAGGCGCCGGTCGAGTTCCTCGCGCGCACTGGTGCGCCGGCAGTCGAGGCAGACCACCCGGTCGAGCCCGCCGTGCAGTTCCACCGCCTCGCGCGTGCCGGCCGCGCGGTGCAGGCCGTCCACGTTCTGGGTGATCACCGCCGATACGTGGCCCGAGCGGCGAAGCCGTTCGACCACGCGGTGCCCGGCGTTGGGCTCGGCCCGGGCGATCGTGTGCCAGCCGGCGTGGCTGCGCGCCCAGTACCGGCGGCGGGCCGCCTCGCTTCCCGTGAATTCCTGGTACGTCATCGGCGGGCGCCGGCGCCGGCTGCCGGTGGCACCCCGGTAGTCGGGAATGCCCGACTCCGTGGACAGCCCCGCGCCGCTCAGCACCACCACGCCCCGCCCGGCCACCAGCCGTACGAGCGTCTCCAGGCCGGCCGCGTCGGTCGCCGGGCCGTCGAGCGTTGCAGGCACACCCATGCCTGCCAGCGTAGACCGACCCGCCCCGATCGGAGGTGCCCGGACCACAGGTCGGTCGTCCGGCCCGGCCCTCACCCGGTGCGCAGCGCCGTGACGGTCCGAGTGCGAGCCGCCCAGGCCGCCGGCGCGAGGGAGCCGAGGACGGCTATGACCAGACCGCCGAGGCCCAGCAGGACTAGCTCCGGAGCGGGGTAGGCGTCGAGGGCCAGCCGCGCTCGGGAAGTCGAGGCCGGCATTGCGGCCCATGGCGGGTACGGTCACGGCATGCAGGGCGAGGCCGAGCGGAAGTCCGATGCCGCCGCCGATCAGGCCGATGACCGCGACCGAGGCGAGGCCCATGCCGACCGTCTGCCGGGGTGTCATGCCGAGCGCCTTGGCCACACCGATGTCGCGCGCCCGTTCGCGGGTCTGCAGGACCACGGTGTTGAGCACGCCCAGACCGGCGACGGTGACCAGCATCGGGGTGAGGAGCGCGGTCAGCAGGTTCAGCGCGAGGGCCACGTCGCTCTTGCTCTCCGAGTGGTCGGCCCCGGCCGTGAGGCCGAGCGGCCTGGGGGCTCCGACCGGCGGAGACCTGCACCGGGGCAGGCCCGCCGGCGAGCGGGAGGTCGTGCACGATCTCCTCCGACGCGGTCCGGCGCGCCAGCTACCCTCGCAGCATGACGATGAACAGGACCGCCCAAGTGAGTGTCGACGCGATGATCGAGGATCTCAGGACACTCGTCGAAATAGAATCCCCGTCGCGCGATCTCGACGCCCTGGCGGCATCGGCCAAGACCGTCGCCGCCGTCATCGAGAGCCGCCTCGGGGGGCAGGCCGTCCTCGTCGAGACCGAAGCCGGGCCGCATGTCCACTGGTCAGCCGGTGGCGACCCCAAGGTACTGATCCTCGGCCACCATGACACGGTGTTCCCGCTCGGCACCCTCGCACGCCGCCCGTTCTCGGTCGAGGACGGGCATGCGACCGGCCCCGGCGTCTTCGACATGCTCGGAGGTCTGGTACAGGCCGTTCACGGCCTGGCGACGCTCGATGACCGGTCAGGCGTCGAGATCCTGATGACCGCCGACGAAGAGGTCGGCTCCCACTCCTCCCTGGCTCTCATCGAAGAACGAGCCCTTGCCTGCGGCGCGGTACTCGTGCTTGAGGGCGCCGCCGTCGGCGGCGCCCTCAAGACCGGCCGCAAGGGCACCGGCACCTTCCAGGTCTCCATCGCGGGCCGGGCCTCGCACGCCGGCCTCGAGCCCGCGGCCGGGGTCAACGCCCTGATCGAGGCAGCCCACCAGGTACTGGACATCGCCGCGCTCGGCCGACCCGAGATCGGCACGACGGTCACCCCGACCGTCGCCTCCGCAGGGACCCTGGACAACGTCGTTCCCGCAGAGGCGACCGTCATCGTCGACGTCCGGGTCGAGTCGGCCGACGAGAAGGCACGGATCGAAGCGGCGTTCGCGGCACTGGCTCCGCATCTCGACGAGGCGCGGATCACGGTTCAGGGATCCGTCGGCCGGCCCCCGATGCCCGAGTCGGCGTCGGCCGAACTCTTCGCGGTGGCACAGCAGTTGCTTCCCGGTGTCGAAGGCAGGACGGTCGGCGGCGGCAGCGACGGCAACTTCACGGCCGCACTGGGCGTGCCGACCCTCGACGGCCTCGGCGCGGTCGGGGGAGGTGCCCACGCCGACCACGAGTACCTGGTGGTCGAGGCCATGGCCGAGCGGGCGAACCTGGTCGCCGGACTGGTGAAGGCGATTCAGAACACATAGGACAACCAGGACGCGAAGAGCGTGCGTACCGCGGATCGGGGGGCACCGGCAGCGGATGGGCGGCGCGTCAAAGACGCGGTCGCCGTCCTGCACCGTCCAAGGCCCAGCCGTGCGTCCAAGGACGATCCCTGGTCCACGGCAGGCTGACAGGGCACCAGCCCATCAAGGTCCCACGACCTCAGGGACTCCAGGACCGGCTGACCAGCCGGACCGCATCGGGTCTGCTCTCCGTTCGGCCGGGGACGTTCCCGGGGGTCGGTCGTGGCGGGAGACGGCTCACCGTGCGGACGGCACCTCCTTGCGGACCCGCCCGCCGATCTCGATCAACCCGTCGGAGCCCGGCCTCGTCAGGATCTGCGATCCACCGCCCTGGGTGATCTCCAGGGCCCGGCCGAGCCGGTGGGTGAGCAGCAGCGCGGCCGCTCCGGTCGCTTCGTCCTCGTCGATGCCGTCTCCGCGTCCGGGGAAGGCCCGGGCCCTGATCCGGCCTGCGGCCTCGTCCTGCCAGGCCCAGGCGTAGATCCATTCCCCTGGCTCGGGAACCGTCAGGGCGTCGATCTCGTCGGGGGCGGAGTACCGGCGCAGAGTACGGGGCGGGGCCCAATCCGGCCGCGCGGTGATCCAGGTGAACTCGGGCTCGTGGCGGGCGGTGATCCTGCCGACGGGGAGGTCGAAGGCCTCCAGGCCGAGCAGCCAGGCCGTGCCGACCAAGGGGTGGCCGGCGAAGGGGAGCCGTGCTCCGGGGGTGTAGATGTCGACCGTCCCGTGCTCCGGGTTGTCGACGAACACGGTCTCGCTGAAGCCGAGTTGCCTGGCGAGCGCCTGCCTGGATGCCTGGTCGGGGACCGAGCGGCCGTCGCGGACCACCCCCAGGGCGTTGCCGTACCGACCGTCGGGGCCGGTGAAGACGCGGAGTACGAGTACGTCAATGTCAGCGTTCACCAAGGCATTCAAACACCTGTGGTCTTGCGGCAGCAGCTTGACGGCGGGCCCTCACGGCTCACGGCAGGTCGTACCGCGGCGATCTGGATCTCCCCGTCGAGGACGTCAAGCGCCAGGGTGCTGAGGACCCGGCCGTCCCGGTCGCGGAAGACCGCGCCCGGCTGGCCGTTGACCTCGTGCGGCTCCAACTCCACTCCCAGACGGCCGAACTGCGCGACGAGTGCCGAGAGCAGCTGAACCACGGGCTCGCGACCGACGACATGAGTGGCGAAGAGCGGAGCCTTGCCACCTCCGTCACCGACCAACTGGTTGTCGGCGGAAAGCAGTTCCCGCAGCCCGTCGACGTCGCCCTCCCAGAAGGCGTCGAAGAACCGCTGCGCGAGTTCCTCGCGTTCGCGCCGGTCGGCCTCGAACCGGGACCGGCCCGAGTCCATGTGACGCCGCGCCCGCACCGCGAGCTGGCGGCACGCCGCCTCCGACCTCCCCACCGCCGACGCGATCTCCGGGAAGCCGAACCCGAACACCTCCCGCAGCACGAAGACCGCACGCTCGAGCGGGCTGAGCCGCTCCAGCAGCAACAGCGCCGCCATCGACACCGAGTCGGCCACCAGCTCGGTGATGTCGAGTCAGTCGAACGTCAGCAGTCAGGATTCGACGAAGGCCGTCACCCCGGTCATCGTGCCGAGCAGGATGCGCGGCCCCGAGAGCACCGGCGCCGCGAAGTCCGGCACGGAGCCGACGGTGAGTTGTCGGCGGACCTGGCCGCCTGCCGGGTCGAGCGCATTCAGCTGCCCGTGCCCGTGGTCGACGACCCAGACCGCGCCGCCGCCGACCACCGGCGAACCGGCCCCGTGCAGCGGCACCCGCCAGCCGGCCTGGATCGAGCCGTCGCCGGCCACCGAGAACCGGGCCAGAGCGTCCGCGCACGGCAGGTAGACGGTATCGCCGTCGACCGCCGCCGCGCCGAAGCCCCGGCAGGCCTGCGCCTGCGCCACCTGGCCGCCGACCCCGCCCAGGTGGTCCGCGACCAGGGTGTAGGCGATGCCGCTCTTGCCGGCGATGAAGACATGCCGTCCGACCAGCGCCGGGGCGAGCGAGCCGAGATCGAGGTCCTGAGTGTTGTCCTGCGCCCAGTCCGCCGGGGCGAAGAAGTCGGCCCGACGCAGGTCGGCGGTGAGCGCGAGCACCGAGTCCGAACCGTCGTAGCTGCCCGGCGCACCCTCGGTGGCGGCGCCGTTGCCGACCGAGACGAAGGCCCGGTCACCGCCGATCACCGCCCCGCCCGGTGACCAGACGCCGCCGCCGCGCGAGGTGGGCACGGTGTACGCGAGCGTGGGCCCGTCGCCGGTGGCCGGTACCGACAGCACCGTGCCGACGTAGTCCGAGCAGTCGCCGTACAGCCCGCCGTACGCGATCAGCACCCGGCCCTGCCAGAGTGCGAGCGCGCCGCGCTGCTGGTGCGCAATGCGCTGCCCGCGCGGCGGCTCGACCTCTCGGCTGACCAGCGGCGCGCCGGTCGCGGCATCGAGCCCGACCAGCTGGTGCCGGCCGCCGGACAGCTCGGCGACGGCGAAGACGAGCCCGGTCGCCGGATCGTAGACCGGTGTCCCGGTGATGCCCAACGGCGCGATGTTCCCGCAGGGCAGCTCCGAACTCTGCGCCGGGGTGCCGACCTTGCGGCTCCACAGCACGGCGCCGGTGGCGGCGTCCAGCGCGTACACGGTGTTGTGTTCGGTCGCCGCGAGCACCCGGTCGCCGACGACGAGCGGTTGTCCGTACACCGCGCCGTCCAGTGCGGCCGTCCAGGCGTGCACCGGCTGGCCCAGCGCCGCAGCCTCGGGCGCCACACCGCTGCGCGCGGCGTCGTGCTGGTACGTCGGCCAGTCCCCGGCCCGGAGCGTGACGGGAGTCCTGGTGCCGGTCGGGAGCCGAGCGCTGCCGGGCACACCGGTGGCGAGCCGCGGCGCGGCCGGCCGGTGGGTCGTGCAGGCCGGGCCGGCGGCGAGCAGCAGCATGAGGGCGAGCGCCGAAATGGTCCGCGCGGTGGGCATGCCCGTCCCGCCTCCCGTCGTCCCGTTCTCCGTACTCCTGCTGAACGATCATCACCGGACGCGCGGGATCCGCCCAGGACGCCGCGCCGGGCGGCACGCGCACTGCGACGATGGCCCGCCCGGTGAACGCCCTCGGTCACAGCACGGGAACATTGCGCCTTTCGATGCGTGTACGGGTCGCCTCTTGCGCCGGCCTGCGCGGACCTCGTGGTGGCAGGCGTTGGTGTTGCGCCGGCGACAGCAGAGGCCCCCGGGCCGCGAGGGTCCGGGGGCCGGCGTTCCGGCAGGGGCTGGCTAGCGGCGGAACGGGAAGCCGTAGGAGGCGACGTAGCCCGGGGCGGGCGTGCCCACGCCGGTCACGTCGTCGTAACCGCGGACCGCGTGCAGAGAGCTGTCCTTGCCGAGGCTGCGTACGGAGGTCGTCAGGCCGCCGGAGGCGTCGACGCCGTTGGCGAAGTCGACTCGCGCCACCGCGAGGTCACGGCCCGCCCCCAGCGGTTGGTCCGTCACGTCGTGGTAGAGCGGCGAGTTGTAGCGGGCGTAGATCGACGGGTTGGCGAAGCCGATCGGGAAGTGGCGGGCCTGCTGCGCCAGTGCCTGGACGCCCGCGATCACCGGTGCGGCCAGCGAGGTGCCGCCGATGCGGTACTCGTCGTACTTGACCGAGCCGTCGGGCCAGGACTGGGTCTGACCGACCAGGAAGCCGGTGTTGGGGTCCGCGACGGCCGCGATGTCCGGTACGGTGCGCATCCGGGTGGGACCGTTGGCCTTCGCCAGTGCGTCGGGCACGATGCCGCGCTGGTAGAACGGCTGCTTCACGGTGGAGCTGGTGCCGCCGCCCGCACCGCCGTTGAACGCACCGGGGAGGTTCGCCCAGCTCTTGCCGTCCGCCGCAAGGAGTGCCTTCTGGGTGCCCCAACCGGTTTCGAACTGGTACTTGTCGCCCTTGCCGACGGCCAGCGAGGTGCCGCCGACCGCGGTCACCCAGGCCGAGTTGGCCGGGCTCTCGATCTGCTTCTTGCCGGAGCTGGCGACCTCGTCGCCGTCGTCGCCGGAGGAGAAGTAGAAGCCGATGCCCTCGATGGCGCCGAGCTTGAACGTCTGGTCGTAGGCGGCCGCGCCGTCCGGTGTCTCACTGCCCTCGAGGTCGGCCCAGGAGTTGGAGACGATGTCGGCGAGACGGTTGTCGACGACCTTGTTGAGGGCGTCGAGCAGGTCGGGGTCGTTGCACGAGGCGCCGCCGACGTACACGATGTTCGCGTCCGGTGCGAGGGCGTGCACGGCCTCGACGTCCAGGGACTCCTCGCCGTACCAGCCGGACGCGCCGCAGTCGTTCACGCTGGTGTAGGAGGCCGGAAGCACCTCGGTGTACTGGCCCTTGCGGTAGGCCCGGTCGCCGTTGCGCTTGGCGTACTCGGCCGCGTCGTTCGCCATGGTCGGCGAGGCGTACGCATCGGTGATCGCGACGGTCACGCCCTTGCCGGTGTAGTTGCCCGCGCCGTAGGCCGCCCGCAACTGCTTGCCGGTGTATCCGTGAATCGCGTACGGGAGCTTCGTGTCGTACGCGTCCGGCAGCGTGCCGGCGACGTTCGAGCCGTAGTAGGTCGAGTAAGGGCCCGAGTTGCGGAAGCCGGCGCCGGGGCCGGGCAGGGTGTCCCGTGGTGTCGCCCGGTGCGGCGCGTTGTCCAGGCCGGTCACCGTGAGAACCGCGTCGGCCAGCGCGCCGGGAGCGGAGGCGGCCTGCTGGGGCGCCCGGTAAGTCCGGCCCTCCTTCCGGTAGTCGTGCAGCGAGGTGGCGAAGGCCGTCCGCGCGGCGGCGGCGTCACCGGAGACGGATATGAAGTGCCGGTTGGTGCCGGTGACGGTCAGACCCGACGACCGCAGCCACTTGGTGACCGCCTCGATCTGTGCCTGGGTCGCGCCGAAGCGCTCCTGCGCCTGCTGCGGCGTCAGGTACTTGCCGTACGAGGAAGACTGCGGGTCGGACACGGCCGTGGCGTACGCGTCCAGGCCCTTCGGGTCCCGCCCGGCCAGGTAGACGCGGGCGTTGATCTGAGCGGAGTCCGGGGCGGCGCCCTGGTCGGCGGCACCGGTGGCCCAGGCGGGTTTGGTGCCTTCCAACGCGGCCCGCCCGCTCGGAACGGACTCGGCCTGAGCGGACGGCATGCCGATGACGAGTGCGCCGGCGAGCAGCGACAAGGTTGCCGCCACGCTCACTCCAACACGCCGCTGGGCATGGCTGATTGTCATGTAACCCCCTGCGATGGAATTGTTCGCGAGTACACAAGTGCGCCGTTTGTATCCGTGTGTACCCATCGGTGTCCCCACGTGCCCCCGGATGCACACGTTGTCCGTCCGGCTTGGCAGGGGCAGAGCATAGCGGCGGTGCGCGATGACCGATAGGGCGCAGTGGGCAACTCCGGAACCGTCTGCGTATCAGTGACGGCATGTCGCCAATGCCTCCGGTGCGCAGTGCGGTGGCCTGGTGACGGAGCCCGAATCGGAGGCCCGGTAGTGGAACGGTGAGGACGAGTACGTCCACGACACACGCCTCGGTGTGGTCGAGGGCGGACGCACCACCGTCAGATCGCGGGGCGGAGGAAGAGAAACGCCGCGGTCACGAGCGCAACCGGGGGCCGGAACTCGTGCACCGGGTCGGTGACCACCGTGCGCACCTTACCGTCGTGCCGCGCTGAGGAGTCCGCCCCGATGCCGGTCGCGCGTCGCCGGGCCGCCCGGCCGGCCTCCGCCGTGCGCCGGGCCGCGAGCTACCGCTGTTCGGTGCCTGTCACTCCTCGTCCAAGTCACCGGCAGCCGCGGGAAGTCCCCCGACGGACCCGCCCGCGACCGGGCCGGGGGACTCGGTCGCGAGCGGATGGCCGAGGGTGATCACCCTTCAATCCCGCTCAGGATTCGGTGAATTGACTGTCAGTCAGAAGGGGAGGAGTTTGCACGACAGCGAGCGGGGACGGCTTGACCGGGACGCGCGGGGCGCCGTTGGAAGCGCTGGCCGGCCCCGTACGGGTCAGCCGTCGGTCGTGGCCCCGCTGCGCTGCGGCACGGCCTCGCCGTAAGGCCCGGTGTCCCGCTCCGGTGTCAGGTCCACTGCTCGGAGGGCTTGACGCCGGGCAGCGGCTTGCCGATGAGGGCGAGGGGGATGAAGAAGTTGACCTGGCCGATGGCGATGGCGAGGGTTGCGAGGGCCTTGTCGTCGTAGTGCTCGGCGGCGCGGGCGTAGAGCTCGTCGGGGACCCTTTCGCCATGGGCGGCGGGCTGGAGTACGGCCTCGGCGAGAGCCAGGGCGGCGGTCTCGGCAGCGGTGAAGTAGGGGGCGTCCTGCCAGGAGGCGACCGCGGTGATGCGTTCCTCGGACTGTCCGGCGTTGCGCAGGCTGTTGGTGTGCATGACGGTCAGGTAGGTGTTGCCGACGATCTGGCCGGCGCGCAGCTGGACGAGGTCGATGGTGGTCCGGGGTACGGAGCCGTTGCCGACGGCCTTGAAGAGGGCGCCGGCCACGGCTCCCATCTCGGGGACGAGCCCCAGCGGGTTGGGCATCCTCGAACCGGTCGCGTTGCGGGCCGTGGTCGGGGTGCTGGTGTGCTGGGCATCCATGGTGGGTGTTCCTTCCGGGTCTCTTGCGTTGCTTTCACTGCTCTGACCCGGCGGGGTGGACGGATGTGACAGCCGGACGGAAGTATTTTCCGAGGCGCGGAGTCGGGCGGGATCCGGGTCTGGCGGGCGCCTGGAGTCGGCCACCGCGGTTCGGACGGATCCGAGGCCGCCGGGATCGCCCGCCGTACCTCGAGCGGCGGGGGCGGGCGCAGCGGTCACCCGCGAGCGGCAGGGCCGGGGGTGCTCAGGGAGCCCATCGTCAGGCCGGTACGAGGCGGGGTCCCGCCGCGGAGGAGATCGGCGGTGTGTTCGATGATCTGGGGTAGCAGGGCGTAGAGGGTGGCGCCCGGGCACTGGGTGAAGCAGGCGTCGCGGTGGCCGGAGATGGCGTTGAACGGATGGCGCGTGCCCGCGGAGAAGCGGCTCTCGCTGTTCGTGGACGTCAGTTCGACGCGGGTGCGCGGATCGACGCCGTACGCACCCAGCTGCCACGCGGCCAGATGGGCGATGGCCTCCAGCGCCGCCGGGGGCACGTGGACGCCGGCCGGGAAGGTGCCGATCGCCGCGACGCCGACCGTCTCATGGTTGAAGCCCTGCGTATGAGCTCCGGTTACCGCCTGGTCGACGCCGCTCGGACGTCCCTCGTAGATCACGCCGTAGCGGTCGACCAGGAAGTGGTAGCCGATGTCGTCCCAGCCCCGGCGCGTGCGGTGGTCCTGGTAGATCGACCGGACGATCTCGGGTACGTCCTCGGGATCGTACGAGTCACCGCTGGCGGTGTGATGGATGAACAATGCCCGGACCGTGTGGTTGTGCTGCGGCTCGGGCGGGCTCGGCGCCTGGCCGGGCTGCCACAGCGACCGCGGCACGATCGAGGGTGGCGGCGGCTTCCAGAAGTCCGGGACGGCGGCGGACACCGGACCCCGTGACAACACCAGCTGGATCGAGGCCGCCGCAGGGTCGGCGTGCGCCGGCGCGGGGGGCGTAGGGGCAGCCGGTCCCGGTCGACGCCGCGGACTCCTCGCGGCGGTCAAGGTGACCGCCGCGCCCGCCGCGGCTCCCTGCGCAACGCGACGTAATAACTGGCGGCGGTCGATCTCCATGCCGCGAGACTAAGAGGATCGGCGGCGAGCCGCATGTCGTCCCGCGGCGCCCCGGGGCGGGCTGGGGAGCGTTCCGGCGCAGGTCAGGCGATGGAGTGGTCCGGCAGGGCCGCAGGCAATGGCACATGGGCCGGGGTCGGTGGAGGCTGTCGATGATCTCGACGAGGCGGATCAACCGTCCGGCGGGTGCCCCCGGACCCCGGGAGTCGGCGCGCGGGTGAGACACCGGTGATCGTCCACCCGGATGCGGATTCCATTTCCTGCACGAACCGCTTCGCAGTGCGTACGGACCGGCTAGGCTGCTCCGGGGCGGTGGGTGAGAGTGCTCGAGCTCCCGCTTGCGTGCTCGGTGCAGGGTGCTGTCAGGCATTACGGCCTGTCAGGCCCGTGAGACGACAGGGGCGGTGACGGTGGCGATGCGGGCGGTTCCGCTGGTGGGCGGGCCGGTGGAGTTACGGGGCGCACTGGATCTGGAGATCACGCAGGCGGGGGTGATGCCGCGCCGGTTGCCCGCATGGACCAAGGAGCAGTATCAGGACCCGTCGGTGTACGGGGTGACCGTGATGCCCTCGGGGGTGCGGCTGGTGTTCCGCACCGATGCGCGCGAGCTGGAGTTCGAGGTTCTCACCTCCACAGGACAGCTCGACACCGACCCCGAACCCCGGCCGACCGGGATGCTGGAACTGCTGGTGGACGGTGTGCCGGCCGGGCGTCGACAAGCGCCGGTGGGCAACGTCCTGCGGATGTCGGCCCACGGGGCCGTGCAGCGACTGACCCCGGGCGAGCCGGGGACGGTACGGTTCGCCGGGCTGCCGGGCGGCATGAAGAACGTCGAGCTGTGGCTGCCCCAGCAGACCCCCACGGAACTGGTGGCACTGCGCGCCGACGGCGATGTGCTGGCACCGCTGCCGGACGGACGGCGCCGCTGGGTGCACCACGGCAGTTCCATCAGCCACTGCATCGATGCCGACGGCCCGACCGGCACCTGGCCGGTGGTGGCGGCCGCGCTCGGGGGAGTGGAGGTGATCAACCTCAGCCAGGCGGGCAACGCACTGCTGGATCCTTATGTCGCCCGGACGATCCGCGACATGCCCGCCGACCTGATCAGCCTCAAGGTCGGCATCAACATCGTGGGCATGGCCGCCTTCCGCAAGCGGACGTTCGGCCCGGCGGTCCACGGATTCCTGGACACGATCCGCGACGGTCACCCGGACACCCCGCTGCTGCTGGTGTCCCCGGTGGGCTGTCCGGCACTCGAGGAGACTCCCGGGCCGACCGTGCTCGGCCTGGACGGGAGGATCGCAGCCCTCGGCGACCCGGCCGACCTGGCCGGTGGGGCGCTGTCGCTGAAGGTGGTCCGTGCCGAGCTGGCCCGGATCGTGGCGGCGCGGCAGGCGCGCGACCCCCACCTGCACTACCTCGACGGACGCGAGCTGCTCGGACCGGACGAGGCGGACGACCTGGCCGACGGCCTTCACCCCACCGCCGCCGCGTACCGCCGGATGGGCAAGCGCTTCGCCGCCCACGCCTTCGCGGACGACGGACCCTTCAGCTGAGTGGCCGGGGTTCCGCATCCACACGAGACGCAGAGCTCGAGCATTCACACCCAGCCTCACGACCCAAGGTCGATTCCCTTACCTCACCGGGTACTTCGCAGACTGAGGCCGCTCACCAGACTGCGGCACCAGGGACTCCTGGTTGTTCGAGGCGGCTGTGGCCGGCCACCACTACAGCATCGAGGCCGTTGTCGACCGCAGCGAGGTCGGCGCGGTCAACACCATGTGTGTACCAGCACCACCTCCCGCCCGTCCAAGCAGCTGTGATTGGACGGTTGGAACACCTCCGCCGCAGGTCACCGGCCCTTCGCACGAATCGGCACCCCGGTGAAATGGTCGGTGACGGGCGTCTGCATACTGTCGCGGTGCCGATAGCTGAAGACCCCGAACCTCGCCCGACGTCTGATTCGCCGCGTGGCTCGGGAACAGACGACCCGTTCGCCCGACTCGTCCTCGACGAGGAGTTCGTCAAGGCCGCCACCATCAAGGAGCGGTCCGGGCGCTCCCGCGTGCTGGCCGCGCGCTGGAAGCGCCAGCCGCCCCCGGAGTCGCAGCCGTGGCGGCCGCCGACCTCGCTCCGGCGACACCGGTGGCGACGCCGGTTCGGCTGGAAGAGGAACACCACCTCGCCCCGGGGCGTCGAGCGACGTCGCGGCCGCGACTGGCAGACCCCGCTGTTCGTCGTGCTGGCGGGCGCGCTGGTGGTGGCCGGGCTGAACGTCGACCGGCTGCACGGCTGGTACGCGGGCCACGCCGCCGACGGCCCGACCCAGGCTCCGGAGACCGCGGCGCCGACCGCGGCCCCGCCGACCCTGCCTCCGGACACCCCGACGGTGGATCACCCGTGGGCCGGTTCACCGGCCGCGGTGTGGCCGTCCGGAGCCGACGCGATCGTGCTGCCCCAGGCACAGGCAGTCGGGGTCTTCGACCAGGACGAGGTCGCAGCGCAGTTGAAGACCGTCAAGGACTTCCTGGTCGCGGCGAACCTCGACCCCAGGACGGTCGCCGGCGGAACCCCGCAGGCCGCTCTGGACCTCTTGGGCGGGAAGAGCCGGGAGAAGGCGGAGGACGGGCTCGCCCACCCGGGCGGTACGAGCGACCCCAGTTACTGGGCCAGCCGCTTCAACCCGCGCACCGCGATCCCCGCGGGTGATGTGGTCAAGTTGCAGGGGCGGATGAGTTTCGAGGCGGACGGTGAGGAAGGGATGGTGGTCCACACGGACTACACCTTCGTCTACGCCGTGCTCCCCGGGCCCGACGCCGGAAAGCTGGCGCCGTCTCCCTCACAGGACCCCGCGCCCAGTGGCCTCGCAGCCGGTGCCACCCCGGGCGCAGAGCCGGCCGCCTGGACGGGAGCGGTCAGCGGCAGCACGGAGGTGACCCGCGAGATCGTACGCCGCGTGATCGACTTCCGCTTCTACGATCCCGCCAAGTACGACGTCGAAACGGGAAAACTCAACTTCAGCCACACGAACAGCTACTTCGGCAACAATCTCTGCGAAGTTCACGACGGCTGGCTCGAGCCGGATTTCCCCGTCGTCTCATCGGACAGCACCGAGCCGCGTGACGGAAGCACGACGGACCCGTACGACCGGAGTAAGCCGCTGCCGGACGGCACCGGCAAATGCGGTACGACCACCCGGACCTGACTCCCGGTGGTGGTGCTGCCAAGCCGGTAGCACCACCACCCGGCCGCGTTGTGCCCCACTCCGCTGAATCCCAGTCCCGAAGGGGCAAGCTCGTAGCCTGCCAGGACCTCGGGCGCCGGTTGACGGCGCCGAGGTGCACCAGGTGTGAGCACCGCTTCCCGGCGAGGCATCCCGGCCGCCGAACATGCGCGGCAGGTGGCGTCCTCCAGTCCGGTCCGGAACGCGGTACGTCGCGGCTCGGACCGCGAGCGATATCCGCAGTGAGTCCGCCGCCGTCCGTACCCTCGGCGCGGACAGTTACACCGACGAGGCCCCGGCCCGCCTCTTCGTCACGGGGGCCGACGACGGCACCTCGGGGAGATGGCTACCTGTGGCGCTGCGGGCGGTTGGCACTCGGGATCACCCAATGGGCGGTCCGGGCGCTAGTCTTCGCGCATGGCAGAGCTGATCAACGAGGACATACCCGGTCGTTTCGGTCCGGAGGCCACGGTCGAGGTGGAACCGTACGAGGTGGGTGCGGTTCGTACCGAGTATTCACCGCGGCACGACGGCGACCCGGACCCGGGCGAGATCGTGTGGACGTGGGTGCCGTACGAGGAGCGGGACGGCCGTGGCAAGGACCGGCCGGTGCTGGTGGTGGCGCGCGAGGAGGCCGGCAGTCTGCTGGCCGTGATGCTCTCGAGCAAGGGGCACGACGAGGACCGGGACTGGGTGCCGATCGGCTCCGGTCCGTGGGACAAGTCCGGCCGGGACTCCTGGGTGGCGCTGGACCGGGTGATGCGGGTGTGGGACGGCGGGATGCGCCGTGAGGCCTGCGCGCTGGACCGGGCCCGTTTCAGCCTGGTGGTGGACAGCCTGCGTCGCCGCTACCGCTGGAGCTGACCGCCCTCCTTCGCCCGGGTCACGCCGGACGGCCGTCCGGCGGGACCCGGGGCGGGGCGCCCGCGGGCGCCGTTGGCGTTCGGTCAGGTACGTGGTTCGGGCGCGGCGCCGCAGAGGAAGGCGGCGCCGTCCAGCAGCTCCCGGGTGATCCGGACACCGTCGACGGCTGGCCATCGTCCTTCTGACGCGCACTCGGATCACCAAGGAGCGGCTCCTCGCGATCGGCGTCCCGGTGCTCGGCCTGCGGATGTGGCTGCTCCAGGAGGCCGGCCACGGCCTGGTTTCCGTGTACGGATTCGCGCTCGACGCCCTGCTGACGAGGTGGCGGGTGCTGCTCGACGAGCTGGTCCACCTCTGTCGTTTCTCGCGTGCGAGACCGCGGAGCCCCCACCGTCGCGGGGGGCGTGCTGTCTGCTCGGATCGATGCTTGGTCCTGTTCGCGTGCCCTGGGCGGGCGTTGGTCGCCCAGGGCTTCACCAGTCGCTCGCTCCCGGCGCGCTGCTCCTGTCCAGGCCATCGGCCGCTGGTCACCTGACGGGCCACATGGCAACCGGGGAGCTCGGTGTGTACCGGAGAGCGGTGCACCGGCGGCCCTGCCTCACCAGGCGAAGGACCACCGGCGGAAGACGGTGGTCGAGCCCCGGGGACCGCACCGAATCCGAGCGGCTCCTGACGCGCGACCGTCCGGTGGTTGCGGTGGTCCGCACGGTTTGGTGCGAGGCGGGCGGCAGGGGCCGGGGTCGGCTGTCCGTTCCGACCTGGCGGCTGCCGGGTGGATCAGCAGCCGGAGATGTGGATGTGCTGGTAGAGCACCTGGTGCCCTTCGGGGGTGGGGTGCAGGCCGTCCGTGAGCATTTCGGGCCTGTGGCGCAGCGGTTCCCACATGTCGAGGTAGTCGATGTGGTTCTCGGCGCACCAGGTCTTCAGGAACTCGCGCAGGGCCAGCGCCCGGGCCTGGGTGAATCGCAGGCCCTCGTAGTCGCCGGTGCGTGATTCGTCGATCCACGTCGGTCCCGCGACGACGAGTCGCGCGTTGTGGCTCAGGGCGGTGTCAGCCAGTGAGGCGAGGCTGTCCGCGGTGTGCGCCGGCACGTTGTGGTGAGCCTGCGCAGTGGCGGTCGACATGGCGGAGTCGTTGATGCCGGCGGCGACAAGGATGGTGTCGGGTCGGCGGGGAGGCAGGAGGGCGGGGGTCTGCTCGGCCACATCGAGCAGGGTGCTTCCGGGGATGGCCAGGTTGAAGACCCGGTGGTCGGCCTCGTTCCCGGCGATGTGGGTGGCCGTCAGGCGGGCTGCCCACCCTCCGTGCGGATCGCAGCGTCCGTAGGCGATGCTGTCGCCCACGATCACTATGCGTGCTGCTGGGCGCAGTGGTTTGGCATCCAGGTAGGCCCAGGCGCCCTCCCCGGAGGAGAGGAGTACCCGTCGGCGGACGTAGTCGTCCACCTCGTAGGCGTCGGCTGCGGCGAGCTCCTGGTCGGTGAGGCGCAGGACGGCGCCATCGACCACGGCGCCGAGCCTGGACTTCAGCGCCAGGTGGACGTCAAGGCCGCTGGTGGCGATCACGGACTGGTCGGTGATCGGCAGGGGCCTGGTGGTGTAGCCGGCCAGCGATGCCGCGGAACTCGGCACGGCTCGGCCGAAGAGTGTGGTCTGGACTCGTTCGTCCATCAGTGTGCCGAAGGAAAACAGGGTGTGAGGGCGGGACTCGGTCACCGTGAGCGCCGTGGCCTTTCTTCCGGAATGATCAGTTCACCTTATCGGGCGAGCCGTCCGCGGGTGGCCGCCGTCGGGTCCTCGACGCGATCGACCGCGAGGAGCGGGCTGAGCTGACCGGAAGAGTCGGAGTACGTCGCCGGCTTCACACGGCGGTTCATCGAAACGGTGGACGCCGCTCGGGAGCGATTTCGAAGGTGGCACCGGGCGCGGCGTAGTCGGTGGGGCCGTTGAAGCGCGCCGAGGCGCGCGCCACCGCCTGCTGGGGCGTGAGGAACCGACCGACGTGCGTGACGATCAACCGGCCTGCCCGAGCAGCGCCGGCGGTCTCGCCAGCGTCCTCAGGGGTGTGATGCACCTGGTCGCCCTCGGTGGGCACCTCCGCGCTCTCGGCCTCACACAGCAGCACGTCGCATCCGTCGGCCAGACTCGTCAGGCTGGCGCACGGTGCCGTGTCCCCCGAGTAGACCAGCGACCGGCCCGCGACCTCGACGCGCAGCGCGAAGGCCGGGATGCCATGCGCCACAGCCCGGCTGGTCAGGCTCAGCGGACCAACGTTCACCTGGTGCCCATCGTGCAACTCGGTGACGGCGAAGGCGGATTCGATCGGGCTGCGGACCGACGTGTTGGTGAGGAAGTCCGCCAGTCGGTCGGCGATACCGGGCGGGCCGTAGAGGGGGATCGGCGCGGCGAGGCGGACATCTGCGTACAGAGCGCCGTAGTAAGCAGTGAGCAGGTCCGCGCTGTGATCGGCGTGCAGGTGCGAGATCCAGACCGCGTCCAGCTCATCCAGCCGGGCGTGACGTTGCAGCGGGCCCAGCGTTCCGCTGCCCGCGTCCACCCATACACGCGTGTTCCCACTGGAGACCAAGTAGCCGGAACACGGATTGTCCACGCTCGGAAACGGTGTCGCGCACCCCAGAACCGTGAGGCGAAGAAACTCGTCGACCATCTCGAGAGTCTAGAACACTTGATCCAAAGGTCTTGGAATTTCTCTCGACGGGCAGAGCCGGCTTCAGGTGGCACGCAGGACCCGGACTCGGTACGTCCCCGCACCGCGCGCCGCTCGGCCGGCCCGGGCGCAGGCCTTCGGCGCCGCAGGTCACGGCATCCCGAAGAACCACATCCCCGACGCCCGCGGCGCCATCGACGGCACCCCGGGCGCGGTCAACCCCGACGCGAAGGGATGCGGCTCGGTGATGCGCTCCGCACCGTTCGGCCTCACCGACGCCAGCGCCCAGTACGCGTTCGAACTCGCCGCCCCTGCGCGCAGATGACACACGGCCACCCGACCGGCTACTACGCCTCCGGGGCCTTCGCCGTCATGATCAGCCACCTGGTGACCGGCGCGTCCCTGGAGGACGCGGTCCGGCTCAGCATGGGTCTGCTGGCCCGCTACCCGGGACACGAGGAGACAACCTCCGCGCTGCGCAGGGCTGTTGAGCTTGCCGCAGCCGGCCCGGCGACCCCGGTGATGGTGGAGAGCCTCGGGGGCGGCTGGATCGCGGAGGAGGCGCTGGCCATCGCCGTGTACGCGGCGCTTGCCCGCACCACGTTCTGGAAGGATCACACCCCGGTCGAGTCCGCGCTGCTGCTGTCGGTCAACCATTCCGGTGACAGCGACTCCACCGGCGCGATCTGCGGCAATCTCCTCGGCGCCCGCCACGGCGACGGGCTGCTGCCGCAGCAGTGGCTGGAACAGATCGAGGGCCGGGCCCAGATCGCGATGCTCGCGGACGACTTCGCCGCCGCGGTCTGCCCGGGCGAGCGGCGACCGTAGAGCCACCGACGTCATCCGGGGCATCGGGGCGATCCCGGACACCGGCCGTCTCCCCGGTGGGCCGCGCGGAGGCCGTCGGACAGCCAGGGGCGTGGTGGGTAGTCACTCGGGCGTCAGGCTGGGGACGCCCTCGGGAAGGACGAGGCGGACCAGGCCGCCTGGTCGGGGCGGCCCGTGCCGGTCCCGCTCGACCTGGTGTGCCATCGGCCGCGCCGCTCTGTCTGGCAGCCAGAGCTGACCCGTCTCAGACGAGGACCGGGCCTGTCGTCCGGGGGCGCTCGTGGCGGCTGCGGTGCCTATCGGGGGCTGAGGTGGTCGCTGTGGTGGCCGCCTGCGGCTGGGTCATCGGTGTCGCCCGGGATGCCGCCTGCGGCTGCTGGGTCCAGATCGTCGGGGAAAAGGGGACCGCCGCCTGCGTGGCCGGCCGGCCTCTGGGCGTTCGTGTGGATCGCGTCCTGGGTCGTACGGGCCGGGCGGGCCGGTGTACGGGCCGGAGGGGCGGGACGTGTGGGCGCGGGCGTCGGCGGGCGGGGTGCTGTTCCTGTGCCGCCTGTTTCTCTGACGGCGGCTTATCTCATCGCACCGGCGGTTCCTGACGCTCCGGCCGCCGATGGTGTGAGCTGGTGTCAGGTTCAACCCGAAGGGCTAAGCGCATTTCAATTCTCCTGTCTTCCAGCCGATTTGACGTTTCTTGGAGAGAGCGACGCCTTGTCCTGGTACCTCATTCGGCTCCCTGGCGGTGGCTTTCGAGATGCCCGATCCGAGTGCCGTCGTTACGTTCAGATCACGGGTCGGCGGCCTAGCCGACCGCTCAGGAAACAGGAGAAGTTCCATGCAGATCACCCGTGCCACTGCTATCACCGCGGCCGTCGGCGCCGCCGCGGCTCTGGCCGCGACCGGCCTCACCTACGCCTCGGCCGCCTCGCAGCCGGCGAGCCAGGCTGCCCCGGCCGTTCAGCAGGTGGCCGTTCCCGAGCAGGTGCCCACCGGTAACGACGGGAAGGAGAACAACAACGGACGCAAGGGCAACGAGGGCCACGAGCACCGCGAGCACCGGCACCACAAGCGTCACCATGAGGGCCGGATCCAGATCAATGAGCGGACCTACTCCGCCCACACGGACGGCTGCATCACCGTGATCAGTGGCCTGGGCGCGAAGACCCTGAACATTCGCAACGACAGCCACAAGACTGTCGAGGTCTTCCGCGGGGCGGTGTGCGACAACGGCGCTCCGATCGCCACGGTCGGGCCTCACAGCCAGGCCGATGGTGTGAACGTGCACCGCGTCCACGGCGTCTTCGTCAAGGACGGTGTGCTGGCCAGCTTCCGGGTCATCCACCACCACCACCACGGTGGCGGCCACGGTGGCGAGGGTGGCGAAGGCGGGGGCGACCGGGACTGATCAGGCCTTCCCTGTAAGGTCTGAGCGATGATGGTCTTGACGATCGCGAAAAGGGCGGTCGAGGGGCCGTGGACGCCTCGACGGATCGGGAACGTGCTCGGTCAAGACCTTCTCCGTGACCGGCGATAGCGTGGTCCGGGATCGCGATACGGTGGCCTGACCGGCACCGGAACATCGCCGAGAACCGGACCACGCCGCGGTCGGCGCTCCTCCGCCTCACGGACGCCCCCGCCTGGCTCTCGCCGGGCGGGGCGTCCGTGGCTGCGTTCTCCGGGGCCGACTCCGGCTCCCTGGCATCGGATACTACCGGGCTCCCACGGCTCCGGGACACACGACACACCCGGCTCCGCCCTCCGAGCCACTCGCCGCTCACAGCGCAGGCCCCGGGGGAACCGGACCGGTCCGGGACACCGACCCCGACCGCGTCCGACGCGGGTACCGGAACATCTGCGCCCGCCCGGCCTGCCCAGCCGGTTTACCCGAACCCTCCGGGCCGGGGCCAGGGCGGCGACCGGGTCCGAAGAACGGGCACCGCGCCAACCGCTGCGCCGTCGGCAGAACCGCCGGATGGGGTCGTTGCAGGGTACGAAGACGGTGGCTCGCCCCCGGTGCAGGGTGAAAAGCTCGTCATGTTCAGCGCCCAGTTGACGTACGCCGAGAGCTCCCGGGGCGGCGAGATGGCCCGGGCCGCCCGGGTCTTCCTCGTGCTGGACGACGAGTGCTCTCAGTAGTCGACGCACCGGCGTTGTCGTTGCCCGCCTCTACAGTGGCCGCATGGTGGTTCTTGAGGCACAGTCAGAATTCTCCCCACAGCATCTGCTTCGGAAGTGGATCGGCGACCTGCCTTACCAGCTGCGGCTCCTGGAGAAGGTGCTCCTCCCCGCGGATTTCCGCTTCGACTACTCCCCGGCGTCGCTGGACGCTCTGGAGACGGTCCTGCTGGAGCACCACGACCGTGTCCAGGACACCGGGAAGCGGCGGGAGTTCACGGAGAGTGCGATGGCCTATCTCGGCGAAGTCCTGCTCGGCGTCGCCGGCGGTGCCTGGGCCTGGAACACCCGGCAGGTCGACGGTCTTCCGGGACAGCCTGTCGTCTGGCCGGACCTGGCGCTGGAACTGTCTCCAGTCGCACCGATGCTGCTGATCTCCCACGCTCTGCGAGCGCGTACGGGGACCGCGTTCGCCGAAGAGGTCGAGCGGCTCCGGCATGCCGTGACGGCGCGGCGACAGGACGTTCCGGGGTGGGAGCCGGTCAAGGAGCACACGCCGTACGTGGACCCCAGCGCGCCACTGGCGGAGGATCCGGCTCTGACGGAATGGCTGGAGGACCGGAGAGAGGCGCTCTCCGCCTGGGCCGAGGACGCGTTCGAGGGAGCGTGGCGGTGGAACTTCCACCCGGACACGCTGAACTGGCTGGAAGCAGTCCTGAGGCGGCGGTTCACCACCGTGGAGGAGTTCGACGCCGCGCGGGACGAGCCGTTCGTGCAGGGCGCCTGCTGGTACCTGGGCGAGGTGATCCGGCAGGTCAAGGGGGCGGTGTGGCAGTACATCCCGTTCGATCCCGAGGCCGAGCCCGGGGAGGTCGGATCACGGGAGAACGGGTGGACCGATGTCCCGTTCGTCGATCAGCCGGACAAGCGGGTCGGGGCTGCGGCTGTTCCACTGGTGTGCCTGCGCGACTTGCTCGTCGCGGAGGCGGGGCGGCCGGCGGACAGGCTCGTGGACGTGTTGCCGTGGTTCAGGGGCTCGTCGTACGCACACGTGGGGGCGCTGCTCCAGCGCATGGGCATGGTGTCCCAGGAGAAGGTCGACAGTGTCCTCGCCGATTACGCCGACCTCGCGCACAATGAACTGCCGCCCCATGAAGTGCCCAGCGCTCTCGAAGAATTCGGCGTGGCGATCTCGGCCCACGGGGATGATGTCGACGACTTGGAGGAGAGCTACGCGGGCATCCTGGAGCGGGCGGCGGCACTTACCGGCGGCGCGGTCACCATCACCGGCGCCCGGCTGGTACAGGACGAGGAGGGTGACGAGGTCCTGGAGTTCGTCCGCAACGGCGCGTTGGTGACGCAGTGGGTCGAGCATCAGTCGGACAGGTACCTCGACCACTTGGCGATCACGGAGTTCATCGGGCATGTCGACCCCGACCCCGGTGACGACACCCGCCGCTTCTACCTTGTCCGGTTCGTGCGTCTGAGGGACAGCACCTACGACAGCTACTTCGTTCTCGCCACGCCGGAGCAGAGTGCCCAGCTGGAGCGGGAACTCGGCCTGGAACTGCGATAGGAAGCCGAGTCGATCGCGCACCGCGACCAGTCCAGCTGCCGCTGGGCGCCGAGCCCGTCCAGGACGATGCGGCCAGCCGATCGGGAACCCCGACACGGTGGTCGCTCCGCCGTCCGCCCGCCCGGCCGCCGGGCAGCAGCGGCTCCAGCCGAGTCCACTCGTGGTGTGTCGGATCGCCCCGCCCGCCGTCGGGCACGTGTTGGGCACACAGCCCCGTTCCCCGGAACAGATCGGGCTGTTACGCGGTGGCCCGCCGTGCGCACACCTCTATCTCGATCTTCATTCGGGGGTCGGCGAGACCGCACATGAGCATCGTGGCGGCCGGCCGGACGTCGCCGAAGTAGCGGCGCAGGACCGGCCAGCAGGGCTCGAAGTCCTCGCGCTCGGGCAGCAAGTAGCGCACCCGCACCACGTCGGCGAAGGTGCACTCCGCCTCGGCCAGCGCGGCCTCGATGTTGCGCAGGCACTGCTCGGCCTGCTCCACCACGTCGTCGGAGATCGTCATGGTGGTGTAGTCGAACCCGGTCGTCCCGGACACATGCACCCAGTCGCCGTCCACCACGGCACGGGCATAGCCGATCTGCTCCTCGAAGGTCGAGCCGCTGAGGATCGCACGTCGCTCTGTCATGCGCCAAACGCTAAGTGGCCAGCACGGATACGTCTAATACAGCCACAAGCAT
Organism: Kitasatospora sp. NPDC032150; assembly: GCF_055579945.1. Classification (NCBI taxonomy): domain Bacteria; kingdom Bacillati; phylum Actinomycetota; class Actinomycetes; order Kitasatosporales; family Streptomycetaceae; genus Kitasatospora; species Kitasatospora sp. NPDC032150. The sequence goes on along the minus strand of NZ_JBVIMH010000010.1, from coordinate 1,667 downwards.
GACCTGATATCTCTAGGCGTATGGAGCGCCCCGGAATCCCCCTTCCACAGCTGCACGCCTTCGTCGTGCTCGCCGAGGAACTCCACTTCGGCCACGCGGCCGTCCGTCTGGGCATCGCCCAGCCGCCGCTGAGCCAGCAGATCCGGCGCTTGGAAGACAACGTCGGCCACGTGCTGTTCAGCCGCGAACCAGGACGCGTCGCGCTCACCCCGGCCGGCCGCGAACTGCTGCCCGCCGCGCGGCGAGCCCTCACCGACCTTGCGGACGGCCTGGCCGCAGCCCGGGCCGTCGGCAGCGGCCAGGCCGGCCGGCTACGGATCGGGTTCGCCGCCTCCCTCGCCCTGACCGTCCTGCCCGGTCTGCTGCGCACCTTCCGGCAGCGGTTCCCCGGCGTGCACCTGGACATCCGCGAGATGACCACCGCGCCGCAGATCTCCGCCCTGCACGACAGGACCATCGACATCGGCCTGCTGCGCGAACCTCCCGTCGCCGAGACGGAGCTCGGCTTCAGGACGCTGCTCAGTGAACCCTTTGTGGCCGTACTGCCGACCACCCACCCTCTGGCTGGCCAACGGACCGTCCAGCTCGCGCAGTTGGCGGACTCACCCTTCGTGCTGCTGCCCCGTTCGGTCGGCCCGCAGCTGCACGACCAGATCACCGGCCTGTGCACCACAGCAGGCTTCACGCCACAGATAGCCCAGCACGCGGTGGAGTGGCAGACCGTGTGCGCGCTCGTGGAGACCGGCCTGGGCGTATCCCTGGCCCCGGCGAGCATCCGGCGCATCCGCCTCAAAGGCGTCGCCTTCCGCAGGATCGAGCCCGGCACCGCCCGCACGCGAGTCGCCGTCGCCTGGCGCAAGAACGACCAGAACCCCTTGGTGACGAACCTGCTGGCGACAGTCGGCCAAGATCCGACGGACGGGTCCTAGCTAGTTAGGTGGGTGGGCGTTCACCTCGACCACGGACTGTTCTGTGGCGATCACGATGCTGCCTGCGACAGCCGTGGCAGATGGGCGAGGAACCGGGTCGTTGCAACGCTGGAGACGACGGCGATGCGGATGGTGCTGCCGATCTCGCCGGCGGTGCTGTTGAGCGCGAACCCCGGGCCGCGCTGGCGCGCCGCTCCACCCGGTTCCGCTCGCGGCCTGCGACAGGCAGGTATTCGCGGTCCTCGGTGCACTTCGGCCTGTGGTCTGGGCCGCATTGCTTTCGGTGATCCGGGCGCGTTCCGTGGCCCGGGTCGCTCCTTTTCCTGTGGTCCGGGCCACATTCCGGCGGAGGCTTTCGGGGCCTTAAAGCCACCCCAAAAGGGGGAAATCGGGCAAATAGGTTTAAGTTGCCCGTGACGGTGGCCACATGCGGCCGACGGTCCACTACCCCGCATAGTGCCCCACCCCCACCGGGCCCGCGGCCATCTGCCCGCCACCACGGCCGCCCCCGGACCTCCCGGGCCACCACCGACCGGCCGGTACCGCATCAGTCCAGCTCAGAGCCGTGATCACGAACTGCGGAAGAGGGCCCGAAGGCCAGGTTTCAGCTCCACCGCGGCGGGTAAGAAGACGCGCCCCAGCAACCCCGACGGGCGACGCTCCTACGACACCGCGTCGTAGGCCGGCCGCTTCCGACCCCTTGGAGCCCGCCACCGGGCCCGCTAACAATGGCTTCAG
>NZ_JBVIMH010000009.1:120760-222853 GCF_055579945.1 Kitasatospora sp. NPDC032150 | reverse complement strand
TAGCCGACCCTTGTCCCCTGCTGGCGCGAAAAACCTCTGTGGGGGGGGGGTGTCGCCCCCTCCCCAAAAAAAGGGGGGGGGGGGGGTTCCCCCCCCCCCCCCCCCCCCCACCTCCGCCACCGCTCCGGACGACGTGATCCGCACCAGCGGGCTGACCAAGCGGTTCCGGAGCGGCCAGCTCGCGGTGGACGGGCTGGACCTGACGGTGCCCAGGGGCAGCATCTTCGGCTTCCTGGGGCCGAACGGCTCGGGCAAGACGACGACCATCCGGATGCTGATGGGCCTGATCGCGCCCTCCTCCGGGGTCGCCACGGTGCTCGGCGCCCCGATGCCGCAGTCGGTGGGCACGGTGCTCCCCCGGGTCGGCGCGCTGATCGAGGGCCCGGCCCTGTACGGCTTCCTGTCCGGGCGGGACAACCTGGTCCGGTTCGACGCGGCCGACCCGACCTCCGACCCGCGCACCCGGGCGCGCCGGGTCGCCGAGGCGCTGGAACGGGTCGGCCTGGCGGCGGCGGCGGGAAAGAAGGCGCGGGCGTACTCGCTCGGCATGAAGCAGCGCCTCGGCCTCGCCTCCGCACTGCTGCAGCCGCGCGAGCTGCTGGTGCTGGACGAGCCGACCAACGGTCTTGACCCGCAGGGCATGCGGGAGATCCGCACCCTGGTCCGGGAGGTCGCGGCCGAGGGCACCACGGTCTTCCTCTCCTCGCACCTGCTGGACGAGATCGAGCAGGTGTGCACGCACGCCGCGGTGATGTCCAGGGGCCGGCTCGTGGTGCAGGGCACCGTGGCCGAGCTGGCCGGCCGCGCCCAGGGCCGGCTGGTGGTCCGTACCCCGGACGTCGCGAAGGCCAGGGAGGTGCTGACCGAGCACCGGGTGGCCGACCTGCGGATCGGTGAGGCGCGGCTGGACGGCCTGGCCGTGGTGGCCGACGAGGAGACGCTGCCCGGGCTGTGCGCGGCGCTGGTCGCGGCCGGGGTGCGGGTGCACGGCTTCGGTGTGGAGCGCGGCACGCTGGAGGACGCCTTCGTGGCGCTGACCGGGGAGGGTTTCGATGTCGCGGGCTGAGGCACTGCCGACCGAGCAGGCACCGCAGGCGGCCGAGCCGCCGGAGCAGGCACTCCGGGTGGCCGAGCAGGCACTGCCCGCGGTCGGAGCGGGCCCCCGGCCGCGGACGACGGCGGGCTTCGCCGCGCTGTTCCTGGGCGAACTCGCGCTCACCTTCCGCCGGACCAGGACGATCGCGCTGCTGGGCATCCTGGCCGTGCTGCCGGTGCTGATCGGCGTGGTGGTGAAGATCCAGACTGGCGACGCCTCGAACGGCGAGGGCCCGGCGTTCATCGCCCAGGTGACGCAGAACGGCCTGTTCCTGGTGTTCACGGCACTGGCGATGGCCCTGCCGGTCTTCCTGCCGATGACGGTCGGCGTGGTGGCCGGGGATTCCATCGCCGGTGAGGCCGCCACCGGCACGCTGCGCTACCTGCTGGTCGCCCCGGCCGGGCGGACCAGGCTGCTGGCGGCCAAGTTCACCGCCGGGCTGGCGTTCTGCCTGGCCGCGACCATGGCGGTGGTGCTGGCCGCGGTCGCCACGGGCGCGGCCCTGTTCCCGCTCGGCGAGGTCACCCTGCTGTCCGGCGACACCATCGACCTCGGTGCGGCGCTGCTGCGCGCGGTGCTCGTGGCGGGCGTGGTGGCGCTGTCACTGTCCGGCCTGGTGGCGATCGGGCTGTTCGTCTCGACCCTGACGGGCAGCGGGATCGCCGCGATGGCGACCACCGTCGGCCTGGTGATCACGGTGCAGATCCTGGACGCCTTCCCCCAGCTGCACGCGATCCAGCCGTTCCTGTTCACCCACCGGTGGATGAGCTTCGGCGACCTGCTGCGCCAGCCGATGCACTGGGACAACGTGCTGCAGAACCTCGGTCTGCAGGCGCTCTACATCGCGGTCTTCGGTTCGGCCGCCTGGGCCCGGTTCACCAGCCGGGACATCACGGCGTGACGGCGACCCGGGTGGCCCCGGCCACCCGGGAGGCGGCCACCGCGCAGGCCAGCAGAGGCAGCTGGGCCGGGGAGATCAGGAAGAGCGGCGACCAGTCCGGGCAGACCAGCCGGACGCCGGCCGTCAGGCCGTACAGCCGGGCCCGGTGCGAGCCCCTGAGCTCCACCCGGTCCAGCCGGTACGGCGGCTTCAGCACGAGCGCCGGGCGCCCCTGCCGCCGCCACTGGATGGCCGGCTGGCCGCCCGTGCCGGAGCTGAGCAGGAGCTCACCGCTCTCGGCCGCGTCCAGCTCGCGCCGTACGGCTGGTACCCGTACCGTCCTGCCTGCGGCGAGTGCGGCACGCTGGAACGGCCTGGCGAACTGTTCCGTGAGCTGGACCATCGCAACCCCTCCTGCTACCCCTTCGTGGGGACGGGTACGGCTTCCGGACGTTGGTAGCCGGACGTTAGCAGGAGACGGGTGTGCTTGAAGAGACCCCGAAGGACGTGTTCACACGGAGGAGTCCACGCCACCACGGGGTGTGACGTTCCGCGGCGCTCCCGGGGCGGCCGGCAGGGCCCTTCGGCCGGCCGGTCTCAGCTGCTGCCGGCGGCGGCCTTCGCATGGGCGGCACCGGCCGTGGCGGGCGCGGAGGCCTGCAGCGGCTCGCGCCCCCGGGCCCTGCGCAGCTGGCGCAGCGCGTCGAAGGTGAGCACCGCGAGCGCCACCCAGACCAGGGCGAAGCCGGCCCAGCGGGCCGGGGGCATCGACTCGTGGAAGACCAGGACCCCGAGCAGGAACTGGAACACCGGTGCCAGGTACTGCAGCAGACCGAGCGTGGTGAGCGGGACCCGGATGGCGGCCGCGCCGAAGCAGAGCAGCGGGATCGCCGTCACCATGCCGCTGAGCATCAGCAGCCCGGTGTGCCCCCAGCCGTAGCCGGCGCCGGTGTGTCCGAAAGTGCTCTTCCCCTGCACGCCGAGGTAGACGAGGTAGCTCACCGCCAGCGGGAACATCGCGGCGCTCTCCACCGCGAAGCTCTCCAGCCCGCCGAGCGCGACGAGCTTCTTGAGCAGCCCGTAGGTGGCGAAGGTGAGTGCCAGGGTGAGCGCGATCCACGGCGGGCGGCCGTACGCGAGGGTGAGCACCACGACCGCCGCCGCTCCGATGCCGACCGCCGCCCACTGTGCGGAGCGCAGCCGCTCGCGCAGCGCCAGCACGCCGAAGGCGATGGTGACCAGGGGGTTGATGAAGTACCCGAGGCTGGTCTCCACCACGTGCCCGGAGTTCACCCCCCAGATGTAGACGCCCCAGTTGACCGAGATCAACGCGGCGGCCGCCACCGAGAGCGCCAGCCTGCGCGGCTGGGCCAGCAGCGGGCGGATCCACGACCAGCGGCGCTGGACCAGCAGGATCAGCAGCACCGACACCAGGGACCAGGTCATCCGGTTGGCGAGGATCTCGGTGGCTCCGCTCGGCTCCAGCAGCGGCCAGAAGAGCGGGAACACCCCCCAGATTCCGTATGCGGCGAATCCGAGCCAGAAACCCCGGCCGGCCTCCTGCTGGGATCTCTCTGCCATCGACCGGCCTGCCCTCCACGCGCGCGTACTTGCCCGTGCTGACGGTAGCGGGCGAAGGCCGGACTGTCATCTCCGTTTCCACATTTTGGTCATGACATGGCCCGTGGCGTCCCTCGTCGCCACGAAGCCGCGCGCCGCGCGCGGAACACCGGACCTCAGCGTTCGTCGATCAGCGCGGCCAGGCCGTCCAGCACTCGCTGCAGTCCGAACTCGTAGGCGTGTGCGGGGCTGTACGCGCCGCCGTACGCCTCCCCCGCCGCCGCGCCGACGCGGGCGGCGGTCGGGTAGCGCTCGGCGTCGAAGACCCGGGCGAGCAGTTCGGCGTTCCTCGCCCACCACTGACGGTCGTTCATCGCACTGTCCTGCTCGGCGGCCCGCTCGTCGGCGGCCATCCGGGCGCAGCTCTGGACGAAGCCGAGCAGATGGGTGAGCGCGGAGTCCTGCTCGACCTCGCTGAGGCCGAGCCCGTCCAGGGCGCGCAGCTCGTACTCGTACTTGGCCATCAGGCCGGGGCCGAGCGGGGGGCGACTGGTGGCGACGGCGGCGATCCAGGGGTGCGCGGCGTACAGCGCCCGGTTGTCCTCCGCCACCGCCGCCACCCGGGCCCGCCAGCCGGCGCCGGCCGGGGCGGTGCGCGGCATCGCACCGTAGAGGGTGTCGAGCATCAGGTCGAGCAGTTCGACCTTGCCGGGGACGTAGGTGTAGAGCGCCATCGGCGAGAGGCCGAGCTCCTGGGCGACCCGGCGCATGGTGACCGCCTCGACCCCCTCGGCGTCGGCGACGGCGATGGCGGCGGCGGCGATCTCGGCGCTGGAGCGGGCCTGTTTCGGCCCCCGGCGGGCGGCCTTGGGCTGCGACTCCCCCCAGAGCAGTGCGAGAGTGCGCGCGGGATCACCTGCGCTGCTGCGGTCCGTGGCCATGGGGGAATCTTTCCACGCGTCATCTCCGTGCTATGTACAGTGTACGTCGTACGGAGATAGCGGCACGGCATGCGGAGAGGAAGCAGCTGGTGCCGGGAGGGCAATCCGCACACCTGGCTCGGCATGGCCTCCGCCGCCGAACTCCCGGCCCGGCCTGACGGCACCGGCCGGGCCGAGGCCGGCGCGTCCGCCTCCCGGGGGCGGGCGGTGCTCGGCGCGTCCCGCCACCAACCGATGCCCCCCGGTCCCGCCCCGGCCGGTTGCGGCTCATCGCCGGTTAACCGCGCGGGGAAGGGATCCGACGACGGGCCGGCATCCCACCGCAGCGACGGCCCGCGCGAGCCCCGGAGGGACATCGTGCGCACGGAGGAGAACTGCCCACAGCACGGCGGCACAGCCGATTCACCGGATCGGCCGGGTCGCCGACGAGTGCTCCGGGCCGGGCTGACCCTCGGGGCGGCCGCGGCGGCGACCCTCGCGCCGGTCGCCTTCGCGGCGGCCGCCGAGGGCGAGCAGACCCGGGTGATCACCGGCCATCTCCCCACCGGGGCGCCCGACTTCGTCTACCTCCCGGTCGAAGTCCCGCCCGGTGTGCGGGAGATCGCCGTCTCGTACGGCTATGACCGGCCGGCCGTACCCCCCGGCACCCCGGGCAACTCCTGTGACATCGGGATCTTCGACGAACGCGGCACCGGCCTCGGCGGGCCCGGGTTCCGGGGCTGGTCGGGCGGGTTCCGGACGTCGTTCGCGATCAGCCGGGGCGAGGCCACCCCCGGCTATCTGCCGGGGCCCGTCCGGCCCGGGACCTGGCACGTGGCGCTGGGCCCGTACCAGGTGGCGCCGCAGGGGATGGACTACCGGGTCGCGGTGACGCTGCGGTTCGGCGACGCGGGCGGGGAGTTCACGCCCTCCTACCCGGCCGAGCGGGCGCGCGGGCGCGGCCGGGCCTGGTACCGGGGCGACTGCCATCTGCACACCGTCCACTCCGACGGCCGCCGCCTCCCGGCCGAGGTGGCCGCGGGCGCGCGGGCGGCCGGGCTGGACTTCATCGTCTCCACCGACCACAACACCCCGTCATCGCACGGCGTCTGGGGCCCACTGGCCGGCCCCGACCTGCTGATCGTGACCGGCGAGGAGGTCACCACCCGCAACGGCCACTGGCTGGCCCTGGGCATCGGCCCCGGGGACTGGCTCGACTGGCGCTACCGCTCCCGGGACGACGCGTACCCCCGCTTCGCGCGCCAGGTCCACCACGCCGGCGGCCTGGTGGTGCCCGCGCACCCCTACTGCCCGTACGTCGCCTGCCAGTGGAAGTTCGGCTACGAGGAGGCGGACGCGGTCGAGGTCTGGAACGGCCCCTGGACGTACGACGACGAGTCCGCCGTCGACAGCTGGGACTCCCGCCTCGCCGAGGCCGTCCGGCACGGGCGGCGCTGGCTGCCCGCGATGGGCAACAGCGACGCGCACAGCGCCCCGCAGGTCATCGGCCTGCCGCACAACGTGGTGCTGGCCGACGACCTGACCCGGGCGGACGTCCTGGCCGGGCTGCGGGCCGGCCGCAGCTGGATCGCCGAGTCGGCCGGGATCGGCCTGGCCTTCACCGCCACCGGGCAGGGCCGGCAGGCGGGGATCGGTGAGCAGCTGATCGTGCCCGGGGACGCCCCCGTGGATGTCAGGCTGGAGGTCTCCGGCGTGCCCGGTGGCACCGTGCGGGTCATCACCGATGAGGGGCAGCTGCACCAGGAGTCGCTGCCCGCTTCCGGCGGCGGCACGGTTGCCTGGCGGACCACCGCCTCGCTCGCCGGCTACGTCCGGGCGGAGGTGCGCCACCCCCGGGCGGACGGCAGCCCCGGCCAGGGCAACACCATGGGCGCCGACCTCCCCTGGGGCCCGATGGCGGCCCTCACCAACCCGATCCTGCTCAAGATCGCCGGCTGACCGGAGGAACGGCCGGGGAGAGCGTCGGGAACCGCACGCTCGAAGCCCTCCCCGGCCGCCCGCCGGGACAGGTCCTACGCCACCGTCCAGGTGTCGGTGCCCGCGAGCAGCGTCGCGAGGTCACCCCGGCCCTTGGCCTCGACCGCGTGGTCGAGCTGGTCGGACATCAGGGTGTCGTAGACCGGGCGCCGGACGTCGCGCAGCACGCCGATCGGGGTGTGGTGCAGGGTGTCCGCGTCGGCGATCCTGGTGAGCGCGAACGCCCGTGCGGAGCTGGGGTGGTGGGTGTCGTGCACCAGGACGTCAGCCCGGTTGGCGTCCGTCACCTCGGCGACGTGCAGTTCGCCGTCCGGGCCCCGGAAGACGCCCTGCCCGGCGAAGACGATCGGCTGCCCGTGTTCCAGCCGGATCAGCGCCTCGTCCCTGGTCGCCGGGTCCTTCAGCACCTCGAAGGCACCGTCGTTGAAGATGTTGCAGTTCTGGTAGATCTCCACGAACGCCGTGCCCTCGTGCTCGGCGGCGGCCCGCAGCACGGACTGCAGGTGCTGCCGATCGGAGTCGATGGTGCGGGCGACGAAGGTGGCCTCGGCGCCGACGGCCAGCGAGAGCGGGTTGAACGGGGCGTCCAGCGAGCCCATCGGCGTGGACTTGGTGATCTTGCCGAGCTCGCTGGTGGGCGAGTACTGGCCCTTGGTGAGCCCGTAGATCCGGTTGTTGAAGAGCAGGATCTTCAGGTTGACGTTGCGGCGCAGCGCGTGGATCAGGTGGTTGCCGCCGATGGAGAGCGCGTCGCCGTCGCCGGTGACCACCCAGACGCTCAGGTCCGGCCGGGAGGCGGCGAGGCCGGTGGCGATGGCCGGGGCACGGCCGTGGATGGAGTGCACCCCGTAGGTGTTCATGTAGTACGGGAACCGGGAGGAGCAGCCGATGCCTGAGACGAATACGGTGTTCTCCCTGCGGATGCCGAGCTCGGGCATGAAGGACTGGACGGCGGCCAGAATGGCGTAGTCGCCGCAGCCCGGGCACCAGCGGACCTCCTGGTCAGTCTTGAAGTCCTTCGCACTCTGCGGCGCTTCGGCCTTCGGCACCCGCCGCAGCGAGCCGAAGGGCTCGCCGGCGGCTGAACCGCGGGACTCGTCGGCGGCCTGGCCGCGGACCTCAGCCATGGTTCTCCTCCAGCGTTCCGATCGCCGCGGACAGCACGTCCGCCAACTGGGCGGCCTTGAAAGGCAGTCCGCGCACCTGGTTGTACGACTGGGCGTCCACCAGGTACCTGGCGCGCAGCAGCAGGGCCAGCTGGCCCAGGTTCATCTCGGGCACCACGACCCGGTCGTACGCCTTCAGCACCGCACCGAGGTTGGCCGGGAAGGGGTTCAGGTGCCGCAGGTGCGCCTGGGCGATCCGGCCGCCGTCGGCGCGCACCCGCCGCACGGCCGCGGTGATCGGGCCGTAGGTGGAGCCCCAGCCGATCACCAGCACCCGGGCTTCGCCGCTCGGGTCGTCAACCTCCAGCTCCGGCACGGTGATTCCGTCGATCTTGGCCCGGCGGGTACGGACCATCAGGTCGTGGTTGGCCGGGTCGTAGGAGATGTTCCCGGTGCCGTCCTGCTTCTCGATGCCGCCGATCCGGTGTTCCAGGCCGGGGGTGCCGGGGACGGCCCAGGGGCGGGCGAGGGTCTGCGGGTCGCGCTTGTAGGGCCAGAAGACCTCGCTGCCGTCCTCCAGGATGTGGTTCGGGCCGGTCGCGAACTCGACCCGCAGGTCGGGGAGTTCTTCGACCGGGGGGATCCGCCAGGGCTCGGATCCGTTGGCCAGGTAACCGTCGGAGAGCAGCATCACCGGGGTGCGGTACGTGACGGCGATCCGGGCCGCCTCCAGGGCCGCGTCGAAGCACTCGGCCGGGGTCGCGGGGGCCACGATCGGCACCGGGGCCTCGCCGTTGCGGCCGAACATCGCCTGCAGCAGGTCGGCCTGCTCGGTCTTGGTCGGCAGCCCGGTGGACGGGCCGCCGCGCTGGATGTCGACCACCAGCAGCGGCAGTTCGAGCGAGACCGCGAGGCCGACCGTCTCCGACTTCAGTGCCACGCCGGGCCCGGAGGTGGTGGTCACCCCGAGCGCGCCGCCGAAGGCCGCGCCGAGCGCGGCACCGATCCCGGCGATCTCGTCCTCGGCCTGGAAGGTGCGCACGCCGAAGTTCTTGTGCCGACTCAGCTCGTGCAGGATGTCCGAGGCCGGGGTGATCGGGTACGAGCCGAGGAACAGCGGCAGTCCGGAGCGCTCGGAAGCGGCGATCAGTCCGTAGGAGAGCGCCAGGTTGCCGGAGATGTTCCGGTACGTGCCGGCCGGGAGCCGGGCCGGCGGGACCTCGTAGGAGACGGCGAAGCTCTCGGTGGTCTCGCCGAAGTTCCACCCCGCGCGGAAGGCCTTGATGTTGGCCTCGGCGATGACCGGCTTCTTGGCGAACTTCTGACGCAGGAAGCTCTCCGTGCCGCTGGTGGGCCGGTGGTACATCCACGACAGCAGGCCGAGCGCGAACATGTTCTTCGCCCGCTCGGCGTCCTTGCGGGCCAGACCGCTGTCCTTCAGCGCCTCCAGGGTCAGCGTGGTCAGTGGCACCTTGTGCAGGTTGTAGGCCGAGAGCGAGCCGTCGGCCAGCGGGTCGGCCGGGTATCCGACCTTCGCCAGCGCGCGCTTGGTGAACTCGTCGGTGTTGACGATGATCTCCGCGCCGCGCGGCAGGTCGCCCAGGTTGGCCTTGAGCGCGGCCGGGTTCATCGCCACCAGGACGTTCGGGGCGTCACCCGGCGTGAGGATGTCGTGGTCGGCGAAGTGCAGCTGGAAGCTGGAGACACCCGGCAGCGTCCCGGCGGGTGCCCGGATCTCGGCCGGGAAGTTCGGCAGGGTGGAGAGATCGTTGCCGAACGAGGCGGTCTCCGAGGTGAACCGGTCACCGGTCAGCTGCATGCCGTCACCCGAGTCGCCGGCGAACCGGATGATCACCCGGTCCAGTCGCCGGATCGGCTTGGCATGCGTCCGCCCCGGGGGCGCGACTCCCTGGCCCCCTCCGCCCGAGCCGCCCCTTGCCTCTGTCTGATCGACCTGGCTGGTCACTATCGCGGACCTCCTCGTGGGCACCAGCCGCGGGCGTGAGCCGTGTGCCCCGTCCGCCTGGTGCACCAGAAGGCATCCTAAGCTCGCTCACCTTGACCGGCCCGTAACTTGCGAATGTACGGTGCCGACTTCCCCGAGCGCGCCGTTCGGCCTTCCCCGCCCGGAAGTTGCGGTGGTCAGCGCTCCGCGGGGCGGCCTGCCCTCAAGATCGAGATTACTCTTCTCGGGCCCGGTCTTCAGCCCCGCTCGGCTAGCTGTTGAGGTAGGTCAGGACGGCCAGTACCCGGCGGTGGTCCTCGGTGCTCTGCGCCAGGCCGAGCTTCTGGAAGATGTTGCTCACGTGCTTCTCGACGGCGCCGTCCGAGACCACCAGTTGCTTGGCGATCGCCGCGTTGGTCCGGCCCTCGGCCATGAGTCCGAGCACCTCGCGCTCACGCGGGGTGAGGGCCTCGAGCACATCGCTCTTCCGGCTGCGGCTGAGCAGCTGCTGCACCACCTCCGGGTCCAGCGCCATCCCGCCGCCGGCCACCCGGACCACCGCGTCCACGAACTCGCGCACCTCGGCCACCCGGTCCTTAAGCAAGTAGCCGACGCCTCGGCTGGAGCCGGCCAGCAGTTCGCCCGCGTAGCGCTCCTCCACGTACTGGGAGAGCACCAGGACGCCGAGGCCCGGGTACAGGCCACGGAGGGCCACGCAGGCGCGGACGCCCTCGTCCGTGTGGGTCGGGGGCATCCGCACGTCCGCCACCACCACGTCGGGCAGGGCCTCGGCGGCGGCCAGGTCCTGGACGGTACGCAGCAGCGCTTCCCCGTCGCCGACCTGGGCCACGACCTCCAGACCGCGGTCGGTGAGCAGGCGGGTCAGGCCCTCCCGCAGGAGTACCGAGTCCTCGGCGATGACGACGCGCATGCGGGTTGCTCCTTCGGAGTCTTCGGGGGCGCGCGGAAGGGCGCGAGGCGGCGGGCTTCGGAACCGGCGGGCACGCTACCCGGCCCTCCCGGCCGGAAGGGTGGTGCGACTCGCGGCGCCGGGCGGGCGCGCGCTGGCCCCCCGTCCCGGGCACGCGGCCGATCCGGGCGGAGCCCCGCACACCCCGGGGCGCTCCGTCACATGGTGCGGATGGCGACGGTGTCGCAGAGCCCCTGGAGGGCGTCCTTGGCCGGGCAGTCCGGGAGGGGCTCCAGCAGGGCGCGGGCCTCTTCGGCGTAACGCAGCGTCTCGCGGCGGGCCCGCTCCAGCGCCGGGTGCCGGCGGAGCAGCCGGAGCGCCTCGGCGTGCAGCTCGTCGTTCCCGGCGAGGTCGAGGGTGAGCAGCTCGCGCAGGCGCACGTCCGAGGGGTCCTCCGGGTCCACCGGGGTCTGCTGGAGCAGCAGGACCGGCAGGGTGGGGACGCCCTCGCGCAGGTCGGTGCCCGGGGTCTTGCCGGACTCGTCACCGTCGCTGGCGATGTCCAGGACGTCGTCGGCGAGCTGGAAGGCGATGCCGATCTTCTCGCCGTACTGGGTGAGGATGCCGATGATCCGCTCCTCGGCGCCGGCCATCAGCGCGCCGAAGTGGCAGGAGACGGCGATCAGCGAGCCGGTCTTGCCCGCCAGGACGTCCAGGTAGTGCTGGAGCGGGTCGTCGTCCGGGCCGGGGCCGGCGGTCTCCAGGATCTGGCCGGTGACGAGCCGTTCGAAGGCGTCGGCCTGGAGCCGGACGGCCTCCGGGCCGAGCTCGGAGAGCACCTGGGAGGCGCGGGAGAACAGGAAGTCGCCGGTGAGGATGGCGACCGAGTTGTCCCAGCGGGAGTTGGCGCTGGGGGCGCCCCGGCGGACGAGGGCCTCGTCCATCACGTCGTCGTGGTAGAGGGTGGCCAGGTGGGTCAGCTCGACCACCACGGCGGAGGGGACCACGCCGGGCGCGTTCGGGTCGCCGAACTGCGCGGCCAGCATGACCAGCAGGGGGCGGAAGCGCTTTCCGCCGGCCTGGATCAGGTGACTGGCGGTGACCGTGATGAACGGCACCTCGCTCTTGACCGTCTCGGTCAGTGCGCGCTCCACGGCGTCCAGGCCGACCTGGACGTCGCGGGTCAGATCGCGGTCCTGCACGCTCAGCCCGAAGGGCCCCACGACGGTCACGAAGACCACTCCTGTCCCTGGTCGATCTAGCGGCCCGGTCCCTGAGTGCCGCCGCTGGCCTACAAGGAGGGTATCCGGTCACGAGTGGATCACCAGCACGGGCATGGGCCCCTGCGGTGCGTGCCCCGCCGGCCCCCGCCTGACGGCCGAAGGTGCCCCCGTCCGATGGCGGGGTGCGGAGCGGGCGCGGCCGGAGCCCGCGGCGGTGTGCCGCGGGCCCCGGTCGGGTGGTGCGTCAAGACGTGTGGAACTGGCGGAAGACCGGTGTGGAACCGGCGGACGGACCGTTAACGAACGAACAGTGACGCCTTGCTCGCGAGGTCCAGGAAGTACTGCGGAGCGAGTCCCAGGACCAGCGTGACCAGGACGCCGACACCGATCGCGGTGGCGGTGAACGGGCTGGGCACGGCCACCGCCGGGCCGCCGGCCTTCGGCTCGGAGAAGAACATCAGCACGATGACCCGGATGTAGAAGAAGGCCGCGACCGCCGAGCTCAGCACACCGACGATCACCAGCGGGGTCGCCCCGCCCGCCGCCGCGGCCTGGAAGACCGCGAACTTCCCGGTGAACCCGCTGGTCAGCGGGATGCCGGCGAAGGCCAGCAGGAAGAGCGTGAAGACCGCCGCCACCAGGGGCGAGCGCCGGCCGAGTCCGGCCCAGCTGGACAGGTGGGTGGCCTCGCCCTTGGAGTCGCGGACCAGGGTCACCACCGCGAACGCGCCGAGGGTGACGAAGGAGTACGCGAGCAGGTAGAACAGCACCGCGCCCAGGCCCTGCCGGTTGGTGGCGATCACGCCGGTGAGGATGAACCCGGCGTGCGCGATCGAGGAGTACGCCAGCAGCCGCTTCACGTCCTGCTGAGTGACCGCCAGGACCGCCCCGGCCACCATGGTGAGGATCGCCACCGCCCACATGACGGGCCGCCAGTCCCACTTGAGGCCGGGGAAGGCCACGTAGAACAGCCGCAGGAAGGCGCCGAAGGCCGCCGTCTTGGTGGCCGCCGCCATGAAGCCGGTGACCGGGGTCGGCGCGCCCTGGTAGACGTCCGGGGTCCAGGCGTGGAACGGCACCGCGCCGACCTTGAACAGCAGGCCGACCGAGAGCATCGACAGACCGATCAGCAGCAGCACGTCGTTCTGGGTGGTGACCGTGAGCGCCGGGGTGACCGGGGCGACCCCTGACACCACGTCGGCGATGTCGCCGAGCTGGACGCTGCCCGCGTAGCCGTACAGCAGCGCGGTGCCGAACAGGAAGAACGCCGAGGCGAAGGCGCCGAGCAGGAAGTACTTGACCGCCGCCTCCTGGGAGAGCAGCCGGCGGCGCCGGGCCAGGGCGCAGAGCAGGTACAGCGGGAGGGAGAAGACCTCCAGCGCCACGAACATGGTCAGCAGGTCGTCGGCCGCCGGGAAGAGCAGCATGCCGCCGACCGCGAACAGGGTGAGCGGGAAGACCTCGGTGGTGGTGAACCCGGCCGTGGTCGCCTGCCGTTCCTGCTCGCCACCCGGTACGGCGGCGCCCTGGGCGGCGAAGGCGTCCACCCGGTGGCCGCCCCGACGGGGCTCCAGGCGGCGCTCGGCGTACATCAGCACGGCGAGCACCGAGGAGAGCAGGATCACGCCCTGCAGGAAGAGCGCCGGGCCGTCGATGGCCACCGCCCCCATCGCCAGCAGTCCGGACTTGGTGGTGGCGTGGCCCTGGGCGGCGAGCACCACCACGGCGGCGAAGGCACCGCCGAGGCCGAGCAGCGAGACGGCCACCTGGGTGACGTAGCGCAGCCGGCGGGGCAGGAAGGCCTCGATCAGGATGCCCGCGATCGCGGCGCCGAAGACCACCAGCATCGGGGAGAGCTGGCCGTACTCGATGTGCGGAGCCGGGATGCTCGGGCTGTTGCCGCCGGCGGCGGCGAGCAGCTGGCTCATTCGTGCTCACCTCCGGAGGTGGTGGCGGCGACCGGGTGGACGGGAGCCGGGTCGGTCCGGTGGACCTGGGAGAGGGTGGCGTTCACCGCCGGGTTGACGAGATCGGTGAGCGGCTTGGGGTAGACGCCGAGGAACAGGGTCAGCGCCACCAGCGGCGCCACCACCAGGAGTTCGCGCACTTTGAGGTCGGCCATGCCCTCGACCCCGGCCTTGACCGGCCCGGTCATGGTGCGCTGGTAGAGCAGCAGCGCGTACAGCGCGGCGAGCACGATGCCGATGGTGGCGATCACGCCGATCGCCGGGTACCTGCTGAAGGTGCCGACCAGCACCAGGAACTCGCTGACGAACGGCGCCATCCCGGGCAGCGAGAGCGTGGCGAGCCCGCCGATCAGGAAGGTGCCGGCCAGCACCGGGGCGACCTTCTGCACTCCGCCGAAGTCCGAGATCAGCCGCGAGCCTCGACGGGAGATCAGGAAGCCCGCGACCAGCATCCAGACGGCGGTGGAGATGCCGTGGTTGACCATGTAGAGGGTGGCGCCGGACTGCCCCTGGCTGGTGAAGGCGAAGATGCCCATGATGATGAAGCCGAAGTGCGAGATCGACGCGTACGCCACCAGCCGCTTGATGTCCTTCTGGCCGACCGCCAGCAGCGCGCCGTAGACGATCCCGATCAGCGAGAGCACCAGGACGTACGGCCCGAAGGTGCGGGAGGCGTCCGGGAAGAGACCGAGGCAGTACCGGAGCATCGCGAAGGTGCCGACCTTGTCGACCACCGCCGTGATCAGCACCGCGACCGGGGCGGTGGATTCGCCCATCGCGTTCGGCAGCCAGGTGTGCAGCGGCCAGAGCGGGGCCTTCACGGCGAAGGCGAGGAAGAAGCCCAGGAAGAGCAGCTTGCTGGTGGTCGGGTCGATCGCCAGCTTGCCGCTCGCGATCGCGTCGGCCAGGACCGGCAGGTTGAAGGTGCCCTGGCCCTGGTCCTGCGCGATCACGTACAGGCCGATCACGGCGGCCAGCATGACCAGGCCGCCGAGCAGGTTGTAGAGCAGGAACTTCACGGCCGCGTAAGAGCGTTGGGCATCGGAGTCCGGGCCGCCGGCACGGTCGCCGAAGCCACCGATCAGGAAGTACATCGGGATCAGCATGGCTTCGAAGAACACGTAGAAGACGAAGACATCGGTGGCCAGGAAGGAGACCAGCACCATCGCCTCCACCGCGAGGACCAGGGCGAAGAAGCCCTGGGTGCGGCGGACGTTCTCGAAGGTCCCGTCGGGGGTGCGCACCGGGTCGGCGTCGTGCCAGGAGGCCAGCATGACGATCGGGACCAGTACGGCGGTGAGCAGCGCGAGGACCGCGGCGATGCCGTCCACACCGAGCGAGAAGCCGATCCCGAAGTTGCGGATCCAGGGGTGGTACTCGGTGAGCTGGTAGCGCGGCCCGCCGGGGCGGAAGCTCGCGGCGACGGCGGCCGTCAGCCCCAGGGTGGCCGCCGAGACGGCCAGCGCGACGGCCTTCCCGGTCCGGCGGCGGGCCTCGGAGGTGCCGGCCGGCAGCGCGGCGGTGAGCACCGCGCCGGCGGCCGGGACGGCGCAGGTCGCGGTCAGCAGGTAGCTCATGGCCTGCCCCCTGGAGGAGTGTTTTGTCGCATGATCAGACCGACCTCATCAGGAGAGTGGTGGCGGCCAGCAGCAGCGCACCGCCGAACATGGAGAGCGCGTAGGAGCGGGCGAACCCGGTCTGGATCCGGCGCAGGCGGCTGGAGAGGCCGCCGATGGTGGCGGCCAGGCCGTTGACGAAGCCGTCCAGGCCCTTGCTGTCCAGGTAGACCAGCGCGGCGGTGAGCCCGGAGCCGGGGCGGACCAGGACCGCGTGGTTGAAGTCGTCCTGGAGCAGGTCGCGGCGGGCCGCCCGGGTGAGCGGCGAGCCGACCGGCGGGGTGACCGGTACGGGCGAGCGCCCGTACATCAGGTACGCCACGCCCACGCCCACCAGCATGCACAGGGTGGTGAGCAGGGTGACGGTGAGCGGCTGGAGCGGCGAGTGGCCCTCGGCGTGCCCGGTGACGGGTTCGAGCCACTTGAGGAAGGAGCTGTTCAGGGCGAACAGCCCGCCGGCGAAGACCGAGCCGATGGCCAGCAGGATCATCGGGACGGTCATCACGGACGGCGACTCGTGCGGGTGCGGCTCCTCGCCGGTCTCCGCCGACGGCTGCCAGCGCTTCTCGCCGAAGAAGGTCAGCACCATCACCCGGGTCATGTAGAACGCGGTGACTGCGGCACCCACCAGGGCGCACAGACCCAGGATCCAGCCCTCGGCCCCGCCCTTGGCGAAGGCCGCCTCGATGATCTTGTCCTTGGAGAAGAAGCCGGACAGACCGGGGAAGCCGATGATCGCCAGGTAACCGAGGCCGAAGGTGACGAAGGTGATCGGCATGTACTTGCGCAGGCCCCCGTAGTGCCGCATGTCCACCTCGTCGTCCATGCCGTGCATGACCGAACCGGCGCCGAGGAAGAGCCCGGCCTTGAAGAAGCCGTGGGTGACCAGGTGCATGATGGCGAAGGCGTACCCGATCGGGCCGAGCCCGGCCGCCAGCACCATGTAGCCGATCTGCGACATGGTGGAGCCGGCCAGCGCCTTCTTGATGTCGTCCTTGGCGCAACCGACGATCGCACCGAAGAGCAGCGTCACCGCGCCGACCGCCACCACGGCGGTCTGGGCGTCGGGAGCCAGGTTGAAGACGGCGGCCGACCTGGTGATCAGGTAGACCCCGGCGGTCACCATGGTGGCCGCGTGGATCAGGGCCGAGACCGGGGTCGGACCCTCCATCGCGTCGCCGAGCCAGGACTGCAGCGGCACCTGGGCGGACTTGCCGCAGGCCGCGAGCAGCAGCATCAGGCCGATCGCGGTCAGCTTGCCCTCGCTCGCCCGTCCGGCGGCCCCGAAGACGGGCTCGAAGGCGAAGCTGCCGAACTCGGTGAACATCAGCATGATCGCGATCGACAGGCCCATGTCGCCGACCCGGTTGACGATGAACGCCTTCTTGGCGGCCGTCGCGGCGCTCGGCTTGTGCTGCCAGAACCCGATCAGGAGGTACGAGGCGAGCCCGACGCCCTCCCAACCCACGTACAGCAGCAGGTAGTTGTCGGCGATGACGAGCAGCAGCATCGCCGCCAGGAAGAGGTTGAGATAGCCGAAGAAGCGGCGGCGGCGCTCGTCGTGGGCCATGTAGCCCACCGAGTAGAGGTGGATCAGGGTGCCGACACCGGTGATCAACAGGACGAAGGTGATGGACAGTTGGTCGAGCTGGAAGGAGACGTCGGCCTGGAAGCCGTTCACCGGGATCCAGCTGAACAGGTGCTGGTGCACCGCCCGTGCCTCGGCCCGGCGCCCCAGCATGTCCGAGAACAGCACGGCGCCGAGGGCGAAGGAGAGCGCGGCGGCCAGCGTGCCCAGCCAGGGCCCGATCCGGTCCAGTGCCCGTCCGCCGAGCAGCAGCAGGGCGGCGCCGGCCAGCGGGGCCGCGACCAGCAGCGGAATAAGGGAGTTCACGTGTTGGGCCCTCCGCCTACAGCTTCATCAGGTTGCTGTCGTCGACCGAAGCGGAGTGCCTGGTCCGGAAGATGCTGACGATGATGGCGAGGCCGACCACGACCTCGGCCGCCGCGACCACCATGGTGAAGAAGGCGATGATCTGGCCGTCCAGGTTGCCGTGCATCCGGGAGAAGGTGACCAGTGCCAGGTTGGACGCGTTCAGCATCAGTTCGACGCACATGAACAGCACGATCGCGTTCCGCCTGATCAGCACGCCGCTCGCGCCGATGGTGAACAACAGGGCGGCCAGGTAGAGGTAGTTGACGGGGTTCACGTCTCGTCCTCCTCCTTCTTCGAAGCCTTCTCGGGGACCGTCTCCAGCGCCTTGTGCGGCCCGGTGACCGGCGGGCGCGCGGACGGCGGCCGGCCCAGCCAGTCGGCGGTGGCGGACTCCAACTCGGCCATCCGGCGCAGCATCTCCTGGCTGACGTCGCGGATCTGGCCGCGCTCGCGCAGGGTGCCCATCACGGAGTGCTCGGCGACGGTGCCGTCCGGCAGCAGGGCCGGGACGTCCACCGCGTTGTGCCGGGCGTAGACGCCGGGGGCGGGCAGCGGCGGCACCTGGAGGTTGTCCCTGACCCGCTGGGCGGCCAGCTCGCGCTGGGTGCTGCGGGCCTTCACGTGTTCGCGGTGGGTCAGCACCATGGCGCCGACCGCGGCGGTGATCAGCAGGGCGCCGGTGACCTCGAACGCCCAGACGTACTTGGTGAACAGCAGTCGGGCCAGCCCCTGCACGTTGCCCTCGGCGTTGGCCTCGGCCAGCCCGGTGAAGTGGCCCAGCTTCGCACTGGCGATGCCGGCGACCAGCAGTACGCCGAAGCCGAGTCCGCAGAGGGCGGCGGCGATCCGCTGGCCCTTCAGCTGCTCCGCGGGCCCCTCCTGCCCGTTGGCGGGCAAGGAGGGCGAGTCCGCGGAGGTGACCCCGACCAGCATCACCACGAACAGGAAGAGCATCATGATCGCGCCGGTGTAGACGACGATCTGCGCCACGCCCAGGAACACCGCGCCCTGCGCCAGGTAGCAGACCGCCAGCGCCAGCATGGTGGCCGCCAGGCAGAGCGCGCTGTGCACGGCCTTCTTCATCAGCAGCATGCCCAGCGCGCCGCCGACCGCGACCACGGCCAGCACCCAGAACTGGACCGCCTCTCCGGTGGAGGTCACGGCCGCACCTCCTTGTCCCGTACCGTGCGCTCCTGCTGCACCGTGCCCGGCGCGGCGGCGGTGATCTCGCCCCGGTAGTAGGCGCCCTCGTCGGCCCCCGGGTAGATCGCGTGCGGGGTGTCGACCATGCCCTCGCTCAGCCCCACCAGCAGCTGCTCCTTGGTGAAGATCAGGTCGGCCCGGGAGTCGTCCGCCAGCTCGTACTCGTTGGTCATGGTGAGCGCCCGGGTCGGGCACGCCTCGATGCACAGCCCGCACAGGATGCAGCGGGCGTAGTTGATCTGGTACACCGCGCCGTAGCGCTCGCCGGGCGAGTAGCGCTCCTCGTCCCGGTTGTCCGCGCCCTCGACGTAGATCGCGTCGGCCGGGCAGGCCCAGGCGCAGAGCTCGCAGCCGACGCACTTCTCCAGGCCGTCCGGGTGCCGGTTCAGCTGGTGGCGGCCGTGGAAGCGCGGCGCGGTGGGCTTCCGGTACTCCGGGTACTGCTCGGTGAGCCGCTTCTTGAACATGGCCTTGAAGGTCACGCCGAAGCCTGCGGCCGGTCCGAGGATCGACGGCCCGGTCGTTGGAGTGGGCCCGGTGGTCTTGTCAGTCCTGTCGTCCGACATCCCGGTTCAGCTCCCTTCGGAATGGTCGGGCCCGTTGAGGGCGTCCTGGAGTTGCGGGGCCCGGCTGCGGCGGCGCGGTACGGGCGGGAGCTGCTGGCCGGGCAGCGGCGGCACCGGGTAGCCGCCGGCCGTCGGGTCGAACTCCCCGCCCGGCGGGGCCCCGTGGTCGGGTGCGGCCGGCTCGGGCTCCTTGCGGAGCACGTCCCGCAGCAGGGCCAGCAGCAGGATCACCCCGATCGGCGCGCCGACGTAGAGCACCACCTGGCCGAAGTCGTAGCCCTCGTTGCGCAGCGACCGGACGCTGGCCACCATCACCAACCAGACCAGCGAGACGGGCAGCAGCACCTTCCAGCCCAGCTTCATGAACTGGTCGTAGCGGAGCCGGGGCAGGGTGCCGCGCAGCCAGATGAAGAGGAACAGCAGCAGCTGGATCTTGACGACCATCCACAGCAGCGGCCACCAGCCGTGGTTCGCCCCGGCCCAGAAGGCGGAGACCGGCCACGGCGCCCGCCAGCCGCCCAGGAAGAGGGTGCTGGCGACGGCGGAGACGGTGACCATGTTGACGTACTCGGCCAGCATGAACATCGCGAACTTCAGCGAGGAGTACTCGGTGTTGAAGCCGCCGACCAGCTCGCCCTCGGCCTCGGGGAGGTCGAAGGGCGCCCGGTTGGTCTCGCCGACCATCGCGACGATGTAGACGATGAACGACACCGGCAGCAGCACCGCGAACCAGGTCGGCTCCTGGGAGGCGACGATCTGCGACGTGGACATCGAGCCCGAGTAGATGAACACCGCCGCGAAGGACAGGCCCATCGCGATCTCGTAGCTCACCATCTGGGCCGCCGAGCGCAGGCCGCCGAGCAGGGGGTAGGTCGAGCCGGAGGACCAGCCGGCCAGCACGATCCCGTAGATGCCGACCGATGCCACCGCCAGGATGTAGAGCAGGGCGATCGGCAGGTCGGTGAGCTGCATCGGGGTACGGGTGCCGAAGACGGACACCTCGTCGTCGGCCGGGCCGAACGGGATCACCGCGAAGGCCATGAACGCCGGGATCGCGCTGACGATCGGCGCCAGCACGTAGACCACCTTGTCGGCGTGCGCGACGACCAGGTCCTCCTTCAGCGCCAGCTTCACGCCGTCGGCCAGCGACTGGAGCATGCCCCAGGGGCCGTGCCGGTTGGGGCCGATCCGCAGCTGCATCCAGGCGACGACCTTGCGCTCCCAGACGATCGCGATCAGCACCGTGAGCACCAGGAAGGCGAAGCAGAACACCGCCTTCAGCAGCACCAGCCACCACGGGTCGCGGCCGAAGAAGCCGAGGGTTTCATACGCGGCGAGCATCAGGATTCCTCCGCGGGGACTGCCGGGTCCGAGACGGCGGGGGCCGAGTCGGCCGCGGCGATGGTGACCAGGTGGCCGACCGTGGTGCCGAGAGTGCGATGGGCGCCGCCCGGAGTGGAGTTCAGCGGCAGCCAGACGGTGCGGTCGGGCATCGCCCCGGTGATCTCCAGCGGCAGGACCAGCGAACCGGCCGGCCCGGTGACCCGGACGGCCCGGCGGGCACCGATCTCCTCGGCGGTGGCCGCCGACAGCCGGACCACGGCGGCGTGCCTGGTGCCGGCCAGGTGCTCGTCGCCCTGCTGCAGGGTGCCGTTGTCCAGCAACAGCCGGTGGCCGGCGAACACCGCCTGCCCGGTGGCCGGGCGGGGCAGCGGGGCCGGGTGGACGGCCGGACCGGCCGGACGGTCACCCGTCCACGGCGCGAAGCGGTCCAGCTCCAGCCGGGCCGCCCGGACGTCCGGCAGGCCCAGCGGCCGGCCGATCGCGTCCGCCAGCATGCTCAGCACCCGGACGTCCGAGAACGGCTGACGCTGCATCAGCTGGTCCGGCTTGATCGCGGCCTCGAACATCCGCACCCGGCCCTCCCAGTCCAGGAAGGTCCCGGCCTTCTCCGGCACGGCGGCCACCGGCAGCACCACGTCGGCCCGTTCGGTGACGGCGGACGGGCGCAGCTCCAGCGACACCACGAACGGCACCCGGGCCAGCGCCTCCTCGGCCAGCGCCGGATCGGCCAGGTCGTCCAGGCCGACGCCGCCCACCAGCAGCGCGTCCAGGTCGCCGCCGGCGGCGGCGGACAGGATCTGGTCGGTGTCCCGGCCCAGCCTGGCCGGAAGTTCGGCCAGGCCCCAGACGGCGGCGGCGTCGCCCCGGGCTGCCGGCACGGACACCGGACGGCCGCCCGGCAGCAGCCCGGGCAGCGCGCCGGCCTCGATCGCCCCCCGCTCCCCCGCCCGGCGCGGCACCCAGGCCACCCGGGCGCCGGTCGCCTCCGAGAGCCGCAGCACCGCGGTCAGGGCACCGGGCAGCGCCGCCAGCCGCTCACCGGCCAGGATCACCGCACCCGGGCTGCGCAGCGCGTCGGCGGCGCGGCCCGCGTCATCGGAGAGCACCGCGTCCCCGGCGAGGGCAACCAGCCACTCCGCCTCGGTACCCGGTGCCGCGGGCAGCAGCGCACCGCGCAGCTTGGCCAGCCCCCGGGAGGCGTGCGAGGCGATCGAGAAGACCTGAAGTCCCTTGGCGCGATTGGCCTTCCGCAGCCGCAGGAAGACGATCGGCGACTCCTCCTCGGCCTCGAAGCCGACCAGCAGCACGGCGGGCGCGCTCTCCAGCGCCTGGTACGAAACTCCCGTTCCGTCCAGGTCGACGCCGTGCCCGGCGACCGCCGCAGCCAGGAAGTCCGCCTCCTCACCGCTGTGCGGACGGGAGCGGAAGTCCACGTCGTTGGTGCCGAGCACCACCCGGGCGAACTTGGCGTACCCGTAGGCGTCCTCGACCGTCACCCGGCCGCCGGTGAGCACCGCCGCCCGTGCCCCGCGCAGCCCGGCGGCGGCGCGCTCCAGCGCCTCCGGCCAGCCGGCGGGCACGAGTTCGCCGTTCTCCGCGCGCACCAGGGGAGTCGTGATCCGGTCGCGCGACTGCGCGTAGCGGAAGGCGAACCGGCCCTTGTCGCAGTTCCACTCCTCGTTCACCTCGGGCTCGTCGCCCGCCAGGCGGCGCAGCACCTTGCCCCTGCGGTGGTCGGTGCGCTGCGCGCAGCCGGAGGAGCAGTGCTCGCAGACGCCCGGCGAGGAGACCAGGTCGAACGGGCGGGAGCGGAACCGGTACGCCGCCGAGGTCAGCGCCCCGACCGGGCAGATCTGGATGGTGTTGCCGGAGAAGTACGACTCGAACTCGTCGCCGTCGCCGATGCCGACCTGCTCCAGCGCGCCGCGCTCCAGCAGTTCGATGAACGGGTCGCCGGCGATCTGCTGCGAGAAGCGGGTGCAGCGGGCGCACAGCACGCAGCGCTCCCGGTCCAGCAGCACCTGGCTGCTGAGCGGGATCGGCTTGGCGTAGGTGCGCTTCATGCCCTCGAAGCGGGAGTCCGCCTGGCCGTTGGTCATCGCCTGGTTCTGCAGCGGGCACTCGCCGCCCTTGTCGCAGATCGGGCAGTCCAGCGGGTGGTTGATCAGCAGCAGCTCCATCACGCCGCGCTGCGCCTTCTCGGCGACCGGCGAGCTGAGCTGGGTGCGGACCACCATGCCCTCGGCCACCGGGATGGTGCAGGAGGCGACCGGCTTGCGCTGTCCCTCGATCTCCACGATGCACTGGCGGCAGGCACCGGCCGGATCCAGCAGCGGGTGGTCGCAGAAGCGCGGGATCTGGGTGCCGATCTGCTCGGCGGCGCGGATCACCAAGGTCCCCTTGGGGACCTGGACCTCGACTCCGTCGATGGTGAGCGTGACGAGGTCGGTGGCCGACCCGGTCTCGGTCGTGGCGGTCACGCGTGCACCTCCCTCTCGGTGGCGGACGGGTGGGCATCTCGCCGGTCGGCCCAGACCGTGGCGGCCGCCGGGTCGAAGGGGCAGCGCCGCTCGGCGAGGTGCTGCTCGTACTCGGCGCGGAAGTACTTCAGCGAGGAGGCGATCGGGCTGGCGGCGCCGTCGCCGAGGGCGCAGAAGGACTTGCCGTTGATGTTGTCGGCGATGTCCGCCAGCTTCTCCAGGTCGCCCTCGACGCCTTCACCGGCCTCGATCCGCTTCAGCAGCTGGACCAGCCAGTACGTCCCCTCGCGGCACGGGGTGCACTTGCCGCAGGACTCGTGGGCGTAGAACTCGGTCCAGCGGGTGACCGCGCGGACGACGCAGGTGGTCTCGTCGAAGATCTGCAGCGCCTTGGTGCCGAGCATCGAGCCGGCCGCGCCGACCGCCTCGTAGTCCAGCGGGACGTCCAGGTGCTCGTCGGTGAACATCGGGGTCGAGGAGCCGCCCGGGGTCCAGAACTTGAGCCGGTGCCCGGCCCGGATCCCGCCGCTGATCTCCAGCAGCTGGCGCAGGGTGATGCCGAGCGGTGCCTCGTACTGGCCGGGGTTGGTGACGTGCCCGGAGAGCGAGTAGAGCGTGAAGCCGGGGGACTTCTCGGTGCCCAGCGACTTGAACCAGTCCTTGCCGCGCGCCAGGATCGGCGGCACGGAGGCGATCGACTCGACGTTGTTGACCACCGTCGGGCAGGCGTAGAGGCCGGCGATCGCCGGGAACGGCGGCCGCAGCCGCGGCTGGCCGCGCCGCCCCTCCAGCGAGTCCAGCAGTGCCGTCTCCTCGCCGCAGATGTACGCTCCGGCGCCCGCGTGCACGGTGATGTCCAGGTCGGTCCCCGAGCCGAGGATGTTCCGTCCCAGGTAGCCGGCCTGGTACGCCTCGGCGACGGCCGCGTGCAGCCGGCGCAGCACGGGGACGACCTCGCCGCGCAGGTAGATGTAGGCGTGGTCGCAGCGGATCGCGTACGAGGCGATGATCATGCCCTCGATCAGCGAGTGCGGGTTGGCGAAGAGCAGCGGGATGTCCTTGCAGGTGCCCGGCTCGGACTCGTCGGCGTTGACCACCAGGTAGTGCG
Source organism: Kitasatospora sp. NPDC032150 (assembly GCF_055579945.1). NCBI lineage: Bacteria > Bacillati > Actinomycetota > Actinomycetes > Kitasatosporales > Streptomycetaceae > Kitasatospora > Kitasatospora sp. NPDC032150. The sequence continues at coordinate 198,995 of NZ_JBVIMH010000009.1, read as the reverse complement.
GCTTGCCGTCGTTCTGCGGGATGAACTGCCACTTCATCCCGGTCGGGAAGCCGGCGCCGCCGCGCCCGCGCAGGCCGGAGTCCTTGACCAGCGCGATCACGTCGTCCGGCGGCATGGCGAGGGCCGCCTGCAGGCCCTTGTAGCCGTCGTACCGGCGGTAGGTGGCCAGCGTCCAGGGACGGGTGTCGTCCCAGGAGGCCGAGAGCACCGGCGAGAGCAGCTTCTCGGCCGGCTCCACGGAGGTCATCACGCGTCCGTCCCTTCGTGCCGGGGGGAGACCACCTTGGTTCCCGAAGTGCCGGGCAGCGCCTCGCCCCTGGCGAGCCTGAGCCCCGCCAGCGAGGGCGCGCCGCCCGCGCCGGACTCGTCCACCGCGTCCGGGCGCTCGTCGGGGAAACCGGCCAGCATCCGCGCGGTCTCCTTGAAGCCGCACAGCCGGGCGCCGCGGGTGGGCCGCACCTCGCCGCCCGCGCGCAGCTGGTCCACCAACTGCTTCGCGCTCTGCGGGGTCTGGTTGTCGAAGAACTCCCAGTTGACCATCACCACCGGCGCGTAGTCGCAGGCGGCGTTGCACTCGATGTGCTCGATGGAGATCGCGCCGTCCTCGGTGGTCTCGTTGTTCTCGATCCCGAGGTGCTCCTTGAGCTCGGCGAAGATCTGGTCGCCGCCGAGCACCGCGCAGAGCGTGTTGGTGCACACCCCCACGTGGTACGTGCCGGCCGGGCGGCGCCGGTACATCGTGTAGAAGGTGGCGACGGCGGTGACCTCCGCGGTGGTGAGCTCCAACTGCTCGGCGCAGAAGCGGATTCCGGTCGGGCTGACGTAGCCCTCCTCGGCCTGCACCAGGTGCAGCAGCGGCAGCAGCGCGGAGCGGGCGACGGGGTAGCGGGCGATCAGTTCGCGCGCGTCCGCCGCCAGCCGGTCGTGCACCTGGGGCGGGTACGGCTTGGCCGGCATCGCCGGCAGGCCGAGCTCGACGCCGCCTTGGGAATCGGTCACCGGTCCACGCCTCCCATCACCGGGTCGATCCCGGCCACCGCGACGATCACGTCGGCCACCTGGCCGCCCTCGCACATCGCCGCCATCGACTGCAGGTTGGTGAACGAGGGGTCGCGGAAGTGGACGCGGTACGGCCGCGTGCCGCCGTCGCTGACCACGTGCACCCCGAGCTCGCCCTTGGGCGACTCCACCGCCGCGTACGCCTGCCCGACCGGGACCCTGAAGCCCTCCGTCACCAGCTTGAAGTGGTGGATCAGGGCCTCCATCGAGGTGCCCATGATCTTGCGGATGTGGTCGAGCGAGTTGCCCAGGCCATCGGGCCCGAGGGCGAGTTGGGCGGGCCAGGCGATCTTCTTGTCGGCGACCATCACCGGCCCGGGCCGCAGCCGGTCCAGGCACTGCTCGACGATCCGCAGCGACTGCCTCATCTCCTCCAGGCGGATCAGGAACCGCCCGTAGGAGTCGGCGCTCTCCGCGACGGCGACCTCGAAGTCGTAGTTCTCGTACCCGCAGTAGGGGTCGGACTTGCGCAGGTCGTGCGGCAGGCCGGTGGCGCGCAGGATCGGTCCTGTGGCGCCGAGGGCGAGGCAGCCGGGCAGGTCGAGGAAGCCGACGTCCACCAGGCGGGCCTTGAACACCGGGTTGTCGGTGGCGAGTTTGTCGTACTCGTGCATCCGCGAGCGCAGCAGCCGGACGGCCTCGCGGATCTGGTCGACGGCCCCGGGCGGCAGGTCCTGGGCCACCCCGCCGGGACGGACGTACGCGTGGTTCATCCGCAGGCCGGTGACCAACTCGAAGACGTCCAGGACGACTTCGCGGTCCCGGAAGCCGTAGATCATCAGCGTGGTGGAGCCGATCTCCATGCCGCCGGTGGCCAGGCAGACCAGGTGCGAGGAGATCCGGTTGAGCTCCATCATCAACACCCGGATGACGTCGGCCCGTTCGGGGACGTCGGCGGTGATGCCGAGCAGCTTCTCCACCGCCAGGCAGTACGCGGTCTCGTTGAACAGCGGAGTCAGGTAGTCCATCCGGGTCACGAAGGTGGTGCCCTGGACCCAGTTGCGGAACTCCATGTTCTTCTCGATGCCGGTGTGCAGGTAGCCGATGCCGCAGCGGGCCTCCTTCACCGTCTCGCCGTCGATCTCCAGGATCAGCCGCAACACCCCGTGGGTGGACGGGTGCTGCGGACCCATGTTGACGATGACGCGCTCGTCGTCGGCCCGGGCGACGGCCTCGACCACCTCGCCCCAGTCGCCACCGGTTACGGTGAACACCCGGCCCTCGGTGGTCTCGCGTTCGCCGGCCTGCCGGTACTCGGCCGCGTTCTCGAAGTCAGTGGGCATCAGCTGTACGACCTCCGCTGGTCGGGCGCCGGGATCTGGGCGCCCTTGTACTCGACGGGGATGCCGCCGAGCGGGTAGTCCTTGCGCTGCGGGTGACCCAGCCAGTCGTCCGGCATCATGATCCGGGTCAGCGCCGGGTGGCCCTCGAAGACCAGCCCGAAGAAGTCGTACGCCTCGCGCTCGTGCCAGTCGTTGGTCGGGTAGACGCTCACCACGGACGGGATCCGCGGGTCGGCGTCCGGCGCGCTGACCTCCAGCCGCAGCAGGCGGCCGTGGGTGATCGAGCGCAGGTGGTACACCGCGTGCAGCTCGCGCCCGGTGTCGTGCGGGTAGTGCACCCCGCTCACGCCGAGGCAGAGTTCGTAGCGCAGCGCCGGGTCGTCGCGCAGGATCCGGACCGCCTTCAGCAGGTGCTCGCGGGCGATGTGGAAGGTGAGTTCGGCCCGGTCCACGACGGTCTTCTCGATCACCTCCGCCACGTCCAGGCCCTGCTCCTCCAGCGCGCCCTCGAACTCGTCGGCCACCTCGTCGAAACCGTGGCCGTAGGGGCGGCTACTCGCGGGGGGCAGCGCGATCGGGGCATTGAGCCCACCGAAGCCGGAGGTGTCGCCGGTGCCCTTGGCGCCGAACATGCCCTGGCGCCGGCCGATCACCTCGACCGGGAGTTCGGTACGGGTGGCGGGGACGGTGCCGCCGTTCGCACCGTTGCCGCCGTTCGCACCGTTGCTGCTGTTCGCAGCGTTGCCGCCGCTCGCGCCGCCGTTCACGTTCTTCGCGCCGCCGCTGCCGTTGATGTCGCTCATCGCGGCAGCCCCCGCATCTCGCTGATCGGGGTGGCGTGCAGGGCGAGCTCCTCGGCCTGCTCCTCGGCGCGGCGCCGGTTCACCCCGAGCTTCTCGTGCTGGATCTTGTCGTGCAGCTTGAGGATCGCGTCCATCAGCATTTCCGGGCGCGGCGGACAGCCCGGCAGGTAGATGTCCACGGGGACGATGTGGTCGACACCCTGGACGATCGCGTAGTTGTTGAACATCCCGCCCGAGGAGGCGCAGACGCCCATCGAGATGACCCACTTCGGGTTGGCCATCTGGTCGTACACCTGGCGCAGCACCGGGGCCATCTTCTGGCTCACCCGGCCCGCCACGATCATCAGGTCGGCCTGCCGGGGCGAACCGCGGAAGACCTCCATGCCGAACCGGGCCAGGTCGTAGCGGCCGGCCCCGGTGGTCATCATCTCGATCGCGCAGCAGGCCAGTCCGAAGGTGGCCGGGAAGAGCGAGGCTTTGCGCACCCACCCCGCCGCGGTCTCCACGGTGGTGAGCAGAAAGCCGCTCGGCAGCTTCTCCTCGATACCCATCAGATCCCTCTCTGTCCTCTCAAGTCCGGTGACTTGTCCCCCCGTTCACAAACCGGGTTCGCTCAGTCCCACTCCAGACCGCCGCGCCGCCAGACGTAGGCGTACGCGACAAAGACGGTGGCGATGAACAGGAGCATCTCGACCAGCCCGAAGATCCCCAGGGCGTCGAAGCTGACCGCCCACGGATAGAGGAAGACGATCTCGATGTCGAAGACGATGAAGAGCATCGCCGTCAGGTAGTACTTGATCGGGAACCGACCGCCGCCCACCGGCTGCGGGGTCGGCTCGATGCCGCACTCGTACGCGTCCAACTTGGCCCGGTTGTAGCGCTTGGGGCCGGTGAGTGAGGCCATCACTACGGAACCGACCGCGAACGCCGCCGCGATGGCACCGAGTACGAGGATCGGCGCGTAGGCATTCATAGCCCCCGCTCCCTCCGTCCAGTCGTCCTTGACTGCAGATCGGAACCGACGGGTCACACTGCGGTGAACCCGCGATCCGGTTCCCGAGATCCACCTCATGTGAGGCAGTTCACAAAGCCCGGATCGAGCGCATCCTATGCCCGTCAGCTTGTGATCTGCGACACGCAGTCCCTGACGATCTTTGTGATCTACGCCACCTGACAAACGATCGCCAAGGCGATCAAGCCACGATTCATCAACGCAACGAAGGCAAATGGGCACATTCCGTCGCATTCTCCTGTGAAGCGACTGGTCAGAGGCATCTGCCTATATCAATGATGATGCGCCCGGCGCAAATTTCACGGCTTCATGTTGACGTGATAGTGGCCCTCACCCTCCAGAGTGGACCACCCCGAACACCCGCTTGACCTTTCGTTCACAAAGTCACGAGAGGCGGGGTGCCCGCACGTCCGCAGGGGTGTTCGTGCGTGCGTCCTGTGCTCGCTCAGCCGTCCCGACGGGTGTCCTGCCGTGCGCCGCTCCCGGTGTCCCAGGCCCAGGCCGCGATGCCGACCCGGTTGCGGACGCCGAGCTTGCGCTGCACGGCGGCCAGGTGGTTCTTCACCGTGCCCGGTGAGATGAACAGTTCGGCGGCGATCTCGGCGTTGGTCGCACCGTTGGCCACGAGCCGGGCGATCTCCGCCTCGCGCGGGGTGAGGGACTCGCGCGGTGGCGCTGCCTCCGGGGCGGCGGACGGAGGGGCCAGCTGCCGCAGCAGCCGTACCGTGATCTGCGGACTGAGCAACGCGTCCCCGGCCACCGCCGCCCGCACCGCCTCCGCCAGCAGCGCCGGACTGGACCGCTTCAGCAGGAATCCCGCGGCACCGCTGCGCAGCGCGGCGTGCACGTACTCGTCCAGGTCGAAGGTGGTCACCACCACCACCCGGAACTCCCCCGCCAGCCGCCTGGTCAGCTCAAGGCCGTCCAGTCGCGGCATCCGGACGTCCGCGAGCACCACGTCCGGCCGCAGGCGGTGGGCCAGCTCGACCGCGGCCGCGCCGTCGGCGGCGTCCGCGACCACCTCGATGTCGGGCTGCGCCTCCAGGATGATCCGGTAGGCGCTGCGGATCGCCTCGTCGTCGTCCGCGAGCAGCACTCTGATCGCCGCCACCGTCACCGCACCTCACCGTCGGCCGCTGCCGAAATCCTTGGGGCCGGCGCGCTCTTCGGGGCCGGCGCGCCAGCCGGGATCAGTGCACTCACCCGCCAGCCGTTGCCGCCGTGCCTGCCGGCGGTCAGGCTGCCACCCAACGCCTCGCAGCGCTCGGCCAGTTGGGCGAGACCATGACCGCCGCCGCGCCTGGCCGTCCGCTCACCGACGCTGCCGTCGCTGGTCACCCGCACCTCCAGCCGCTCCCCGGCGTGCCGGACCTCCACCTCGACCGAACGCGCCCGGGGCGCGTGCCGCCGGACGTTGGTCAGCGCCTCCACCACGACCCGGTACGCGGTCGCGGCGGCCTCCCGTCCGACCGGCTCGGCGGGCAGCTCCAGCGACACCTCGATGGGGCCGACGGCGGCGAACCGCTCCACCAGTTCGGGGAGTTCGGCCAGACCCGGCTGCGGAGCACGTGCGGCCGCCACACCCTCCTCCTTGGTGCGCAGCAGATGGACCGTACGGTCGAGCGAGGTCAGCGCCTGCTGCCCGGACTGCTCGATCCGCCGGAAGACCTCCGCCGCCCGCTGGGGATCGACCGTCGCCACGATCGCACCGGCCTGCGCCAGCGCGACCATCGCGCTCACGTCATGGGCCACGAAGTCGTGCAGGTCATGGGCGAGTTCAAGCCGCTGCGTACGGCGCGCGGTGGCCACCTCGCGCCGCCGGTGCTCGTCCAGCGCTCCCAGGTACAGCCCCACCAGCGCGGCGAGCAGCACACTGCCCGCCCAGAACACCAGCAACCCGGCCAGCTCCAGCGGACTCTGCGGCCGCATGAAGCGCAGCGGCCAGCCGACCGCCGCCGCACCGACCAGCGCGACCGGGAACCAGTCCCGGCCCGCCCGGAGCGTCACGGTCACCAGGCCCAGCAGCGCCAGCAGTTCGACCACGGCGGCCACACCGACCAGCCGGTAGCTCTCCGGGTACGGGCCGACGGCCCAGCCGAGCACGGTCAGCGCGAGCGATGCCGAACCGGCCACCACGGCCACCGCCGCGGGCCGTGGACGTCCGGACCGGCCGGCCATCACCACCCCCGGCACCAGCACCACCGCCGCCACCACCGACAGCACGGCACCGGCCGTCCGCCACCCCGTCTCCCCGTTCATACCGCCCAGCCTAGGCAGTTCACGGTGATCGCGCCTGTGCCGAAGGGCACATGACGCCTCTTTAGCTCAGCCCGATCAGCATCTGCCGTAGCGGCCCGTCCGCGACCGAGGCTGAAGCCATCGAGCCCTGACGAGAGGACGCGCCGCCATGACCACCACCATGACCACCACCCTGCCCACCGCTCCGGTGCCCGCCGCCCCAGTGCCCGCCGCACTGCCCGCACCCGCCTGGGCCGTACGCACCGCCAAGCTCGCCGCCCTCACCGCCCTCCCCTCGGGCCTCTGGCGGCTCGCCCTCGGCGCCGGCATCCCGGTCGGCTTCAGCGGCGCGCTGGAACGCCAGATGGCCGGCCACATGCCCGGCTGGGGAACGGTCTACGTGATCGTCCTGAGCGCCGTCGCCGAGACCCTGGCCTTCCTGACCATGGGCCTGGTCCGCCCCTGGGGGCAGCTCGCCCCCACCTGGCTCCCCCTGATCGGCGGCCGCCGGATCCACCCCCTGGCCGCCATCGTTCCCGCCTCCCTAGGCGCCCTCGCCGTCACCCTGATCACCTGGGACGCCGCCTTCTTCGGCTGGTACGGCCCCGGCGCCATGGGCAACCCCGACGCCCCACACGGCCTCGCCGGCCACATCATGACCGCCTGCTACGCCCCTCTCCTCGCCTGGGGACCCCTCCTCGCCGTGGTCACCGTTGACTACTACCGGCGCAGTCGGCGGGCGTGAACAGCTGCTGGCGCCCGGTTCGGCGTATCGGTGGTCTGGCCGGTTGCGCGCGAAAGCTGGCGCACGCGAACAGGGGCTTGCCAGGACAAAGAACAGGACGCCACCAGCAGTAGCGCGGCTGAGCCACGCTCTCATGGGCCCCGGAGTCACTCATGGCGACGACTGCAACGGGGCTTGGAGCCCAACCGTGCTTGGCCAGCCACGGCCGAGCAGGCACACAGACGCCATGCGCTGAGGTGTGGGCGGCTCTCCCTCGTATTCGTCACCCTGACGCAAATTCGTCGGAACAAGCCAGCCGGACAGCTTCGGTCTGACATGCTGAAGGTCCATCGAGAGGGGCCGCAGCGATGCAGTGGAAGATCCACGGGGAACGTCCGATCTACGAAAACCCATGGGTGAACCTGTGGTTGGTCGATGTCGAGCAGCCCGACGGGCACCGCTGGGAGCACCACGTTCTCAAGCTGCGACACCTGGCGGTCGCGGCGGTGGTGAACGACCAGAAGCAGGTGCTGATGATGTGGCGGCACCGCTTCATCACGGACTCGTGGGCCTGGGAGCTGCCCATGGGCTTGATCGAGGCGGACGAGACCCCGGCCGAGGCCGCGGCCCGCGAAGCGCTTGAGGAGACCGGCTGGAAGGTCGGGAAGGTCAAGCCGCTGATCTACGCTCAGCCGGCGAACGGCATCACCGACTCCGAGCACTTCGTCTTCCGGGCCGATGCTGTCGAGTACGTCGGACCGCCGAGCGAGCGGAACGAGTCGGACCGAATCGAGTGGATTCCGCTGTCCGAACTGCGAGGCATGATCGACCGCCGCGAGATAGTCAGCAGCGGCTCGCTGGTCGGCGTGCTGTACCTGCTGCTTGATGAGGCCGGCCTGTAGTCAGAGGCTCATGCCACGGATGCGCGCCGACAACTCGGCTGCTGACCGGGTGGTGCGGTAGGGCGTCAGCAGTCGGCGGAACTCGTGGAGGTGTGCAAGCACTCGCGGGGACGCCACTTCGGTTGCGAGGTCGAGAGCCCTTCCGGCCGTGGCGCACGCTAAATCGACCTCGCAGCGCTGGAGTTGGGTGCGGGCCAGCCAGAAGGAGTGGAACGCCCGGCCACGTAGGTTCGCTGTCACCTCGCTACGTAGGGCCTCCTTGATGAGCGGTTCGGCTGCCGCCGCATCGCCGAGCTGACCGAGTGCGATGCCGGTATCGACGGTGAGCTTCGTGCGGTCGAAGTACTGGACCCATACCGGGTCGTCCTCTGCGGGGTCGATGCGTTCGAAGTGGTGGTGTGCGTCCTCGATGGCTTGGTGGGTGGCATCCCGGTCGTGCGCGCTGGCATGGCCGAAGGCTTCCCGCATAAACAGCATCGCCATCAGCCTCGGCGTCCCGCCGTCAAGCCGCGCGCTGTCCTGGGCGGCCCTCGCCAGGATGATCGCGTCACGGGCCTTGTCCTCATACGTGGCCTGGAGGCTGAGGCAGGACAGCACGTTGGCGATGAACGGGCGGTCGTCGATCTCACGCGCCAGACGCAGAGCCTCGGTGAAGTAGCCGCGAGCTGTGCTGTATTGCCGGCCATCGAAGTGCGTCCACCCGGTGAGACGTGCGAGTTCGGCCGCGATGCCGTGAAGGCTGCGTTGGTAGTTGGGATCCGCCGTGTCACGCAGGATGCCCATCACATAGCGAAGTTGACCCATGACGGCCGGGCGGAGGACTTCACCGCCGTGCTCGTCGTCGCGTCGCCAGTAGTCCTCGATGGAGGCTTGGAGCGATCGGAGGACCGTCGGAGTGACCCTCGTGCCGGCCGCTATGGCGAGGATGTCATCCAGCTCTCGGTTCGGCAGCACCGAGTCCCCTGCTGAGGCGTCCTGGTGGTTCACCGTCTTGATCACGGGTTGGGCAGGAGCCTGCGGCCGTTCCCATTCCCGGCGAGCAAGCCCGACCATGTGGCCGGGGATACGGAGACCGTCGGCGATGCGCTCGATGACCGCCATGTTGCTGATCTTCCGAGTGCCCGCGATGACTTCACCAACCCGGCTGGGGGTCAGCTCACAGACTCGGGCAATGCGGGATGGGTGGAAACCGCCACGCCTGGCCATCCGGAAGATCACGGTGAAGTCCCGCGACTTGCATGCGGCGATCATCTCGGGATCAGCCAGTAGCCGGCCCGGCAGCCCGGGTGGCGGTGTGGATTCGGTCATGTCCGGCACCCCCACACCGGAAAGATCATCACTCGGTGTCACGTGGCGTAACTGACCGCGAGTTTACCCATGGTGGGTAATCACCTGGCCCTTATTTCGGAACTGCCTGCCCGGCAATCCTGGGAGTCCCCCGGGGAGCCCGGAGGAACCCGATCGAGACGGAGGGCGGTCCGTGCTGATGAGCCCGACGAACGCCACCCCGCTGCCAATGCCGCAGACGTGGGAGGTCGAGCCAGAGCTGGCCGCTGTCCCGGCAGCGCGCCGCCTGATCAAGCGGACTGTGCAGCACTGGAACGTCCCGTTGTCCGATGACGCATTGCGGGACGTCGAGCTCTGTGCCAGCGAGGTCCTCACCAATGCCATCGAGCACACCGGTGCCCGCTTCAGGGTCACCGTCGGGTGGACCGGCGAGCGCCTGCGCGTTGAGGTCGCGGACAAGAGCCTCCGCACGCCGGACCCCGGTGCCGCTGAGGACACGGTCACGGGCGGACGTGGTCTCGTCCTGGTCGAAGGGCTCGCCCACTCGTGGGGCTGGTACCCCGAGGGCTTGGGCAAGGTCGTCTGGTTCGAATGTGCGGCAGATCAGCTCGTGACCGGGGACAGACGGCTCGCCGTCCTCGTCAACACCGCACAGGCCAGAGCCGCCCACCTGCCGGAATCGGCCTGACTATCTCTCAGTCTCCACCCGGCCCCCTGGGGAATCACGGGCCGGGTGGACCACGGCGCCGGTCGCCATGTCCCCTTGGCCGGCTGGCGCCACCCAGTCTTCCCGCCGGAACCCCGGCGGGATTTCCCAAGCAGAAGGGAAGAAGCACCATGGTGCATGTCACCCCGGCGGCTCCGGCCGCTGAGGGCGGTCTCCTGGTCGCCGCGCGGAGGATCGCCGCTGCCCGGGCCCGTACCGAGCAGCCGTCCGACGTCAGTGGCGGCCGTTCCGACGGCAACGACTGATCCGGACGCCCACGATGCATGATGCCGCTTCGTGGGCGGCGCGTCTGGGCGGGGACTCGTTCCTCGCCCAGACGTTCAACCGCTCCTACGCTGTCTTCCCCGGTGAGGCCGTCGACGTTGCCGACCTGCTGTCCTGGGACGACCTGAACACCATCCTCGCCACCCAGCGACTGGAGCCCCCGCGGCTCCGCCTGTCGCTCGACGGCGAGCCCCTTCCTCTTCACCGCTACTCGCTGCCGGTGCCCACTCGTCGGGCCGTGACCTGGCACCGCCTCCAACCTGCCGAGCTGCACGCCCGATTGGCCGAAGGAGCCTCTCTCGTCCTGGACTCGATCGAGAGCGTCCACCCGCCGATCGGGACCGCCTCCGAAGCCCTGGAGCGGTTCCTTGGCACTCCGGTGCAGGTCAACGCCTACGCCTCGTGGACCGAGCGGGAAGGCTTCGGGACACATTGGGACGACCACGACGTGGTGGTGGTCCAGGTGTACGGCGCCAAGCGCTGGCGGCTGTACGGCCCCACCCGGATCGCTCCGACCTTCCGAGACGTCGAAGCCCCGGACCAACCAGAGGGCGACCCGCTCGCCGACCTGGTCCTGACCGCCGGAGACGTGCTCTACCTGCCACGAGGCTGGTGGCACGCGGTCAGCGCGGACCAGGGAACGGCGTCCCTGCACCTGACCTTCGGCCTCGTCACCCACACCGGAGCGGACCTGCTCAACTGGGTAGTGGACCAACTGCGTTCCCGCCTCGCGTTGCGGCTGGATGTGCCGCGCTTCGCCTCGCCCCGCGAGCAAGCCGCGTACGTCAATGAGCTGCGCAAGGAGATACTGGCCGAGCTGTCCGATCCCGAACTGGTCAGCTGCTGGGCGGAGTCGGGCGACACCACGCACTACGGCCGTGCGGTCACCTCCCTGCCGTACGTCGACGGCCTTCCGGCGCGGCCGGAGATCGCGGTCCGGCTCACTGCGCCTCGCGCCAGGATGACGGAGAACGGGCCGGACGGCACCGTGACCCTCGCTGCGGCGGGGACCGCGTGGGACTTCGCCGGCCAGGCGGCTCCGCTGCTCCGGGTCCTGCTGACCGGACGACCGGCCACGCTCGGATCGCTGGCCGCGACGGCCGACTTGGAGGTGAAGGACGTGGCATCGCTGCTGTCCGTCCTGATCGAGGGCCAGGCTGCCTCTGTGGTGGGGACGGCACTGTGACCGCCGCTCTCGCCTTGGGAACGTACCGTGTGCGCGTCGTCAGCCAGGCGGTGCGCACCGCCCTCGCCGCTGGGGCGGCCTGGGTGGACACCGCCCCCAACTACGCTCACGGTTTCGCGCACCAGGAATTGGCGCCCGTGCTGGCTGATCACACGGACGTCAGCGTGAGCACGAAGACGGGCTTCCACACGGCCGCACAGGGTCATGCCGCCGTCGCGGCGAACGTGCTCGCCCCGGAATTCGCCCGGGTCGGCCACAGCCTCGATCCGGCGTTCGTCCGCTGGCAGACCGAACAGTCCCTGAGCGTTCTTGGTCGCGCCAACCTGGTGTTCGTCCACAACCCTGAGCGAGCCGAATCCAACCATGATCGCGCCCAACTGCACGGTCAGCTACGGGCAGCGTTCGCCGCCCTGGAGGAGTTCGTCAATGCCGGCAGGATCGGGGGCTACGGCGTTGCCACCTGGTCAGGCCTGAACTCGGGCGCGTTCACGGTGGCGGAGCTCCTCGGCCTCGCCCAAGAAGCCGCCGGATCGACAGGCCACCACTTCAGTGGGTTGCAGCTGCCGGTGAGCCTGGTCATATCCGACCCCATCGCCCTGGCACTCGGCGGCGGCGGACCGCTCGTGGAAGCGCAGGACTCGGGAGTCACCACCTTCGCGTCCGCTCCGCTGCACGGCGGAGAGCTGCCCGGGTTGATGACACCCGAACTGGTGGACCTCATCCGCCCCGGGTTGTCCGCTCCGGCCGCTGCACTGCTGGCCGTGGCCTCGTGCCCTGGCCTGGATGTGGTGTTGCTGTCCGCGAGCACCGCGAATCACTGGGACGATGCGGCAAAGGCCGTGGTCATCCCGTTGGAGGGCGACCGACTCAGGAGCGTGATCGATGCACTCGCCACCAGATGAGGCGACCCGACTCCGCATGGAGTCCGCCCACGCCACCGCGGCGACCCTCCTCGGGCTGAGGTGCACCGGGAACCCGGTGTGGGGGTTCCTCGGCTGCACGATCAGCCGCCGGGCCGGTGACCTCTGGTTGCGCGTGGCCTCCACCGCCGTGATGAACACGGGCCGGAAGCAAGGCGAAGGCATCGTCGGGGCGTCGGTCCTGGTCCCCGATGAGGTGCCGCGTCCCAAGCTGCACGACGTCATGGACTGGGTCGAGGACCCATTCGCCTACAAGGCGGAGGTCACCGACTACGTCGCGCATCCTGTCATCTCGCCCGACCGGCCGGACCTGGCCCGTGACCCCGGCCTCCCGGAGGAGTGGTGGCACAGCCTTCACCAGGCCCTTGATCACCTGGGCCAGGCCGAAGGTGTCCGGACCACCGTGCGGTCCGGCTGGATCGACAAGGCGTTCCCGCAGTTCCTCGGCATCCCCGCACCCGAGAACATCGAGCGCGTGACCGGCCATGGTGACCTGCACTGGGGCAACCTCACCGCGCCCCTCACCATCCTGGACTGGGAACGCTGGGGCCTGGTCCCGGTGGGCTACGACCCCGGCCTCCTCCACGCCAACAGCCTGCTCGTCCCGGACACCGCCGCCCGCATCCGCGCCGAGTTCGCCCCCGTGCTCGACACACCCGCCGGCCGCATCGGCGAACTCGCCGCCCTGGCCGAGATGCTGCAAGCCGTCGCGCGCGCCTGGTACCCGGAGCTGGCTCCCCTCCTCGCGGGCCGTGCCGCTGAGCTCACCGGCGTTCAACCGCCGGTCGCCGAGAACTCGGAGATCACGGCGGCGATCTTGTGGTGATCGTACTCACCGAGACGGCCTGCGCTCAGCCCGCACTCACGAACCCTCCGGAGCTGCCCAAGTGACGAGCAACACCGCACAGCAGGACGCCGCAGTCTCCGACCGGACGATCCTCGCGAACAGCGCGTATGCCGACGGACGCCACCTGGCCGCACGCCAGTCGATCTACCGCTGGCAACGACCTCAGTACGACCCGCCCGGGATCGTCGTCGAGGAGCTGACCGGCACCAGCGGTACCGTCCTCGATGTCGGCTGCGGCAACGGCAAGTTCGTCAGCCGTCTGCACAAGGACCGCCCGGATCTCCAGGTCATCGGGATGGACATCTCTGCGGGCATCCTCACCGGCGTCGAGAAGCCGGTCCTGGTGGCTGACGCACAAGCCCTCCCCTTCGCCGACGACAGCGCCGACGCCGTGCTGGCCCTACACATGCTGTACCACGTCAGCGACATCGAGGCCGCGATCAACGAGCTGTCCCGCGTCCTCTGGCCAGGCGGTGTGCTCGTCGCTTCTACCAACAGCGAAGCCGACAAACAGGAGCTGGACCGGCTCTGGTCCACGGCTGCGGGCGACGTCCTCGGAATTCCCGAGGGACCGGCCCGCGTCTCACTCAGCTCGCGCTTCTCCCTGGAGAGGGCCCGCAGCTACCTCGGGACGGCGTTCACGGGCATCCGGGTACGGGAGCTGCCCGGCACCATCGAAGTCACCGACCCGGCACCGATCGTCGCCCACCTCGCCTCCTACGAGGCGTGGGCCGAGCAGAGCGGCGTCCCGTTCCAGGAGACCGTCAGCCGGGCAGCCGAGATTGCTGCCGCCCACATCGCGGCTGAAGGCTCGTTCCGGATCACGTGCCTGGGCGGCATTGTTGTGTGCCGTCTCTGAGGTCGGCCTGGGCCGGAGCTTCAAGAGGACAAAGCTCAGCACCTGCGCACGCGGCGACGTGCTTCGATGAAATAGACGCGAAGCGCTCTGCCTGAGCTCAAGGCACGGTTGCCCCGTGCTCCATCAGTGCGGTCAGCCTCAGCCCAGGCCCGTGGTTGCGGTGTCCGCCCGGCCGGCCGGACACCGCAACCACGCGCGTCAGGCCGGCGAGGTGACCGCGCTGCCGAGGTGCCGGGCGAAGAACCGGACCGCGCTGTCCGCCTCGAAACGGGGCAGCTCCTTGTGCTTGCCCGAGTTCACGTGCAGGGACTTCTCCTTCGAGGCGAAGGCGTCGAACAGCGCAAGACCCTCTTCCCGCGAGATGTGCTCGTCGTCCCACTGCAGGTCGAACTCGATCGGGATGGTGATCTGCTTCGCCTTCTCGGCCAGGACGTGGGGCCAGTGCTGGCCGAAGACCGCGGCCGCGATCCTGGGCTCGGCCGCCACGAACGGCACGCCGATCGCGGTGCCCATGTTGATGCCCCAGTAGCCGACCGACCCGTCGGCGCCGATCTCCGGAAGCTCCTGGAGGGCGTCCAGGAGCGCGCGGTACTCGGGAACGGCGAGATCCGCCAGGTGGGCGTTGTAGCGGACGACGATCGGGCCTTCCGGCTCGCCGGCCGCCCGCGCCGCGAACAGCGCGGCGATCTCCTGCTCGTCGTGCTCCGTGCGCGGCCGGTCGCCGTGACCTGGCGCGTCGATCACGGCGACGTGGAAGCCGCAGCCGGCCACCAGGAGGCGAGCGCGGCCGGACATCGCGGGGTGCTTCTTGTGGTTGCCGCCGCCATGACCCATCAGGACCAGGGGCGCACGGTCCGCACCGGATTCGGGGGACCAGAGGACACCGGGGACGCCGTTGACGGTGAAGTCGCGCTCGGCGATACCGTTGGAGGTCGATTCGGTGGTGAAGTGCAAAGTGTTCATGGCGTGTTGCCTTTCAGGAGTGCCTGTTTCGAGGCGCTCCCCGGCGACACTTACGCAGATCGCCCGACCGTGGCGGCAAGAGGGAGCACCCATACGAGTGCTGCGTTCATGGGTCTCACCTCCTTGGACTTGATCACGGCCGACGGAAAGCTATCAGAACGATCATCAACCCGACCAGCCCCTTTCCCGTGACTCGTGATCAGTACTCCGAACAGGACCCAGGAGGGATGCTGCGCCTGACAGTTGCCGGGGCTTTGACGGGGGAAGCCCGGCGCCTGGACGCGCGGCGACGCGCTCAACGAGCCACCGGCACATGGACATCCACCACCCAGAAGTGATCAGCAGGCGATCCCCCAGGTACGTGATCAGTTCGCCAAACGAAGCTTTCATACTCTCCGCATGCGATGTGCTACGTTCCGCGACGACAGCAGAACGTAGACGACCCCGGCGGTGCGCCAACACCCCGGGGCCCGGCACCAGGACGGACCTCCCGATGCGTATCCATCGTACCGAACACGCCTGTAAGTTCACGGTGTTGCCGAACGGCCTGTTGCAGGACCGTCGGCTCAGCTTCACCGCCCGCGGCCTGCTCGCCGATCTCCTCTCCCGCCCCGACGGCCGGCGCGAGGACGGTCGGCAGATGGCCGACACCAGCCCCCAGGGACGCGGGGCGATCCGCAAGGCACTCCGTGAGCTGACCGAGGCCGGGTACTACCGGGTCGACAAGGTCCGGATGGCCGACGGCACCGTCCGCTCGGAGGCCAGGGTCTTCGACACCCCGCAGCTCGCGCCACCGGGTGTCCCCCGTCCGGCCTCCGGTGAAGCGGTAACCGGCCGACGTGGCAGCCCTCTTGTAAAGAACCGGTACCAAGAACCCTCCCTCCCCGCCGCCGGGGCCGACCGGGCGTCGGCACACCCCGAGGCGACCGACGGCCCCGACGGGCGGGCGGCAGTCCAGCAGCCTTCGACAGCACGGGACGAACAACTCCGCGAAGCGGTGGCGACGTTGTACCGGGTGATCCGTCCGGATCGGCGCCTGCGCCTGGGCGAAGCCGAGGCCCGGGAGCTCGCGCCGCTGGTCGCCCAGTGGCTGGAGCGCGGCAGTACCGCAGCCGACCTGGCCCGAGCCCTGCTGCCGGGTCTGCCCGCGATCCTGCACTCCCCCGCAGGAGTGCTCCGCAGTCGCCTGCAACGCAAGATGCCACCCGCACCCATCCCCGAGCAGCCCCCGCCGCACCGGCACGCCGAATGCGCCAAGTGCCACGATCCCGTCCCGCAGCCGGGCATCTGCCGGGCCTGCGCGGGCCTGGGCACGCGAGCGGTCGCGGTCGGCGGCGGAGCCCTGTTCGCCGCCGCCGGGGCCGCGCGCGTCCGGGCGGCGATGCAGGCGGCCAGAACCACCCTGGACTCCGGCCTTGGGGAATGTCGCTCCAGCGGTTACCGGTGAGAGCGATCGCGGTGGGCCCGGCGCGGACAGTCCTGGATCTGTTCCTTCAGAGGCTGCGGGCGGTGATGTCGCCGTTGGAGGTGGTGGCGCGGATGTCGAGTTCGGCGGTGCCGTCGTTCTTGAGCGCGTTGCTGATGCGGCCGTGGGCGGTGCCGGCGTCCAGGGCAGCGGAGACGCCGCGGGCGGCGCCGACGGTGATGTTGCCGGACTGGGTGCGGAGTTGGACCGTGCCGCGTACGGCCTCGGTGATCCGGATGTCGCCGTTGGCGGTGCTGATCTCCGCGGGGCCGCCCAGCCGGCCGACCTCGACGTCGCCGTCGACGGCGGTGAGGCGGACGCTCGCGGCCTCGTCGATCTTGATCTGGCGGTACGCGCCTTCGAAGACGACCTCGCCGAGGCGGCCGACGCCGCGCAGCTCGCAGGCGGCGGCCCTGGCCTCGATGCGGGAGCCGACGGGCAGCTGAATGGTGATCTCCACGGATCCGCTACCGAGGAGCACGTTCTTGGGCTCGGGGGTGTGGATCCGCAGGACGCCGTCCGCGTAGGCGACGGTGGTCTGCTCGGCGGTCTGGACGTCGCGGCTCTTGGAGGGGTTGGCGGGCAGGACCTCGACGACGGTGTCGGCGCGGTCGGCGGCGATGAGCTGGATGCGTCCGGCGGGGACGGCCAGGACGGCGGAGATCGGGGCGGGGGTGTCGAACTTCTGCATCGTGCTCTCCTGTGCTCGCTCGTTGTTTCTGACACCGGAAACGCTACGTTGCTTTCCAGTACGAGGCAACACGGTCGTTGCGCAGAATTAGCATTCCTGCAGGTAGAGGCCGGGAAACTGTTGCAACCGTCCCAAAAGTAACGCAACGGCAACCCTTCGGATCATTGCAATGGGTGAGAAGTGAACGCTATGGTGGGGGAATCAGGAACCCCACGAAAGATCACCGAGGAGATCGTGATGCCGGGAGGCAGGCTCACTCAGCAGGAACGCCAGCAGATCGCGCTGGGGCTGGCCGACAGCCTCGCCTACGCGGAGATCGCCCGGCGCCTGGACCGTCCGACCTCGACAATCACGCGTGAGGTGATGCGCAACGGCGGTCCCACCGCCTACCGCCCCGACCTGGCCCACCGCGCCACCGAACGCCGCGCCCGCCGACGCAAGTCCACTTCCTCCCCAGGGCCGGAGTCAGCCCCCCAGCCGCACGGACGCGACGCCGAGGCCGTGGCCGAGTACGAGGAAAGGCTCGCCACCGTCTTCATGGCCTCGGGCCTGCCCAAGATGCCGGCACGAGTGCTGACCTGCCTCTACACCACCGACGCGGGCAGCCTCACCGCCTCCCAACTCGCCCAGCGCCTCCAGGTCAGCCCGGCCTCCATCTCCAAGGCGATCGCCTTCCTCGACAGCATGGACCTCGTCCGCCGCCAACGCGACGAACGCCGCCGCGAGCGCTACACCGTCGACGACGACCTCTGGTACCAGTCGATGCTCCGCAGCGCCCGCTCCAACGACCAGATCGTCGAAACCGCACGGCAGGGCGCCGACATCCTCGGCGCCGGCACCCCGGCCGCCACCCGCCTGGAGAACGCCGCCCGCTTCCTCGACTTCATCTCCGAGAGCATCATCCGCGCCGCCGAACAGGCCCGCGAAATCCTCTACACGAAACCCGGAACGACCTCGGGCGGCCCCGCCGAGCCGAGTTCAGATCACGGATAGACAACCGTCCCGGTCGTCACAGCCACGAGACGTCCAGAGAGTCGATTCGGGGTGTGGGCGCAGTACGGCCCGGCCGCCGCGCTGCGCCGCGCGGCGGAGTTGCCGGAGCCCCCTCCCGGCCAGTGACCGCGGCACGGGTCACACGCCTTGACGGCGCGTCAGCTCGTCTGCGGCTCCGCCCGGCCGAAGTCCTGCCGCCCCACCACCCGCAGCAGTTCGAGCCGCTGCGCCGACTCGCTCCCCGGGCGGGCGGTGTAGATCAGCAGCAGCAGCAGCTGGTCGTGGTCGGCGCCGGCGAGCACCTCGCACTCGACCTCGATCCGCCCGACCACGGGGTGCAGAAACGTCTTCCGGCTGTTCCGGCGGACGGGCGGACGCGGTCCGGATCCTGGTCCGCGACGAGACGAAGGTCTCTCACCTGGCCGGGCTCGGCGTCGAGGTGGTGCAGGGCGACCTGCGCGAACAGGCCGGCCGGGTCAAGGCGTTGCAGGGCGTGGACGCGGTGGTGAACGTGGCCGCCGCACTGCGCGGGGTGCCGGACGAGGAGGCGTACGCGGTCAACCGTGACGCGGCGGTGGAACTCGGCCGCGACGCGGCCGAGGCTGGCGTGCGGCGGTTCGTCCAGACCAGCACCAACCTGGTGTACCGCGGCGGCCTCGGCCGGCCTGCCGTGGAGTCGGACGAGCTGCGCCCGGACGCCTCCTGGGGCGCGTACGCCGCGTCGAAGGCCCAGGCCGAGGAGGAGCTGCGGGAGCTGGAACTGCCCCTGGTGGTGGTGCGGTTGGCCTTCGTGTACGGCGAGGGTGACACGCACCTGGCCCAGTCGCTGCAGTGGGCCGGCCAGTGGGCCTCGCACCAGCGGCTGCCCGTGGTCCACCACGCGGACGCGTCCCAGGCGCTGTGGCGCGCCGTCCGGACGCCGGGCATCGAGGGCCGCGCGTACAACGCGGTCGACGACGCGCCGATCAGCGCGTACGACCTGCACGAACTGCACGGCGTCCGGCAGCCGGAGGGCGCGGCCGCACGCGAGGCCGGGGACCCGTGGGAGGGGCATGCGAGCAACGCCCGGATCCGGGCCGAGCTGGGCTGGCGGCCGCTGTACCCGAGCATCTGGACGGCCCGCGACGCGGGCGCGCTCTGACCGCTGCGCTCCGGCGCACAACGGTTGCTCCGCGCACCGGACTCGGCGGGCACGCGGGCCGGGCGGCGTCCGGGAGCGTTCACTCAGCGCGCGTGGTCCAACTCCCGCTCTGCCCCCGCGTCGTGCTCCGCGTCCGCACGCTCCCGCACGGCGGCGGCCCCGCCCTCGTCGGCCGCGGCATGCCGCTTGCCGCCCAGCCCGGCCCGCCGGCCGCCCTCGGTGCCCGCCAGCACCAGGAGCCCGCCGAGCAGCGCGAGCGGCGTCAGGCGGTCGCCGCCCAGGGTGGTGCCGAAGACGGCGGCCCAGAGCGGCTCGGTGCCCAGCAGCAGGCTCACCCGCGAGGGTGAGGTGGCACGGACCGCCCACATCTGGACGAAGAACGCGAACAGCGTGCAGAGCAGCGACAGGTGCAACAGGTACGTCCACTGCACCGGTCCGAACCCGGCCGCCACCGTGAGCGCGGACGGCCCGGCGAAGGCCGAGGCGATCGCGAACACGAGCCCGGACGCGGCGAGCTGGACCCAGGTGAGGGCCAGCGAATCGGTCCCCGCGATGGCCCTGGTGCGGGACATGGTGAGCACGTGGACGGTCCGCACCACCGCCGCGGCGAGCACCAGCAGGTCGCCCGTGCCCGGCGCCCGGAACCCGCCGCCGGTCAGCAGGGCGACCCCGAGCACCGAGACTCCGGCCGCCCCGAGGAACGACCAGGACGGCGCGGTCCGCCGTGCCGCGCTCTCGGCGAGCGGCGTGAGCACCATGGTGAGGCTGACGATCAGACCGGCGTTGGTCGCCGAGGTGTGCACCGCACCGTAGGTCTCCAGCAGGAAGATCGCGCCGAGGATCGCGCCGAGCGCGGCCCCGCCCAGCCACTCGCGCGCGGTGAGCCCGCGCAGTGCCCGGAACGCGAACAGGCCCAACAGCGGCAGCACCAGCCCGAAGCGCAGTACCAGCACCGGCAGCACGGTCTGCGGCGTCGCCAGCTGTTTGACCACCAGGAAGCTTGATCCCCAGACCACGGCCACCGCGAGCACGGGCAGGTCACGGACGATCGGCGGGACGGAGCGCATGCGGTGTTCCCTCCGGGAGTGGAAGGCCGAGGGTCCGTACGTCGTCGGACGGTTCTGCGGCGGCGGGGTGACATCCTCGCGCGGCGCCGCACGAACGATCAACGGCTTTCCGGATCTTGGAAGCCCCCGGCGCGGACGCCGGGCCACCCGAAGGCCGTTGTCGCGGCCCTCCTGGAGGGGGTCCACCCCCGCGCGCGAGCCGGGTCACCCCTCCTCGGACAGCAGCCCGTTCCGCCGGGCGATCTCCTCGATCTCCGTCGGCGTGCCCGACATGATGACCCGCAGGTGCTCGGTGACCAGCTCGACCGGCCAGTGCCACCAAGCGGCCCGGAGCAGCCGTTCGACGTCCTCGTCGGAGAACCGCCGCTTGATCGGCCGGGCGGGATTGCCGCCCACGACGGTGTACGGTTCGACGTCCGCGGTGACCACCGCGCCCGTCGCGATGATCGCGCCGTCGCCGATCCGCACACCCGGCATCACCGTGGCGCCGTAGCCGAACCAGACGTCGTGCCCGACCACCGTGTCACCCCGGCTCGGCATCCCGGTGACCAGGTCGAGCGTCCGCTCGGTCCAGGTGCCGCCGAACATGGTGAACGGGAAGGTCGAGACCCCCATCGTGGGGTGCTCCGCGCCCGCCATCAGGAAGCGGGTGCCGCTCGCGATCGCGCAGTACCGCCCGATCACCAGCCGCTCGGGCCCGTACGCGTAGAGCACGTTGCGCCGCTCGAACTCGGTCGCGCCGTCCGGGTCGTCGTAGTAGGTGTACTCGCCCACCTCGATCCGCGGATCGGTAACCAGGTTCCGCAGCAGGACGACGCGGCCGTGCCCGGCCAGCGGGTGCAGCACGGTGGGGTCGGGGATCACATCGGGCACAGCGGTACCTCCGGCACTGGGGACAATCTAATGCGACCTGCGTCGCGTTAAGATGGAGCATGCCAGTGCGGGCACCCATCTGGCAACCCTTAACGCGACTGGAGTCGACTTTGCCTACCGCCACCCCCACCCCCCGACCGGGCGGCCGCAGCGCCCGCGTCCTCGCCGACGTCGTCGCCGCCACCCTCGCCGAGGTCTCCGAGAAGCCGTACGACCAGCTCACCGTGGACGCCGTCGCCACCCGCTCGGGCGTCCACAAGGCCACCCTCTACCGCCGCTGGGGCGGTATGGACGGCCTGATCGCCCAGGCCCTCACCACCTCCGCCGAGCAGCCCTGGCCCATCCCCGACACCGGCTCGGTCGACGAGGACGTCCGCCTGCTCGCCCACGAGGTGTACGCCACCTTCACCGACCCCGAACTGCGCACCACCCCGACCGCCCTGATCGCCGCCGCACTGCGCTCGCCCCAGGGCGCCGAGGCGCTGCACGCCTTCTTCGCCGCCCGGCACCGGCAGGCCGCCGAGGTCGCCGCCCGGGGCGTCGAACGCGGCGAACTCCCGTCCGGCACCGACCCGGTGGAGCTGGTCCGGGCCGCGACCGCCCCGCTCTACCACCGCCTCTTCCTCACCGGCGAACCCCTCGACGAACCCGCCGCCACCCGCGCCGCGGCCGCCGCCCTGCTCGCCGCCCGCGCGGGCCTCTTCTCCCCCGAGCCGCAGGACAACTCCCCTTCTCCGCAGCCCCGCTAACACCAAACCGCCCCACGCATAGCAGGTTCACCCCGGGGGCATCAGTGAGTACGCCATGCCAACTGCCGTGGCACACACCCCGGGAGGGAACCCCGCATGAAGCGCAAGCACTGGGCACTGCCACTCGCCGCCGCCGCCCTGCCCCTCGGCCTCGCCACCACCGAAGCCGAGGCGGCGACCCCGGCCCCCACCCCCGCGCCCGCCGCCTGCACCTACACGCCGGCCGTACCGGCCGACAACTTCAAGGGCATACCGGTCTTCGACCCGGTCAAGGCCGCCAAGCCCTACCACGCCACACTGCGGACCAGCCAGGGCGCCATCACCTTCCAGGCCCTGACCGACAAGGCGCCCTGCACCACCTTCTCGTTCCGCTTCCTGGCCGAGCACTCCTACTTCAACCGCACCCACTGCCACCGCCTCACCACCAAGGGGATCTACGTCCTCCAGTGCGGCGACCCCACCGGCACCGGCAGCGGTGGCCCCGGCTACTCCTTCCCCGACGAGAACCTCACCGGCGCCACCTACCCCGCCGGCACCGTGGCCATGGCCAACGCCGGCCCCAACACCAACGGCAGCCAGTTCTTCTTCGTCTGGAAGGACACCAAGCTCTCCCCCGCCTACACCCCCTTCGGCCGCGTCACCGCCGGCCTCGACGTCCTCCAGAAGATCGCCGCCGCCGGCGAGGACGACCAGAACAACCCCGGCGACG
The DNA here is from genome assembly GCF_055579945.1 of Kitasatospora sp. NPDC032150. Lineage (NCBI taxonomy): Bacteria > Bacillati > Actinomycetota > Actinomycetes > Kitasatosporales > Streptomycetaceae > Kitasatospora > Kitasatospora sp. NPDC032150. The sequence goes on along the minus strand of NZ_JBVIMH010000009.1, from coordinate 176,233 downwards.
GCTACCCCAACCTCCCGGTCAACATCCACCAGGTCCGCATCACCAACCGCTGACGCCCGACTCCCGTACGGCGCGGGCGCGCCGGCGCCGGGGTCTGGCGCCCCGCGCCCGGGGCAGGGCTCCCGGCGCCGAGGCTCGAGCGCCCGGCGCCGGACACCGGCCCAACGTCAGGCGTTGGGCGCGACCTTGGCGAGGCCGTTGATGATGCGGTCCATGGCGTCGCCGCCCTGAGGGTCGGTCAGGTTGGCGAGCATCTTGAGGACGAACTTCATCAGGACGGGGTGGGTCAGACCGCGCTGGGTGGCGAGCTGCATGACCTTCGGGTTGCCGATCAGCTTCACGAAGCCGCGGCCGAGGGTGTAGTAGCCGCCGTAGACGTCCTTGAGGACGCGGGGGTAGGCCTGCAGGGCGCGCTCGCGGCCGGCGGGGGTGACCCGGGCGTGGGCCTGGACGATGACACCGGCGGCGAGCTGGCCGGATTCCATCGCGTAGGCGATTCCCTCGCCGTTGAAGGGATTGACCATGCCGCCGGCGTCGCCGACCAGCAGCAGGCCGCGGGTGTAGTGCGGCTGGCGGTTGAAGGCCATCGGCAGGGCGGCGCCGCGGATCGGGTCGGTCATGTTCTCGGGGGTGTAGCCCCATTCCTCGGGCATGCCGGCGCACCAGGCCTTGAGCACCTCACGCCAGTCCAACTCCCCGAAGGAAGAGGAGGAGTTGAGGATGCCGAGGCCGACGTTGGAGGTGCCGTCACCCATGCCGAAGATCCAGCCGTAGCCGGGCATCAGCTCGCGCCGCCCGCCGCGGGTGTCCCAGAGCTCCAGCCAGGACTCCAGGTAATCGTCCTCGTGGCGCGGGGACTTGAAGTACGTCCGGTAGGCCACGCCCATCGGGCGGTCCTCGCGGCGGTGCAGCCCCATCGCCAGGGACAGCCGGGTGGAGTTGCCGTCGGCGGCGACCACCAGCGGGGCGCGGAAGGTCACCGGGCGCCGCTCCTCGCCCAGCTTGGCGGTGACGCCGACGATCCGACCGGTGCGGTCGTCCAGCACCGGGCCGCTGACGTTGCACCGCTCGTACAGCCGGGCCCCGGCCTTCTGGGCCTGCCGGGCGAGCAGTTCGTCGAAGTCGGCGCGCTTGCGGACCAGGCCGTAGTCGGGGAACGCGGAGAGCTCGGGCCAGTCCAGTTCCAGCCGGACGCCGCCGCCGATGATCCGCAGGCCCCGGTTGTGCAGCCAGCCGTTCGCGGTGGAGACGTCGATGCCCATGTCCACCAACTGCTTGGTGGCGCGCGGGGTCAGACCGTCTCCGCAGACCTTCTCGCGCGGGAACACGGTCTTCTCCAGCAGCAGGACGTCGAGTCCGGCCTGCGCCAGGTAGTACGCGGTGGTCGAACCCGCCGGGCCGGCACCGACCACGATGACGTCGGCGCTGCTCTCGACGGTGTCGGCGCTCAGGTCGGCTGCGGTCTCGGACACGGGGGCACACTCCTGCGGGCAGCGGGTCGGTCTGGGCGGCGAGGGACCGCCCCGTCCCGCGAGGGGGCCGGGGCGGGCTCGGACGAGTCTAACGAGGGCCTGTCAGGGCGGAGATCGGCTGCCCGGTGGGGCTCAGAGGTTGAAACCCCGGTGCAGGGCGACGATCCCGCCGGTGAGGTTGCGCCAGGCGACCTTGGACCAGCCGGCCTGCTGCAGCTTGGTGGCCAGCGCAGGCTGGTCGGGCCAGGCCCGGATCGACTCGGCGAGGTAGACGTACGCGTCCGGGTTGCTGCTGACGGCCGTCGCCACCGGCGGCAGGGCGCGCATCAGGTACTCGGTGTAGACGCTCCGGAAGGGCGTCCAGGTCGGGGTGGAGAACTCGCAGATCACCAGCTTGCCGCCGGGCTTGGTGACCCGGCGCATCTCGCGCAGCGCGGCGTCGGTCTCCTGGACGTTGCGCAGGGCGAAGGAGATGGTGACCGCGTCGAAGACGCCGTCCGCGAACGGCAGCCTGGTGGCGTCCCCGGCGGTCAGGGCCAGCTCGGGGTGGCGGTGCTTGCCCTCGGTGAGCATGCCGACCGAGAAGTCGCACGGCACGACCTTCGCACCGGTCTCCTCGAAGGGCAGCGAGGAGGTGCCGGTACCGGCGCCGAGGTCGAGCACCAGCTCACCGGGCCTGGCGTCCACCGTGTCGGCCACCGCACGCCGCCAGGCACGGGCCTGGCCGAGCGAGAGCACGTCGTTGGTGCGGTCGTACTTGGCCGCGACATCGTCGAACATCGCGGCGACTTCGTGCGGCTGCTTGTCCAGAGAGGCTCGGGTCACGAACCCCATTCTTCACCCTGTCACCCGCCGCCCCGGCAACGGGTGTGCGTACACCTCCCGAGAGCCCCTTCGGCGCGGCTCCCGGCTTCCCCTCGCCGCACCTCGTCGGCCCCTCCGGCGCACCTCCCGGCAGCCTCGCCACACCTTCAGCGCAGCGCGCGCCGCCCGCCCCTGCGCCGCCGCCGGGAGCGCTTGCCGTGGGTGATCGAGGGCATCCCCTCGCCCAGCGCCTCGGTGGCGAAGGCCACCGTGGTGCTGATCCGGGCGCCCCGGCCGCGTACCCGGGTGCGCGGCCGTACGGACTGCTGGACGGATTGGGTGGCCCGCCGGTGCCGCCAGATCCGGACCACGCAGCCGACGCACAGCAGCAGCGCCGTCGGCACGCTGACCCGGGCCAGACCGATCCCGGCCGGCTGCGGGTAGTGCTCGCCGCAGACCCGGACGGCGCTCAGGTCGTCGGCGGCGTGCTCCAGGCAGATCCGGTCGCCGACCTTGGCGTCCGCAGGCAGCCACAGGTCGGCCGCCGTGCGCTGCTGTCCGTCGGCCCGGTAGCTGACCGCGCTGTAGGTGGCGCTGCCGGACGGGAGCTGGGTGACGGTGCCCTCGGTGCGGACGGGGTGGGCGGTGATCCGCTCCGCCTGGTCGGCCTGACGCCAGCCGAGCAGGCACATCCCGACCGCGAGCACGGCGCTGAGCACTGCGGCGAGGTACCAGCCTCGGCCGAGGCGCGCGCTGCGAAAGCGGGGGACGGTCGCGGATCGCATGGTTCCTGTCCTGGCTGCCGGACAAGGCCCCCGGGGGAAGGGGCCGATGGTGAGGTGACCCGCTCAACCGCTGGGGAAGGCGATCTGAGGGGCTGTCCGGGATGGTAGCCGCTGGCAGGCCCTCAGGTCACGACAACGATCAATCAGTTCATCGGACTAACCAGCTTGCACGCTGGTTTCCGGCCTGATTCCGTCTGTGTACCAGCCATCCTTCCGTGGCAACGGGCCCTTCCTCAGCGCCGTCGGTACAGCAGCCTTCCGCCGAGCACCGTGGCCAGACAGCAGCCCGCGCCCGCCGCCTCCAGCTCGGCGACCGAACTCACATCGAAGACCGCGAAGTCGGCCCGCCCGCCGACGGCCAGTGGCCGGTGCACGGCCTGCGCCAGTCCGGTGACGGCCAGCGGGTCCAGACCGCCCTCGGCGCCGTCCCCGGGCAGCGCCACCAGCCCGGACCTGGCCACGGCGGTGCGCACCACCGGCAGCTCGAAGGGCCCCGCGACCGCCGTGGTCCCGTACGCCAGCATCCGCTGCAGACCGCGCCGGGCGCTGCCGCCCCGCCGCTCCTGGTCCAGCTCACCGGGCTCCCCGCCGAACGCCTCGGCGTACGCCGCGCCGGACAGCGGCTCACTGCCCAGCTCCTCCCGGGGGTCCGGGTGGTACGCCCGCTCCAGAAGCCACTGCCCGTACGGATTGCGCAGGCCGGGCACCAACAGCCCGTCCCACGTCCGCTCCCTGGCGCCGGCCACCGGCCGGTACGGACCGATGGCGGCCACCACGCCGCCGTCGACCAGCACCGCCCCGTCGTGGACCGGCGGGGCGGCGGGGTCGGCCACCAGTACGGCGGCGCGGTGCAGCGTCAGCATCAGTTCGCGGAGAGGATCTTCAGCTCGGGGTGCGCGGTGCCGCCCTCGATCGCGGTGGAGGCGATGTGCGAGGCGACCCGGGGATCGACCGGGTCGTTGGCCGGGTCGTCCAGCACCCGCAGGTGCTCGTAGGTGGTGGAGCGCTGCGCGGGGACGCGGTCGGCGGCCCGGATCAGGTGGATCAGCTCGGTCAGGTTGGAGCGGTGCTTGGCACCGGCCATCGAGACCACGTTCTCCTCCAGCATCACCGAGCCGAGGTCGTCGGCCCCGTAGTGCAGCGAGAGCTGGCCCGCCTCCTTGCCGGTGGTCAGCCAGGAGCCCTGGATGTGCGCCACGTTGTCGAGGAAGAGCCGCGCGATGGCGATCATCCGCAGGTACTCGAAGACGGTCGCCTGGGTGGAGCCCTTGAGGTGGTTGTTCTGCGGCTGGTAGGTGTACGGGATGAAGGCGCGGAAGCCGCCCGTACGGTCCTGCACGTCGCGGATCATGCGCAGGTGCTCGATCCGCTCGGCGTTGGTCTCGCCGGTGCCCATCAGCATGGTGGAGGTGGACTCCACGCCCAGGCCGTGCGCGGCCTCCATGATCTCCAGCCAGCGCTCGCCCGACTCCTTCAGCGGGGCGATCGCCTTGCGCGGGCGCTCGGGCAGCAGCTCGGCGCCGGCACCGGCGAAGGAGTCCAGACCCGCCTCGTGGATCCGGGTGATGGCCTCCTCGATGGAGACGCCGGAGATCCGGGACATGTGCTCGACCTCGGAGGCGCCCAGCGAGTGGATCACCAGCTGCGGGAACTCCGCCTTGATCGCGGAGAAGGCGCGCTCGTAGTACTCGACGCCGTAGTCCGGGTGGTGCCCGCCCTGGAACATGATCTGGGTACCGCCCAGCTCGACCGTCTCCGCGCAGCGGCGCAGGATCTCGTCGAGGTCCCGGGACCAGCCCTTGTCACTCTTCGGCGGCACGTAGAAGGCGCAGAACTTGCACGCCGTCACACAGACGTTGGTGTAGTTGATGTTCCGCTCGATGATGTACGTCGCGATGTGCTCGACCCCGGCGTACCGGCGGCGGCGGACGGCGTCGGCGGCGGAGCCCAGCGCGTGCAGCGGTGCCCAGCGGTAGAGGTCCAGCGCCTCCTCGGGGGTGATCCGGCCCCCGGCGGCCGCACGGTCGAGAACGGCCTGCAGGTCAGTGGCGGTGAGGGTCCCCCCGGCCGGAGGCTGGGGGAGGGTCCCCCCGGCCGGAGGCTGGGGGAGGGTCTGCTCGGACACCTGTCGGGCCTTCTTTCTCTCCGGCATCGGGGCGCCTCGGCCAAGCGGGACACAGGGGACGGATCGCTCGGCCGACATGGCCGAACCAGCCTACGCCAGCACCTTTGCGCCCCCTTTTCGCCCCCGCCCCAGCACTGCCCGGCCGGCTCGGGCCGGGGACGCTCGCCCCTACGGCGGGCCGCTCACGCCTCGCGCGCGCCGCCGGGGTGGTGCGCGGAGGTCAGGACGGACGCCTGCCCTCCGCCTCACCCGCCCTCCGCAGCGCCGGCGGCCTCACCCGACCGGTTGGGCCGACTGGAGCAGCCGCACCGTCACATCGGGTGCGAAACCGCTGTCGCGGCCGGTGCGCCGGGCGAACTCGGCGATGCCCGCCAGCTGCCGCTCGCCGAGCGAGAAGTCCAGCGCCTCGCTGAAGTACCGTTCCAGCGCGGCCGCGTCGAACGACTCCCAGCGGGCGGCCTGCTCGGCGACCTTCCCGGCCTCGGCCAGCGAGAGGTCCCGGGACTCCAGGAAGGCCCGGTGCACGGCGTCGACCAGTTCGGGGTAGCGCTCCACGTACGGCCGGCGGGCGGCCCAGACCGCGAAGACGAACGGCAGCCCGGTCCACTCCTTCCACATCTCGCCCAGGTCGTGGACGTCCAGCCCCCGCTCGGGCGCCTGTTCCAGCGTGGCGCGCAGCGCGGGATCGCCGATCAGTACCGCGGCGTCGGCCTCGGCGAGCATCGCGTCCAGGTCGGGCGGGCAGCTGAAGTACTCCGGGCGCACGCCCTCCCGCTCCTCCAGCAGCAGGCGCGCCAGGCGCACGGAGGTGCGGCTGGTGGAGCCGAGCGCGACCCTGCGCCCGTCCAGTTCACCGAGCGGCCGCCTGCTGACGATCACGCAGGACATCACCGGCCCGTCACTGCCGACCGCGATGTCGGGCAGGACCACCAACTCGTCCGCGTGCCGCAGGTACTCGACGCAGGTGATCGGACCGATGTCGAGCGTGCCGTTCACCAGCTGGTCGCTGAGCTTCTCGGGAGTGTCCTTGGTGAGGTCCAGGTTGAGCAGATTGCCCGTCCGGGCCAGCCCCCAGTAGAGGGGCAGACAGTTGAGGAACTGAATATGTCCCACCCGGGGCCTTACCGCCACCGAGCCACTCGCATCCTGTGCGGTCACCACACACTCCTCCGGCTGCTCTGTTCGTACTCTCCCGCAGGGTATGCCTGCCCCCTCACGGCCCCGACACCAGCCTTCCGGCACGCCGACGACCGGCTGTCAATGGCTTCAAACCAGGCTGCCGGCACATGGCTGAATCACTGCGACACACCTGACGATGTGCCTTCGGTCACCCCTGGTCGGGGCCGCCCTCGCGTGCTACCGTTCCACTCAGTTGCAGTTTGATTCCCCTTGCAGTACTTGAAGCCTGCGGAGCATGTAACCGCGGGCTTTTTGTAGTTTTTCAGCATTATCGAAAAACTCCGGAACATTCCGGAGGCAGGGCGATCAGCGCAGCGGACCGGATGCCACACGGTGTGGCCTCCAACACGTCCCTCGCAAGGAGAACGGCATGGCTCAGGGAACCGTCAAGTGGTTCAACGCTGAGAAGGGCTTCGGCTTCATCGCCCAGGAGGGCGGCGGCCCCGACGTCTTCGTCCACTACTCCGCCATCAACGCGAGCGGCTTCCGCTCGCTGGAGGAGAACCAGAACGTCTCGTTCGACGTCACCCAGGGCCCGAAGGGCCCGCAGGCGGAGAACGTCACCGTCATCTGACATCTTCTCTGATGATCTGATCGCTCTGGGCCTTCACCGGCCCGAAAGGCGGCTGTCAGGGCCGCCCCCAAGAGCATGACAAGCAGTACCAAGGGGGCCCGCCACGTCCCGTACGCGGCGGGCCCCCTGCCTGTGTCCACGCCCGGTGCAGGCACGATCGAAACCATGCGCCGCCCGCGGACCGCGCTCACCGCGGCGAACCGCGCCCTGCGGCGGATCGGCGTCGACGCCTTCATCCCGCTGCTGCTCGGCATGTCGCCCTGGCCACCCGGCTCCCCTCCTGTACAGCGCGGCTGTCCCCCGCCAGGCGCTGGCCGGCGCCCGGAACCTGCACCTGCACCTGCACCTGCACCTGCTGACCATCGGCTCCGCCTACCCGCTGTTCCCGCTGCTCGGCGAGGCCGCCCGGCTGCTGCCGGACAGCGTGCTGCCACCCCCGCCGGCCACCGGCGTGCTGCACCTCACCCTGCTGTCCTCGACCGTCCAGTCGTCCATCTCCCCACCTCGACGGCGCACGGCAACGTCGCGGCGGCGATCTGCGCCGCCACCTCCTCCAGCCTGCTGGGCATCGCGCTCACCCCGCTGCCGCCGGCCTGGCTGCCGGCCGGCGGAGCGGGAGTCCGGGTGAGCGAGGGACAGATTCCGGACATTGTGCTGCCACTGGCCGCAATCCTGTTCCCGGCGGCCCCGGTCGGCCTGACGGTCCTTCCACTGATGTTCTTCCACCGGATCCAGCTGATGGTCTGCCCCGTCCGCGCCCAGCGTGGGGCCGCACCGGGGACCGGGACTGAGGGCCCGCCGGGACGGCAAGGAGCCCGTACCCGGGAACCGGGTACGGGCTCCTTGTGGCCACTGGCGCGTCAGGCCGCGACGACAGCCGCCTCGGCGGCGGGGGCGTCGTCGATCAGATCGCCCGTGGGGTTGTCGTAGGCGGCGAGGTCGAGGGTCTTCTCCCGGGCCGCGACCAGGATCGGGATCACGGACTGGCCCGCCACGTTGGTGGCGGTGCGGACCATGTCCAGGATCGGATCGATGGCCAGCAGCAGGCCCACGCCCTCCAGCGGGAGGCCCAGGGTGGAGAGGGTCAGCGTCAGCATCACGATCGCACCGGTCAGACCGGCGGTGGCGGCGGAGCCGATCACCGAGACGAACCCGATCAGCAGGTAGTCGCCGATGCCGAGGTGGATGCCGTAGACCTGGGCGACGAAGATCGAGGCCAGCGAGGGGTAGATCGCGGCGCAGCCGTCCATCTTGGTGGTCGCACCGAACGGCACCGCGAAGGAGGCGTACTCGCTCGGGACGCCCAGGCGCTCGGTGACCCGGCGGGTGACCGGGAGGGTGCCGACCGAGGAGCGGGAGACGAAGCCCAGCTGGATGGCCGGCCAGGCGCCCCGGTAGAAGTTCAGCGGGTTGAGGCCGCCCGCGAAGCGGAGCAGCAGCGAATAGACCACGAACAGCACCAGCGCGCAGCCCACGTAGACGTCGGCGGTCAGCGTGGCGAAGGGCTTGAGCAGGTCCCAGCCGTACTTGGCGACGGACTTGCCGATCAGGCCGAGGGTGCCGATCGGGGCGAGCCGGATGACCCACCAGAGCGCGGTCTGAGTGAGGTCGAGCACGGACTCGCTGAGCTTGCGGACCGGTTCGGCCTTCTCGCCGATCTTGAGGATCGCGGCGCCGGTGACGACTCCCAGGAAGACGATCTGGAGGACGTTCACCTCGACGAAGCTGGTCGCGATGTTGGTCGGGATGATCCCGGTGAGGAAGTCGACCCAGGAACCCGCGTGGTCGGGCGCCTTGAGCCCGGCGGTGGAGAGGTTCGCGCCCTGGCCGGGGTCGGTGAGCAGGCCGAGGCCGAGGCCGATGCTCACCGCGATCAGCGAGGTGATCAGGAACCAGAGCAGGGTACGGACCGCCAGCCGGGCGGCGTTGGTGACGTTCCGCAGGTTGGCGACGCTCACCACGATCGCGGTGAAGACCAGCGGCGGGACGGCCAGCTTGAGCAGCTGGACGAAGGTCTTGCCGATGGTGTCGAGGGTGCTGGTCAGCCAGGAGACGTCCCAAGCCCGGGCGAGGTAGCCCAGGATCAGGCCGAGGACGAGACCGGCGACGATCTGGACCCAGAAGGGAGTCTTGCGGACCTTCCCGAGCGGGGAGGGCGCTGGTGCGGCAGGCGCTGCGGACATGGTGGTGCGGCTCCGGAGGACGGGGCGGAAGAGGGCGGGCGGGACACGGCGGCACGACGACGAGCAGCAGGCGGGAAGGGCCCGGACGTCAGGAAAGGCGTGCCGCCGGCATACAGCTGGGCGCGCGGCGGGGGCGCGGACTGTCCACAGCACCGGACAGGCACGAGCACGGCATGAGCGGAGTGCTCATCCCGTGCCGGTGAGGCGCGCCTGTGGTGGTCATGGCCCACACAGTAGCAATAAACCTTTGAGATGTTCAAAGTACTTGTTTGAGGTGCGGCTGCGAACCATCGCCGGCGCACCCCGGTGGCGCTCCGGACTACTTCCCGAAGGCGGCCTTGATCACGGCCTTGGCGACCGGCGCGGCCAGCCCGCCGCCGGTGACGTCCGCCCGGTCGGCGGAGCCGTCCACGACCACCGCCGCGACGGCGATCCGGTGCCCGTTGCCGTCGTCCGCGTACGAGGTGAACCAGGCGTACGGGGTGCCGCTGTTGCCCACACCGTTCTGCGCGGTGCCGGTCTTGCCGCCGACCGTCACCCCGTCCACCGCCGCCGACGCCCCGGTGCCGCCGGTCACCACCGTGACCATGGCGGACCGGAGTTGATCGGCCGTCCGCTCGCCCATCACCCGGGACAGCCGCTGCGGCTTGAAGTCCTCGACGGTCCGCCCCTGGTGGTCGGTGAGCCGGTCCACCATGGACGGCCGCATCAGCACACCGCCGTCGGCGATCGCGGACGAGACCATGGCCATCTGCAGCGGCGTCGCGGTGACCGAGAACTGGCCGATGCCGGTCATCGCCAGCTGCGAGGGATCCAGCTTGTCCGGGTAGACGCTGGTGGCGGCCCGCACCGGGGTGTCCAGCTTGCTCAGGTTGAATCCGAATTTGGCTGCCTGCGCGGCGAGTTCGGCCTCGCCCAGGTCGACAGCCAGCTTGCCGAAGACGTTGTTGCAGGAGTACTCCAGCGCCACCCGCAGGCTGGCGTTGGTACACGGCGCGGCGGGGTTCTCGTTGGTGAGCTGCCGCTTGGTGCCCGGCAGGGTGTACGGATCGGGGCTGACCGTGCGTGTGTCCACATCCGGGTAGAGCCCGTTCTCCAGCGCGGCGGCGGCCGTCACCAGCTTGAACGTCGAGCCCGGCGCATAAGTCGAGCGCAGCGCGTGGTTGAGCATCGTCGAACCGCTGTCGGCGCTGAGCAGCTTCCACGCCTCGGCATCGGCGTTCGAACGCCCGGCGATCGTCGAGGGGTCGTACGACGGGGTGCTGACCATTCCCAGGATCGCGCCGGTCGCGGGGTCGATGGCCACCGCCGCGCCCTGCTTGTCACCGAGCGCGTCCCAGGCGGCCTGCTGCACCTTCGGGTCGATGGTGGTGACCACGTCACCACCGGGCGGGGTGGTCCGGGTGATGGCGTCGGCGGGCCCGGCCAGCCGGGGGTCGGTGCCGCTGAGCAGCCCCGAGTACAGGCCCTCCAACTGCGTCGAGCCGTACGCCTGCGAGCTGTAGCCGGTCACCGGCGCGTACAGCGGGCCGTTGGTGTAGCTGCGCTTGTAGGCGAGTTCACCGCCGGTCGGGACGGAGCCGGTCACCGGCTTCCCGCCGACCAGGATGTTCCCCAGCGGCTTGGCGTAACGCTGGATCGCGGTCCGGGCGTTGTTGGGGTTGTTGTCGTACGAGTCGGCCTCGGCCACCGTCAGCCAGGTGGCGCGCACCATCAGGGCCAGCACCAGCAGCAGGCAGAACACGGCGGCGCGGCGCATCGGCCGGGTCATGGAGTCACGACGGGTCGGGGTCTTCATCCGGATCCTGTACGGCCGCCGAGCCGGGCTTCCCGTCCGCGCCCGCGGCCTGGTCGCGGCCGTCGGTCCCAGGCGGCCTGGCGTAACTGCTGTCCTCTCGGGGGTTTGGACGCGCCGCGCCCGCCGCCCAGTTCCGGGTGCGACCAGCGCCACACCCCCGGGGCCGGGGGCGCGGGCGCCAGGCGCGACCCTCCCCGGCAGCCGCGCGCCTCGGTCGGCTCCCCGCGAAGCCGCGCGCCCGGCGCCCGTCCGCCGATTGACCCTGATTAGTTATACGTATAACTTGCTTACGATCCCACGTCCCCTGTGCTCGAACGGGAGAACCGACCGCCATGGGCTACCTCGCCCTGCTCCGCGCCCCCCACGTCACCCGCCTCCTGTTCGGCACCCTGCTCGGCCGCCTGCCCGCAGGCATGACCGGCCTGGTCATCGCGCTCGCCCTGCGCGAGGCCCACACCTCGTACGCCCGGATCGGCCTGGCCACCTCCGCCTACGCGCTCTCCGCCGCGATCGGCGGCCCCGTCCTCGGCCGGATCGTCGACCGCACCGGCCAGCCCCGGGTGCTGCTCGGCTCCGCCCTGGTCGCCGGCCTCGGTTACGCCATGCTCGCCCTCGCCCCCGGCTCGGCCATCGCCGCACCCCTCGGCGCCGCGATAGCCGGACTCGCCATGCCGCCGCTCGAACCCTGCCTGCGCGCGCTGTGGCCCGCCGTGGTCGAGGAGGAGCAGCTCGACACCGCGTACGCCTTCGACTCCGCCTCCCAGCAGATCCTCTACGTCGCGGGACCGCTCGCGGTGGCCGGCATCTCCGGCCTGTTCAGTCCGTCCACAGCCCTGTGGACAGCCGCCGCGCTCGGCCTGCTCGGCGTCCTGGTGGTCGCCACCGCCGCACCCGCCCGCGCCTGGCGGGCCCCCGCCCGCGAGGCCTCCGCCGGACTGCTCGGGCCGCTGCGCTCGCCGGGTCTCGTCGTCCTGCTGATCGGGCTGGCCGGGGCCGGCTGGGCGGTCGGCGCGCAGAACGTCCTGTTCATCGCCTACGCCGAGGAGCACCCGCACGGCCTGCCCGGCGGCGCCGGCACCCTGCTCGCCCTGGCCGCCCTCGGCGGACTGCTCGGTGCGCTGGCCTACGGTGCGGTCCGGTGGCGCAGCAGCACCGCCACCCGCACCTGGGTGATCGCGCTCGCCATGGGCGTCTCCTACCTGCCGCTGCTCCCGCTCCCGGCCCCCGTCCCGATGGCCGCCCTCGCCTTCGTCTCCGGCGTCGGGCTGGCCCCGCTGCTCGCCGCCGCCTTCGTCCTGGTCGCCGAGCTCGCCCCCACCGGCACCGTCACCGAGGCCTTCGCCTGGCTGGTCACCCTGTTCGCCACCGGCAACGCGGCCGGTTACGCCGTCTCCGGCGCCCTGGTCGCCGACTCGCTGCGCGCGGTCGCCCTCTGCGCCACCGCGGGCATCTGCCTCGGCGGCCTGCTGCTGTTCGCCACCCGACGGCTGTTCCGCCCGGTCGCCTCGGCATCTCCCGATCCGGTCACGGAGCAGGTGCTGACCGTCTGAAACCGGATCGGCCCTGGCGCGGAGCCACCCGAATCCGGCCCGACCGAACACCGGCTGACGGCCCCTCAGCCACCGTCCGCAGGCACGGCGCAGGTGGAGTTGCGGACCACAAGGCCGGTCTCCAGCGGGGCGACCGAGACCACCGGCTCACCGCGCAGCAGGGCAGCGAGGGCGGCGACACCGACCCGGCCGAGGGCTTCGCCGGGGAGGTCGACGGTGGTCAGGGGCGGTGCGAGGAGGTCGGCCACCGGGAGGTTGTCCATCCCGACCACCGAGACGTCGGCCGGGATGCGCAGGCCGAGGTCCGCGGCGGCCTGGTAGAGACCGGAGGCCACCACGTCGTCGTCGCAGACCACCGCGTGCGGCCGGTCCGGCGCGCTGAGCAGCTGGTGGGCGGCCGAACGGGCGGCCCGCTGCCCCTCGTTGAGGGTGACGCCGAGCTCGACCACCTCAAGCCCCTTGGCGGCGGCCTCGAACGCGGCCTGCCGGACCCGGAAGGTGTACGCGGAGTGGGTCGAGCGCAGGTGGCCGATCCGCCGGTGGCCGAGGCCTACGAGGTGTTCGACGGCGGCCCGCATGCCGCCCGCGACGTCGAGTTCGACGGTGGGCCTGGCCCGGCCGCCGGACGGGACCGAGGGATCGGCGTCGAGGAACACGGCGGGGACGTCGGACGGCAGTTCGCCCAGCTGGCTGTCGTCCGGCGAGCAGATCAGCAGGCCGTCGAAGCGGCTCGTGGTGGCCGCCTCGGCGAGCGTCGCGCTGCCCCAGCCGGAGCTGACCACCACGGCCAGGCCGTGCTTCCCGGCCTCCTCGTGGACGCCGACCAGGACCCGGCCGAAGAACGGCCCGAGGATGTTCGGCACGGCGAGCAGGATCATCCCGCTACGGCCGAGCCGCAGTTGGCGCCCGGCCGCCTGCGGCCGGTACCCGAGGGCGCGGGCGGCCTCGCGGACCCGGTGCCGGGTGGCCTCGGAGACCCGGTGCCCGGACTCGGTGCCGGAGAAGACCAGCGAGACGGTCGCCTGCGAGACCCCGGCCAGCCGCGCCACGTCCCTCCCGGTGGGCCTGCGCCCGGACACGGGGAGCTCGGAACCGGGCTCGGTGGGTTCCTGGGTCGGGTCGGCGGTGGTCATGGCACGGATGCGGCTCGGCGCTGCCCGTCAGCCCTTCGCGGAGGCGGCACGGGCGGCCTCGTCCACCGCGTCCTCCTCGGCGTTCTGGGCGGCGATCCGATCGGCGGTGCGGCTGCGCATGCCGGTGATCTTCTGGGAGATCTGGGCCGACATCTCGTCCCGCTGCTTGCTGAGCAGGACGTAGCTCAGCGGGGCGGACACCAGCGCGGCGAGCAGCACCAGGAAGACGATCCCGGTGGTGCCGACCACCGGGATGATGCCGAAGTGGCCCAGCAGCAGGGCGACGAGCAGGCAGCCGAGGAAGATGCTGGCCCGCAGGGAGGTGTAGCGGAGCGTGGCGTGCTTCGCGCTGCTCACGTTGCTGCTCACGATGGACTTCCTTACTGCAGGGTGCGGCCGGCCGGACGAGTCGACGCGCTGCGCGCCGGTCTTCCAGTGAAGCATGCCTCACATCGCGCCCGCCCGGGCCTCCCCGGGCGGGCGCCGGGCCAGGGCCGGTCCGGCGAACTGCTTCTCCGCCGTGATCCACACCTGGTCCTCGGTGACCGGCGGCACGAAGCCACGGCACCGCCCGCATCGCTCGCCTCCGTCCACAGGCCGACGACGCCGTCCTGCAGCCCGGGGGTCAGGCCGGGGTCCGGGGTGAAGATCAATGCCATGGGCCGGAGCCCGTCCACCCATTACGGGTGGCTCTCCGCGAGCCGTCTCACCGACGGGAGACGGAGCGGATGGCGGCGCGTCGTGCGCACCCCGGCACGGTACGGGCCGCCATCCCTCCGGGACGCGGGCCCTGAACCCGCGCACGGGCACTCCGCACTCGCCAAGGGGCACACCCGGCTGACCGGCAGCCACAGAACTCCCCCTGCTGACCCGGTTCGAGTGCTCCCTCGACGTCCCCTCGCAACGGAGAGCTGCACCCAAGAGTGATCAGTCGGATACTTCACGTCAATGGTTTGTCTGAAATTCGGAATGGTTGCGGCGCATTTCTTGGTTCAAGGGGGCGCGACCCGCGGGCCAGGGGCGCGGAGCGCACGCGCCCCGGCGCGCAGGCCGGGCGCGGAGCACCGGAGTCCACGCCATGCCGAGGGCTCGCGCCGAGAGGTGCCCGGTGCGCCGGACGGCCGGTCAGCAGCCGGGCACAGGCTGCTGGGCCGGGTGCCCGGGGGCATATGCACAGGGCGGGTGAGACCGTACGTCAGCGGGCGTACGCACCAGGCCGCGTGTGAGCGGGCGTACGCGCCGGCCGAGTGAGGCCGCCGGCGTCAGCGGGCGTACGCGCCGGCCGCGGGAGCCTGCTCGACCGGGTGGTCGACCGCCAGGTCCGGCCCGATCTCACACCAGACCCGCTTGCCCGACCCGTCCGGGTACCAGCCCCAGCGGTCGCAGAGCATCTCGACCAGTTCGAGTCCCCGGCCGTTGGTCGCGTCCCCGGCCGCGTGCCGGGGCGCCGGAGCGGCCCGGCTCGCGTCCGCCACCTCGACCCGCACCACCGGAACGCCGTTGCGGCCGTTTGGCGCCGCCGCACCGCCGCCGACCCCGGCCGCGCCGCCCGCAGCCCCCGGGCCGCCCGGGCCGCCCGCGCCCGGACAGCAGACCGGCATGGAGAGCCTCAGAACCGCCGGACAGCCGGTGTGCACCACCGCGTTGGTCACCAGTTCCGACACCACCAGGACGAGGGTCTCGGCGAGCTGCGCGTCCGGCTCGACCCCCTGGCCCTGGAGTCGCGAGCGCACCCAGCGGCGCGCCCTGCCCACCTCGGCCGGATCCGCCTGGACCGCCAGCTGCACCTGAAGTACCTGCACCGCTCCACCACCCGCACTCGCAGTTCGGCCACTCTCCCGACCGCCCGACCCGGGCAGCGGGGCACTTGATCACGCCGGTCCGGTGGGCCACGAGCATTCCGAGGCCCGATCGGACTGCCCATGGCTCGAACCGCCCATGGCTTCGTCACGAATACGCCTCAGGATGATCCGGCAGACCGGACGCAGCAAGCGCTTCGGGCATATTCCAGCGATCGAGGGACAGTGCAGTGCATACTGTCCCGCTCACCCTGACGAGCCTCGCACCGGCGCTCGTCCGGTGGCTCGACGAGGCCCGGTGGACACCCTGTGCACGAGCGTAACGAAACGTACCGCCACCAGCCCCGGATCCGGCGATCGCCACGAGCGAACCACCCTTCCTGCATCCGTCCACGACCCTTCGAACATCCGCAGCAGAGCCATTGTCACTATCTGACGATCAGAAACATTTCCTCCGCTTCTTCCGACGATTCCGCCACGGCCGGGAAAGGCAGCGGGATAACGTGGGGCCGAAGGCACGGAGAAACACCCAGCCGCGGGCTGCCGGCCCAGCAGACCGGCTCTGATCCACGGACGAGGGAGGGGCCATGGCCGCTGCCGCGGCGTCCGGCCCGCGACGGGCCGTCCCGAGTGCGGCCCCGAGCGGCACCCGTAGCGGCGGCCCGAGTTGGGACGAGCTGATCCAGTGGCGGCTCGCCCGGGGCGAGGAGACCGCCCTCGGCGAGCTGTACGACCGTTTCGCCCCGCTGGTGCACGGGCTGGCGGGTTGCATCCTGGACGACCGGACGGCCGCCCAGCAGCTCACCCGCGAGGTCTTCGCCCACTTGTGGGAGCACCCCGACTCCTTCGACCCGACCCAGGGCTCACTTCGGTCCTGGCTGGGCGCGCTGACCCGCCACCGGGCACTCGCCCGGCTGCGCACGCTGCACACGGACGACCGCGAGCTACGGGCGCGCACCGGCGCGGCCCGGGCGCAGTCCGCCGTCGCGGCCCTGCCCGATCCGCTGCGCGAGACCCTCGCGGTGACGTACTTCGACGGCCGGACCTACCAGGAGACCGCCCTCCGACTGGGCATCAGCGAGCAGGACACCAAACAGCGCATCCGGCTCGGGCTGCAACTGCTGGCCGACCAGCTCGGCGACGGCGGGCAGGACGAGGAGGAGGACGGCGGCGGAGGAGCGCTCCGGGGCGAGGACGAGCAGCCGGACGCGAACCCGGCAGCCGGCCGGCGTCCTGAGGCAGGGAGTTCGGAAGCACACGTGTGCGCCGAGCGCACGAGCCCGACGCACACGGGTCCAGGACGCAGAGAGACCGGGCTTGCGCGCCCGGCGCGCCCACATCGGGAGCCTGCGCACACGGAGTTCAGGCACCCCGGACTCGGGCCCACAGGATCCGGGCCAACGGAATCCGGGCGCACGGACGCAGCGGGGGCGGGCACATGAGCGACGACGGCGCGCGGCACGAGTCCCTGCGATCCCTGCTCGGTGTCTGGGCACTGGACGCCTGTCCGCGCCGGGAGGCCGCCGAGGTGGCCGAGCACCTGGCGCTCTGCCCGGAGTGCGCCCGGGAGGCCACCCGGCTCCGGGACGCCGCCGCCCGGCTCTCCGCCGACGATCCGCTCGACCCTCCCGGGTCGCTGCGCCAACAGGTACTCGACTGGTGCCTGGCGCGGCGGCCCGCCGAACTGCCCGTCCCGTCCTGGGCCGCGCCGTACGCGACCGAGACCGCCAAGCTGGACGCGCTGCTGCGCGACCTGGGCCCCGAGGAGTGGCAGGAGGTCGCCGAACTCCCTTGGCACGGCGGGGTGCAGCGCTGGCGTCCGGCTCAGGTGCTCTGCCATCTCGCGGCGGTGGACGGTCTGCTGGCGCCCGCGCTGGGGCTGCCCGACCTCGTCCCTGGAGCGCCCGGGCCCCTCACCGCCCCGTCCCGGGTGCCGTCGCGGAGCGAACCGGGCCCGATGGCACGGCCCCCACGGAGCGGCGGGCCGTTCGGAGTTCTGGAACGCAGCGAGCGACTGATGGCCGATCGGGCCGGGTCCGAGCCGGCGGCCGTCCGTTCGATGTGGCGGCGGCAGAGCCACGCCCTGGTGCGGGGCGCCGCGCTGCGGGCCGACGGCGGTGCTCCGGTCGACTTCGGCTTCGCCACCGTGCCGCTGCGCGACGCCTTCCTCGACCGGGCCTTCGAGTGCTGGATCCACGGGGACGACATCGCCCGCGCGGTGGACTACCCGTACGCTCCGCCGAAGCCCAAGCACCTGCGGTCGATGATCGACCTGGCCGCCCGGACGCTCCCGCTCGCTCTGGCTGCGCTGCGCCAACCCCAGCCGGAGCCGGTCGGGTTCGGCGGACCGCCGCTGCGTGGGCGGGTGGTCCGGATGGTCGCCGACGGCCCGGGCGGCGGCGAGTGGCTCATCCCGCTGGACGGCCCCGGGTCACCGTCGGACGACACCGATCCGGTCGCCTCGATGGTCCTGGACGGCCTGGACTTCTGCCGGCTGGCCGCCGCCCACGAGCACCCCGAGCACGTGCTGGTCGGGGAGTTCGGCGACCGCGCCGCGATCCGCGAGGTACTGCGGGCGGCCCCGCTGCTCTCCCGCCCGTAGCGGCGCCGCCGGCCCGGGCGGCGTCCACCGGGGGCGCGAACTGCCTAGCCGAAGACGACGGTACGAGTGCCGTTCAGCAGCACCCGCCGCTCGCTGTGCCACTTCACCGCACGGGCCAGCGCCTGGCACTCGACGTCCCGGCCGAGCGCCACCAGCTGGTCCGGCGTCACGTCGTGGGTGACCCGGGCCACCTCCTGCTCGATGATCGGGCCCTCGTCCAGGTCCGCGGTGACGTAGTGCGCGGTGGCACCGATCAGCTTCACACCCCGGGTGTGCGCCTGGTGGTACGGCTTGGCGCCCTTGAAGCTCGGCAGGAAGGAGTGGTGGATGTTGATCACGCGGCCGGACAGCGCCTTGCACAGGTCGTCCGAGAGCACCTGCATGTAACGGGCCAGCACGACCAGGTCCACCTTCTCCGCCGCGACCAGGTCGAGCAGCTGCTGCTCGGCCTCGGGCTTGGTCTCCTTGGTGACCGGGACGTGGTGGAACGGGATGCCGTACGACTCGGTGAGTTCGCGGAAGTCGGTGTGGTTGGAGACCACCGCCGCGATCTCGATCGGCAGCGCGCCGATCCGGGTCCGGAACAGCAGGTCGTTCAGGCAGTGGCCGAACTTGCTGACCATCAGGATGACGCGCATCCGCTCGTCGGTCGGGTGGATCTGCCAGTCCATCCGGAACGAGGCGCCGATCGCGGCGAAACTGGCCCGCAGCTTCTCCGTGTTGACCGGCTGCTCGGCGGAGAAGTGCACCCGCATGAAGAACAGTCCGCTGTCGCCGTCGCCGAACTGCTGGCTGTCGATGATGTTGCAGCCGGTCATGAAGAGGTAGCTGGAGACCGCGTGCACGATCCCCTGCTTGTCGGGGCAGGACAGCGTGAGGACGTACTGGGTGCTGGCCGGCGGCTGTTCCACGGTGGGGATTCCCGTCCTGAGGTCGATGGGTGCGCAGGCGGTCCAGGGTGTCACATACCGGACACCGCTCGCCGCACTGCCCGGCATCCGGAACGCGCCGTCGCCGGACGAGCCCGGGGGGGATTCCGGGCCAGGAGTGGCGCGGGGAACCGCCCAGACCGGAGCGCGGCCGCAGCGGGCTGGTCCGGGCCGGGCGAGCGGGACCCGCGCCACCGGGACTTCACCCGATCTTCGTCAGGATCCGGAGCACCTCCAACGAGCGCGGCGCCGCGTCCGGGTCCTCCCCGTCGCTCGTCGCGAGCACCACGTGCGCCTCCCGCGCCGCCCGCACCGCCTCCGGCCAGTCCGGGTGGCTCAGGTAACTCGCGGCGGGGGCGTCCGCGCCGACGGCGTGCAGGATGCGCAGCACCCGGAGCACCGCGTGGTCCACCAGTGCCGCCTCGGTGCCGTCCCGGAATATCGTGCCGACGTACTTCTCTGCCGACCAGCGGTCCAGCCAGGTGTCCTCGACCAGGCGGTACACGGCGTCGGTCACATCGCCGTAGCCACTGTGCCCGGCCAGCCAGGTCTGCTGCTGGAAGGCGGGGTCGGAGAGCATGTGCAGCGCGGAGCGGAGGCGGGCGCGCCAGCGCCACCAGGGCAGGTCGTTGAGCGGCATGCCGCCCATCGTGCTTGAACGGTGCCCGCCACGAGAAGTGGTTCGGGCAGACCGGTACGAGGAATCTGAACTGGCGGACATGGGCAACGATCGTACGTTCCCCCACCGTTAGCCATCCACATGAGCTCTACACGCGTCATCCCAGGATCGCCCCCGGAGTTCCCACTCCATTGGTCTGCCGTTCTCCCGACGGACCTTTTCCTGCACCCGGCCGGGTCGAGGCTTGAGCGGCCGTACGCCCAGGAAACCCCGGGAGGGGCACCATCATGGCACCGAGTGGAAAGCCCGGTCAGCGGCACTCGACCGACGTCGGACAACCCGTACGCACCCGCCAGCGCACCATGGGGGCGCTCGCCGCGACCGTCGCGCTGTTGCCCGCGCTGCTCGCCACCTCGGCCTGCGGCGATCACGCCGATGCCGCCGCGACCGCCGACCGCCAGGTGACCCTGATGACCTGGGCACCGGCCGACACCGGCGCCGCCGACCGGCCCGGCATGACCGCGCTGGCCCAGGCGATCGGCCGCGAACTCAACGCCAAGGGCGGCCTGGCCGGGCACCAGGTCACCATCCTGACCTGCAACGAGCACAACACCGCCGACGGCGCCACCGCCTGCGCCCGGCAGGCCGTCAGTGCCCACGCCACCGCCGTGGTGGGCTCGTACAGCCAGTTCGGCGGCAGCTTCGTCCCCGTACTGGAGGCCGCCGGCATCCCGTACATCGGCGGATACGGGCTCTCCACCCCGGAGTTCAGCAGCCCGCTCTCCTATCCCGTGGACGGCGGCACCCCGGCGCTGATCGCGGGCAGCGGGCTCCAGCTGGTCGAGGTCGGCTGCAGGACCGTCACCCTGATCCGGCCCGACACCCGGGCCGGCGACACCCTGCTGGGCTACCTCGCCGGAGCCCTGGCACCCGCCAAGGTCAAGCTGATCGACCTCCGCGCGCCCGAGCAGTCCAGCGACTACGCGGCCATCGCCGCCAAGGCCATCGGCGCGGACCGGCCGGGCGACTGCATCACCAGCGCGCTCGGTGTGGAGGCCACCTCCAACCTGCTCGATCCGTACCGGCGGCTCGGGCCCAAGAACACCGTGCTGGCCTCGGTGATCGGCAGCTTCCAGCAGTCGGTGGTCGACTCCACCGGCGGTGACGGCGGACCGCTCGGCGGCGCCTACGCCACCGGCTGGTACCCGCCCGAGAGTTCGCACGTCTGGGACGCGCTGCGGACCACCGTGCACGACTACGGCAGCAGCGACACCCCCATCGACGTGTCCGATCCCGGGGTGCAGACCACCTGGGTCGCGTACGAGGTCGTCCGGCAGGCCGCCGAGCGGGTCGGCGGCGGGAAGCCGCTCACCCCGAAGGCGCTCCGCAACGTCCTGGACAGCGGCGAGCCGATCGATACCGCCGGCGCCACCCCGCCCCTCGACTGGGGCATGACCAGCATGCTGCCCAGCGCGGACTCGCCCCGCCTGGTGAACACCTCGGTCACCTACCAGCAGGTCAAGGACGGCCGCCTGACCGAGCCGCGCCCGGGCTTCGTCGACGTCCGCTGGGTCCTCGTCGGCGGCAAGCCGCCGGCCTGAGCCGGCGGACCGCACCGGCCGGGCGGCAGCCCCCGGACACGGGGAAGCCGCTCCCGCCCTCACCGTCCCAGGGCTCGGGAGGGCTCATCACGCCCGGGCGACCGCTCTGGAACGGCCTGCCGGCCTCAGAGTTCGCTGGTGCTCTTGGTGGGCAGGCTGGTCTGGGTGGCGATGGCGTTCCAGAGGGTCGAGGCCTGGCCCTTGGCTGTGCTGGCCGTACCGCTGGCGTCGTTGGCCGCCTTGAGGTGCGGGTCGTCCTGCTTGGACGGGTCGCAGCTGGCGATCGAGTCACCGGCCCAGCCCGCGTACTCGCGGTCCGCGGTGGCCGACGCCTGCCAGGCCTTCTGCAACTGCTCGATCAGCTGGGCGCCGCTCGGGAGCTTGTCGACCTTCAGGCCGCTCAGCCCGGCGATCAGCTGGTCCCGCTGGGCGGCGGCCTGGGTGAGCGCCTGCTGCGACTCCGGCAGCTGCTGGCACTTGTTGACGGCGGCCACCGCGGCGATCACGGCCTGACGGCTGGCACTGGCCTTGCCCAGCAGGTCGGAGACCGCCTGCGCCTGGGCCTGCAGCTGCGGGTCGGCCGCCGAACCGCCGGAGGCGGCCGGGCTCGGTGCGTTGCTCACGGTGGTCTTGGTGACCGACGTCGTCTTGGCGGCACCGGCGTTGTTCGTCTTGCCGCCGCCACCGCTCATCATCAGGCCGGCCACGATGCCCACCACCGCCAGACCGCCGACGGCCGCACCGCCGATCAGCAGCTTGTTGGAAGGGCGGCGACCCCCGTCCTCCGCGCCCGGAGCGTACGCCGGGGGCGCACTCGGAAAGCTCTGTGCGGGCGCACTGCCGTACGGCTGCTGCGGCGCCCCGAACTGCTGCTGGCCCCCGAAGGACTGCTGCTGGCCGCCGAAGGACTGCTGCCCGCCGTACGAGGGCATGCCCGCGGCCATGGTCTGCTGCCCGGCGAGCTGCTCGGCGCCGAACTGCTGCTGGCCCCCGAAGGACTGCTGCCCGCCGTACGAGGGCTGGCCCGGCATCGCCGCCTGGCCCGGCAGCGGCTGCTGGGGCAGGCCGGCACCGGCCGCCGGCTCGCCGGCCGGGTACGGCGGCAGGTACTGCGTGGCCGCGGCCGCGTCGGCCGGCGGCTGCGGGACGGCCTGGTGCGGGGCGGCCTGGTGCGGGGCCCCGCCGAGGTACTCGGGACCACCCTGGAACTGCTCTGTCGGCACGTCCTGCTGCTGCGGCGGCATGGCGCCCTGGGCACCGGCAGGCTCGGGCCGGAACAGATCGTCCAGGTTGAAGTCGTTGGAGCTGGAGTACGAGCGGCGCTGGCTCAACGCGATTCCTCACCTGTGTGCGGCACCCGGCACGCGCGGGCAGGCGACAGCCGGGCGGCGTCCTGCCGCCCGAACCGTCGAAACCGCGTCTGCACCCGGGCCTTCCTCGGTTCTTCCGCGCGCTCGCTGACGGCGGACCACGACTACTCGGCGCGTCGCGCGACGTCTGCGACGGCGCTCCAACGCCGAATATCGGGCCCACGCTACCTGTTCGCCGGCACGGGTGACTACGCGGGCCGGTCTTCTCTCACGCTGCCTCCACGTCGACCCTGGCCTGGAACTCCCGGACCACCCGGTTGTCCCGGTACGGTTCCAGCCTGCGGCGGAAGTCGTCCAGGTACTCCACGCCCCGGTTCGACCGCAGCCCGCTGAGCAGCCGCACCGCCTGCGCGCCGGTCTCGCAGGCCCGCTCGACCTCGCGCTGCTGGAGCTGGGCGGTCGCCAGCAGCACCAAGTCCACCGCGCGGCGCCGGACCCGGGTCGGCGGGTGGAGTTCGAGCGCGGTACGGGCGTAGCGCTCGGCCTGCGCGGCCTGCTCCAAGTCCCGGTGACAGTGCGCCAGCTCGTCGGCCAGGTAGGCCTCGTCGAAGTGGACGATCCAGTCGGGGTCGTCCTCCGGGTTGCGCTGCTCCATCGCGGCCAGTGCCTTGGCGGCCACCGCCTCGCAGGAGCGGGCGTCGCCGAGCAGTGCGTGCCCCCTGGCCTCCGCCGCGTAGAACATCGCCATCGCAGTCGGGGTGGCCACCGTACGGGCGCCCTCCTGTGCCGCGCGGGCGAGTTGGGCGATCTCACGCGGATTGCCGAGCGTCGCCGCCAGGTGACTCATCGAGGCGGCGAGCACATAGCCGCCGTACCCTCGGTCGTCCGCAGCCTGGGCCAGCCGCAGCGCCTGGATGTAGTACCGCTGGGCGAGGCCGGGTTGGCCGGTGTCCACCGCCATGTAGCCCGCCAGTTCGGTGAGTCGGGCGACCGCGGCGAACAGCTGGCGGCCCGTCTCCTCCCGGTACGCACCGCCGATCAGGCCGGAGACCACGGAGTTGAGGTAGTGCACCACCACCGGGCGGACATGGCCGCTGCCGAAACGGTGGTCCAGCTCGACCAGCATCTGGGTGGTCGCCCGGATCGCCGCCACATCGGCCGGGCCGACCCGGGGACCGCCGGTGCGGGCCACCACCGGATCCGGCGGGGTGATCAGCCAGTCCCGGCTGGGCTCGACCAGCGCGGAGGCGGCCACCGTCGCCCCGGCCAGGAACTCGCGGCGGCCGACGTCGCTGCGCCAGAGCTCGCAGACCTGCTCCAGGGCGGCGCTCAGGGTGGGCGCGAACTGCAACCCCACACCGGAGCTGAGGTTCTTGCCGTCGGCCATGCCGATCTCGTCCACCGTGACGCTCCGGCCGAGCTTGCGGCCCAGCGCCTCGGCGATCACGGCGGGCGCCTGGCCGCGCGGCTGCTGGCCGCGCAGCCAACGGGCGACCGAGGTCTTGTCGTAGCGCAGGTCGAGGCCGTGCTCGGCGCCGCAGAGGTTCACCCGGCGGGCAAGCCCGGCGTTCGAGCAGCTCGCCTCCTGGATCAGCTGCTGCAAGCGCTCGTTGGGCTGTCGTGCGACAAGTGGTCTCGCGGCCATGGGTTTCGCCTCCCCACGCCCCCCGGCGCTGACCGGCGGGCGACGATTCTGCATGCTCTGGTGCCGAAGTGCCGACCGGTTAAGGCTTCTGACCCCAGATTAGCGATCAGCAACACCTGCGGGATACCCACGGTGACGAACCCACTCCCCGCGCGCCCTGCCAAATGCCCCTGTGCGCCCCCTGCTGCGCCCGGCGCGACCCCCGTTCGACTGCACTGCGCCCTAACGGGGTTGGCGCACCTCACCGATACGGGTGACATCGCATCCGGCTCGCTGACCACCTGGGCCCCAGCCGTAACCCCATTCACGGACCGTAGTTGAGCACCGCGTGGAAGACACCCCAGGAACCCAGGAGCAGGAGCCGCCCCAACTGCTCGTCGAAGCCGTGCGATACGCCGAGGAGCGGCACTGGGAAGTCGCCTCCGGCACCTGGCTGATCGAGGGGGACGGCCCGGCGCGCTGCTCGTGCGGCGACCTCGACTGCGCGTTCCCCGGCGCACATCCCACCGACGCCGACTGGCGCCGCAAGGCCAGCGCCGGCCCGGGGGTGGTCAGACGCTGGTGGACGGAGACCCCGTCGGCCTCGATCCTGCTGCCCACCGGGAGCGCCTTCGACGTGCTGGACGTCCCCGAGGTGGCCGGCTGCCTGGCACTGGCCCGGATGGAGCGGATGGGTCTGCAGCTGGGCCCGGTGGTGGCCGTACCGGCGGCGGCCGGGCAGCTCGGGCGGCGGCTGCACTTCCTGGTGCTGCCCGGGGTGCAGAGCAAGCTGCCGGAGCTGCTGCGCAAGCTCGGCTGGACGCCGGGCCGGCTCGACCTGACGGCGCGCGGCGAGGGCGACTTCATCGTCGCCCCGCCCTCCCGGGTCGGCCCGTACCGGTTCGCCCAGTGGGCCCGGCCGCCGTCCGCGCTGAACCGCTGGCTGCCGGACGCCACCGAGCTGATCAGCCCGCTCGCGTACGCCTGCGGGCGGGGTGGTACCGCGCTCGCGGGCGCGACGCTGACCCAGCCGGTGGCGGCCCGCTGAGCCCGCCCCGGACGGCCGACCGGCCGTACCCCGACCACCGCCCTGGTCCTATCGGGTGAAGGGCGGCGCTGCGCGACACCACGCGCGCACCTGGCGGGCCTTGTCTCCCACCGGAGACGGGGCCCGTCAGACGCATGTGCGGATAAAAGACCGGTGTACCCGATCGTCAGAGGTGAAAGCCCCTCGTACGAGTGACACCGCTCAAGGATTGCGGTGATCTGCCGAGGGGAGGAATTGCGTCGAGAGGGGCGGTCGGCGAGACAGTCAGGAGGGTGGCGAGCAACAGGAAACCCGAGCCACGCACAGGGGCCGTCGCGGGGCTACGGGGATCGGGGCAGCAGGGACCGGGGGACACCGGGGAGGGCGCTCGGACGGGGAAGCCGAGCGCGGTGAACGGGGAGGAAGCCGGGGGGTCGTGGCACCGATCGCGCTCGGGGTGGTCGGATGGCACGGGCCGGGGGGCCGGGGAGGGAAGCGGGGAGGGCTGGGAGGGGCCGACGGGCCCGGTGCACGGGGATGCACCGGGCCCGTCGGCGTTGTGCGGAGCACCCTCGCGCGGGCCTGCCCACGGGCCGCGGCCGGCAGGTCCTTCCGGCCGGACGCGCATCACCGGCCGGGCACACCTCTCCGGTCGAGCAGGTCATTTCGGCCGGGCAGGCCTCACGGGCGGCCCGGCGGCTCAGGACTGGGTGACGAAGACGTGCGCCGTGATGTCCTTGCCCAGTTCGGCCGGGCTCTCGCCGGTGCCGACCAGCAGACCGCCGACCCCGGCCGCGACCTGGACGGTGGCACCCGGACGGACCCCGGCGCGGCGCAGCGTACGCATCAGGCCCTCGTCGGTCTGGATCGGCTCGCCGATCCGGCGGACGACCACGGTCGTCCCGCTCTCGCCCGGCTGCACCGCGTCCAGGGTGACCAGGGCGGCGTCGAAGCCCTCGCCCTCGGCCTTGGCGTCACCGAGCTCGTCCAGGCCGGGGATCGGGTTGCCGTACGGGGACTGGGTGGGGTGGCCGAGCATCGCGAGCACCTTGCGCTCCACCGTCTCGCTCATCACGTGCTCCCAGCGGCAGGCCTCCTCGTGCACCTGCTCCCACTCCAGGCCGATCACGTCCACCAGCAGGCACTCGGCGATGCGGTGCTTGCGCATGACCCGGACGGCGAGCCGGCGGCCCTCCTCGGTCAGTTCGAGATGCCGGTCGCCGGCGACCCGGAGCAGGCCGTCGCGCTCCATCCGGCCCACGGTCTGGCTCACGGTGGGACCGCTCTGCTCCAGCCGCTCCGCGATCCTGGCGCGCATCGGGGTGATGCCTTCCTCCTCCAGCTCCAGGATGGTCCGAAGGTACATCTCAGTGGTGTCGATCAGCCCAGACATCGCAGCCGGCTCCGTTCATCGGTGTCCTCACCGCCAATTCTGACGTACCGCGCCGACTACCAGAGCCGCTCGGCCCCTGCGCCCCGGGCATTTCGTCCCTGTTGACAGCGGGCCGCCGCAGGCCGCACGGTGCTCGCCGTAGCTTTCGCCATTGCCTTTCCCGAACTGCGGTCCGGACCGTCCCGGCCGCACAGCACGGTACGGAGATCTGATGAGCGACCTGGTCGGGCAGTACTTCGATGCCGCGGTGGCCCACCTGCAGCGAGTCCGCACCGAGGAGTCCGGGAACATCGAGCGGGCCGCGTCGCTGCTGGCCGACGCGGTGGCCGGGGGACGGCGGATCCTCACCTTCGGCGCCGGGCACTCCTCGCTGCCGGCCCAGGACGTGGTCTACCGGGCCGGCGGACTCGCGGTGGTCAACCTGCTGAACGTACCCGGCGTGATCGGGGTCAGCGTGATGCCCGCGCCGCTCGGCAGCGCGCTGGAGCGGGTCTCCGGCCTGGCTCCGGCCACCCTCGACCTCACCCCCGCCCGCGAAGGCGACCTCGTCTTCGTCATCTCGCTCTCCGGGCGCCAGGTGATGCCGGTCGAGCTGGCGCAGCACGCCAGGGCGCGCGGACTGCGGGTGATCGGGGTCACCTCGTTGGCCTACCCGGGCGAGGTCTCCTCGCAGCACCCGTCCGGGACGTACCTCAAGGACCACTGCGACGTGGTGCTGGACAGCAAGGTCGCGGTCGGCGACGGGGAGCTGTCGCATCCCGGGGTCGGGACCGCCTTCGGGTCCGTCTCCACCGTCGTGACCAGTGCGCTGCTGCAGGCCGTGGTGGCCTCGGCGATCGGCAAGCTCGCCGACCGGGGCATCGCCCCGCCGCTGTTCCGCTCCGGCAACGTGGACGGCGGCACCGAGTGGAACGCCCGGATGATGGCCGAGAACGCCGACCGGATCTACTACGCCTACCCGCCCGGCAAGCCCGGCCCGGCGGCCTGAACTGGTGTGCTGTGTCCGGAGATTGGCCGGACGTGACGCGTACCCGACTCGCCACCGGGGCAGTAGGTACCTGCTGATGACACGGCGAAGTGGCAGTGGGGGCCGACATGGCAGCGAGGTCAGGGCGGTCGAACCGGCGTTACGAGGAGCGCGACCTGCTGCCCGGACTGTTCTGGACGGCCGACTCCTCCTCGCTGCAGGGGCAGCGCCGTGCCGTCGCGCTCTCCCGGTGGGAGTTGCTGCTGCTGGTCGCGGCGGCCGCCGCGGGCTCGGCGGACGGCACGCTCTGGGCCTGGCTCGCGGCCTTCGCCTACCTGTGCACCGTCGCCCTGGCCGCGGTGATCGGCCGCCAGAACCCGCAGGGCCTCTGGTACGAGGGCCGGGCAGCCGCCGAGTCGGTCAAGACGCTCTCCTGGAAGTACGCCGTCCGCGCCGACGCCTACCAGCCGCCGCCGCGTGCCCTGCCGGATGCCGAGCTGCTGTACGACGCGCAACTCGGCGGCATCATCGGCCAGTTCGGTGCCGGCCGGGCGATCCCGCAGTTCGACCGGGTGCAGGCCGAACTGTCTGCCTGGCGCGGACCGGCGGACGGGCGGCCGGCCCGCCACCCGCAGATCACCGAGACCATGGTGGCGCTGCGCGAGCAGCCGCTGGTGATCCGCCGCGAGGTCTACCTGCGCGAGCGGGTGCAGACCCAGCGCGACTGGTACAACACCAAGGCCAGGCAGTGCGCCGCCGCCAGCCGCTGGACCAGCCTGTTCGGCATCGCACTGCCGCTGCTGGGCCTCGGACTGGCGGTACTGCGTGCGCTGG
Organism: Kitasatospora sp. NPDC032150; assembly: GCF_055579945.1. Lineage (NCBI taxonomy): Bacteria > Bacillati > Actinomycetota > Actinomycetes > Kitasatosporales > Streptomycetaceae > Kitasatospora > Kitasatospora sp. NPDC032150. The sequence goes on along the minus strand of NZ_JBVIMH010000009.1, from coordinate 147,925 downwards.
GGTACTTCAGCTACGACGCGCTCGGCACGGTCTCCGCCGTCGCCGCCTCGATCGCCGCGTGGGCCCAGCTTCGCCAGTACCGGCCGCAGGCGGCCGCGTACTCCCTGGCGGCCTCCGAACTCGCGGTTATCGAGGCCCAGTTGGGCAGGCTCAACCTCAACTCCGGCGAGGCCGAGGAGATCTGGGCGCGGCTCGCCAGGGACGCCGAGGACGCGATCTCGCGGGAGCACACCACCTGGCAGGCCCGCCGGGAGGTCCGGAACCTGGATGTGGCGGGGTGACCGACCCCCGCAGCGGGCATGTACCGGACATGGACGTTCCCGACGACACGGTACGACGCGGTCCAGCGGCGCCGGTCGCCGTGGACGGGAGATCCTCCGCGCCGAACTCCCTCACCCTTCAGGCGCGTCAAGGATCACTACCCCCTGACGAAGGAGAGACCGAGTGGCGGAACTCCTGGTCCAGGCCCCCGACGGCCGCAGACTGGCGGTGGACACCCACGGAGACATGCAGGGCCGTCCGGTCTTCCTGCTGCACGGCACACCCGGCAGCCGGGTCGGCCCGCTGCCACGCGCCTCCGTGCTGTACCGGCTGGGCGTACGGCTGATCTCCTTCGACCGCCCCGGGTACGGCGACTCCACCCGGCTGCCCGGCCGCCGGGTGGGCTCGGCGGCCGCCGACGTGGCGGTCATCGCCGACGCGCTGGGCATCGACGAGTTCGCCGTGCTCGGCCGCTCCGGCGGCGGCCCGCACGCGCTGGCCTGCGCGGCGCTGCTGCCGGACCGGGTGACCAGGGTCTCGGTGCTGGTCTGCCTGGCCCCCCGGCACGCCGAGGGGCTCGACTGGTACGCCGCGATGACCGAGGCCAACCGGCGCGCGTACAGCGAGGTCGAGCGCGGCCCGCACCGCTTCGTGGACGCCTTCCAGGTCAGGTCCCGGAAGATCAAGGACGACCCGGTCGCCCTGATCAGGGGTCTGGTCCCCGAGCTCTCCCCCGCGGACCGGACGCTGGTCTCCGATGCCGGCATCCGCCGGATGCTGCTGAGCACTTACCGGGAGGCGTTCAGGTACGGCGCGTACGGCTGGATCGACGACGTGCTGGCCTTCACCACCGACTGGGGCTTCAAGGTGGAGGACATCACCGTCCCGGCCAGGCTCTGGCACGGCGCCGACGACCAGTTCTCCCCGGTCGAGCACTCCCAGTGGCTCGCCGACCACATCCCGGGCGCCGAGCTCTACCTGGAGCCCGGCGCCGCCCACTTCGGGGCCCTGCGGGTGATGGCGGAGGAGATGAAATGGGCGGCCGGGCCCGCCAGTTGACGGCGCCCGCGCTAACTCCGAACGGCCTGCACCGGTGTGAGCGGTGCGGCCCCCGAGAGGACGGCGAGGACGTTGTCGACGGCGAGGCCGCCCATGGCCTGCCGGGTGCGCACGGTGGAGCTGCCCAGGTGCGGAGCGAGCACCGCGCGCTCCTGGGCGAGCAGGGCGGCCGGGACCTCGGGCTCGTGCTCGAAGTTGTCCACGGCGGCCGCGAACAGCGCGCCGGAGTCCAGGGCGGCCGCCAGCGCCTCCTCGTCCACCACGCCCGCGGTCATGCTCACCACCACCGCCCCGGCGGGCAGTCGCGCGAGGCGGTCGGCGTCGAGCAGGTGCCGGGTGGCGGCGTTGAGCGGGCAGGTGACCACCAGTACCTGTGAGCTCTCCAGCAGTTCGTCCAGCGGCAGCCACCGGGGACCGTCCTCGGCGGCCTCGGCCGGCCGGGTGCGGTTGTGGTAGCTCACCGGCATGCCGAAGGCGGCGGCGCGGCGGGCCACGGCCCGGCCGATCCGGCCCATGCCGAGGATGCCCAGCGGGGTCCCGGACAGCTCCATGCCGAGCAGGAAGTTGGGCGCCCAGGCCCAGGGCCGTCCGGAGCGCAGCCAGCGCTCGCCCTCGCCGAGCCGGCGGGTGGCGGCCAGCAGCAGGGCCCAGGCCATGTCGGCGGTGGCCTCGGTGAGCACGCCCGGGGTGTTGCTGACCCTGACCCCGCGCTCGGCGCAGGCGGCGAGGTCCACGTTGTGGGTGCCCACCGCGTGGTTGGCGACCAGCCGCAGGCCGGGGCCGGCCGCGTCCAGGAACTCGGCGTCCACCACGTCGTCCAGGGTGGTGACGACGGCCGCCCTGCCCGCCACCGCCCGGAGCAGCTCGGGCCTGGGCATGGGCAGATCGTCGTCGTGCAGGGTGACGTCGCAGGACGGCGTGAGCCGTTCCAGCACCCCCGGGGCTAGCCGGCGGGTGACGAGTACGGACGGCAGCGAGGTCTCGGTCACAGCTCGGCAGCGTACACGCCGCGCCCCGGGGCGGCCGGGTGCGCGCCTCGAAGGCCGCACCCGACCACCCGGGGAGAGGGCGTCACACCGGCTGGGGCTCCAGGTCACGGTTGATCCGCTTCCAGCCGCGGGCGGAGACCGTGTTGGGGTGCTCCTCACCGAAGAGCCGGATCAGTTCGGCCACCGCGTGGTCCCGCAGCTCGGTGGCCTGGGCCAGCCGCCCCGCCTTGCGCAGGGTGACCCCGAGGTTGGCCTCGCAGGCGATGGCGTCCGGATGCGCGGGGCTGTACCGGTTGCACAGGCCGGCGTAGGCCGTCCGTTCCAGCTCCTCCGCCCTCGCCAGCTGCCCGTCCTCGCCGTACGCGTTGGCCAGGTTGATCATCGCGTTGAGCGTGAAGGGATGATCGGGCCCGAGCACCCGCCGGAGGCCCTCGACGGTGTGCCGTCCCCGCCGGATCGCCTCCTCGACCTCGCCGCTGCCGCGCAGGTAGATGCCGAGGTTGTTCTCGCAGGCCAGGGTGAACGGGTGTTCGTCGCCGAACAGCCGCCGGTGGCCCTCGTAGACCGTGGTGGCGAGGTCGCGGGCGGCCTCCTTGTCGCCGGAGGCGGAGTGGTCCGCCGCCAGGTTGAGCGCGCAGGCCAGGGTGTCGGCCGCCTCCGCGCCGTACCGGTCCAGGTAGCGCTCGTAGGTCTGCATGGTGAGCTGCCTGGCCTCCCTCAGGTGGCCCTCCCTGCGCAGCGACACCGCAAGGGACTTGGCGTTGCGCAGGTTCTCCGGCAGGTCGGGCTGGAGGACGTCGGCGAGCTCCTCGGTGACCTCGCGCAGGAGCTCGATCGAACCCTTGTAGTCCCCGACCTCGCGCAGGTCGCGGGCCAGGTTGGACTTGCTGGAGAGGGTGTACGGGTGCCTGGGGCCGAGCACGGCGAGCCGCCGGTCGAAGGTCTCCTGGTCGAGGTCACGAGCGGCCTCGCTGTCGCCGACCAGGCGGTAGTCGATCGCCAGGTTGTTGGCGATCGAGAGGGTGCGGGCGTTCTCGTCGCCGAACAACTCCCGGAACTGGCTGTAGGTTTCGAGGTCGAGGTCGAGCGCGTCCTGGAACCGGCCCAGTGCCCGCAGGTCGGCGCCGAGCGAACCCGCGGTCATCAGGGTGTACGGGTTGTGCTCGCCCAGCAGCTCCTTCTGCCCGGCCAGGGTGACCTCGTCGAGCTCCAGCGCGTCGGCGTAGTTGCCCTGCGAGCGGACCACGTTGGCGAGCTGGAAGTTGAGGCTGAGGATCTGCCGGCGCAGGTTGCGGCGCTCGATGTCGTCCCGCTCGCCGCCCAGTCGCTCGACCCAGGTGGCGTCCAGCTGCTCGGCCAGTGCCCGGGCCCGGTCGAGGTCGGTGCGCTTCCAGAGGTAGCGGACGCGGTCGATCAGCAGTTCGCGGGTCTCGCGCTCGTCGCAGTCCTGGGCCCGGGAGGGCGCGAGGTGCGGCCAGATCCTCTCGAAGCGCGGCCAGTTGGCCGGGTTGTCGGTGTCGCCGAGCACCGGACGGGCGCCGACCAGGATGCGGTGCACCTCGTGCATCGCGTTCACCCGGTCGTCCTCGTTCATCTCGGCGCGGACCACGGCCTGCACCAGGCGGTGCACCTGGAAGCTGTTGCTGGCCGCGTCCACCTTGGCCAGCGCGTACCGGCCGACCGCCTGGATCACCTTGCCGAGCATGAAGGTGTCGCTGAGGTCCTCGTCGTAGCGGACCAGGGCACGGATCATCTGGTCGCTGTAGAACAGGTCCATCGAGATCGGCTCCGGCGCGAAGAACGCACAGAGCTGCAACAGCCTCACGGCGGCCGGGGACTGCTCGCGCAGCCGGGCGATGGAGACGTTCCAGGTGGCGCCGACCTGGCTGGGGTAGTCGGCGGGCCTGCCGACCGCGAGCGCCTTGGTCGCCTCCGCGTGCAGCTGGGCGACATAGGTGTCCACCGGGGTGCGGGTGGTGTCCAGCCAGGCGGCCGCCACCTCGACGGCCAGCGGCAGGTCGCCGACCGCGTCGGCCACCCGGTCGGCGTCCTGCCGGGAGAGCCCGCGGGTGCGGCGGGTCAGGTGCTCGATGCTCTCGCCGCGGGTGAAGACGTCGACCCCGAGCACCCCGGCCTGCCCGGACCAGGCCTGGTTCCGCGAAGTCACCAGGATGTGCCCGGAGCCGCCCGGGAAGTACCTGCGGATCTCCGAGGGCTCGTCGGCGTTGTCGAAGATCAGCAGCCAGCGGGAGGTCGGGGTGCCCCGGCGCAGCGCTTCCCGGGCAGCCTCGGCGGCCTCGTTGACGCTGTCGCCCACCCGCAGGCCCAGCCGGTTGGCGAGGTCGGCGAGGGTGGCGGGGACCAGTTCGGTCTGCTCGGCGTCGATCCACCAGACCAGGTCGTAGTGCGACATGTACCGATGGGCGTACTCCAGCGCCAGCTGGGTCTTGCCGACGCCGCCGAGCCCGTACAGCGTCTGCGGGGTGGGCAGCACCGCCGTGGGCCCGCCGACCAGCTGGTCGCGCAGCTCGTCCAGGACCTTGGCGCGCCCGGTGAAGGAGGGGTTGCGCTGCGGCACCGACCAGTACGAGGGCTTGGTGCCGGGGAAGCGCGGCACGGCCCCGCCGTTGCCCTCGCCGCCGCCCGCGTTCTCCCGGCCCAGCGCGCGCAGCAGGATCGCGGCGGCCTGGTCCTCGTCGCGGCCGACCAGGTCGACCGGGTTACGGCTGTTGAACGGCGCGGCGAGGCGGACGTCGCTGACCCGGACCGGGACCAGCTGGCGGCGGGTGCCCGCCGGGTCGAAGCCGGCCATCGAGTCCCACAGCGCCCGGGCCTGCGGCGAGCGCAGATAGGCGGCCGAGAACACCGCGACCGTCCGGAACGCGGCGTCGATGCCCCGCTCGGTCTCCGCGCGCGAGTCCGCGCCGGCGCCCAGGTCCCTCGGCACCACCCGGAATCCGGCGTTCTCCAGGACGGCGGCGATCCAGTCCGCCCACATCCGGTCCTCGGGCACGTAGCTGAGGTACAGGTCGGCCGGGACGGTCGGCCGGCGCCGGGTGTAGGCGTCCACGAATCGCAGCCGGACCTCCTCGTCCACCGGAGGCAGCCCGGTGACCCGGCCCCTGGTGATCACCGAGGTGATCCGCTCGCAGGCGGCCAGCATCGAGGTGGGCGTCCCCACCTGGTCCCCGAAGGTGGCCAGGATCTCCTCGTAGGCGTAGAACGGCCGGTACGGCACCTCCACCGAGCCCCAGTACTGGGCGAGTTCCTCGTCCGCCAGGCCCTCGGGCAGGCCGGCGAAGCGCAGCCTGGCCAGCGCCCGCCCGGCGTCGGCCTTCTCCTTCTCGCCCTCGTCGATGCGCATCGGCACCGGCAGGATCCGGATGCCGCGCTCCCGGTACCGGTCGTTGATGTGCTGGGCGATCTTGGAAGCGCCGTCGATCGACTGGTCGCTGAGGGTGAAGCAGACCACCAGGTCGTCGGGCATCTGCACGGTGCAGATCTCGGCGATGTCGGAGAGGCCGGTACGGCTGTCGATCAGCACGTAGTCGTAGCGGCGGCTCATGTCCCGGCGCAGCGCGTCGAAGAACAGCCCGCCGTCGAACCGCTCGTAGAACAGGTCCCAGTCGAGCCGGCCCACCGACTCGGAGTAGTCCCGGTTCTGCTGGCCGGCCGAGAGGAAGTCCAGGCTGCCGCCGGGCGGGAAGCCCGGCCAGGAGAGCGAGAGGGCGTGCGGGTGGACCCGGGCGAAGTCCTCGTGCCAGCCGGGGACGTGGTCGACCTCGCGCAGCGCCTCCTCCCGGTACTCGGTGATCAGGTCCATCATCCCGGTCGTCCCGGCCAGCGCGACCGGGTCGAGGAACGGGTGGAAGAACCGGGCCAGGCCGGGCGCCTCCAGGTCCCAGTCGACGGTGAGCACCCGGAAACCGTTGGCGGCCAGGATCCAGGCCGTGTTGGCCAGCGCCATGGTGCGCCCGGTGCCGCCCTTGTACGAGTAGAAGGTGACGATCCGGCCCTGCCGGTCCTCGTTCGCCTGTGACTCGGGTGCGGGTGCCAAGGCCCCCGGGGCGTGCCGCTTGAGGTTCCTGGTCGGGTTCTCGGTCATTCCTCTCCTCCCCCTGGACCGGCCCCCGACTGTGGACCGTCCTCGTAACGGGCCGCCTCCTGACCGCCCGGCTCGCTGCGCCCCGTCCCGGGCCGCCACGGCCTGGGCTCCCCGCCGAAGGCCTCCCGCAGGCTGGGCTTGGGTGCGCCCGACCTCGCCTGGCCGCTTCTGGAACGGTCCTCGAAGGCGTACTTGGCCCGCATCGCGGCCCGGGGCAGCGCGTCCTCGAAGTCCTCCAGCGTGGCCAGTCCCGCGGCGTCCTCCTGGAAACTCGGTTTGGCTTCGCGTCGTTTCAACTTCAGTGTCTTCGCACTCAGTTCGGACAGCGGCTGATCGTGCTCGACGCAGTCCGCGTCAGAGGTGTTCCACGGTTCGAGCACGCTCACCCACGGCGGATTGCTGCGGTCGAAGCGGGCGACCATTTCCCGCCGCTCCTCGTCCCGCAGCGCCCAGCGGTCCAGCAGCACGAGTCCGGGTGCGGCGGGCTCCCGGTTGGAGAGGATCTCCTCGACCTCCTGGTCGAACTCGTGGATGCTGGGGTGGAAGCCCAGCTGCTTGGCCAGCCGCATCGCGTGCTCGGCCAACGGCCGTGCGGACTGCGGCTGGTAGGGGTGCCAGTCGATCCGGCGCGGCCCGTAGTAGTCGGGGTTCCGCCCCTGGGGCAGCTCCGACTGGCGGTAGGAGAACACCGAGATCCGCAGCTGCTTGGTGGGCGCGAGCGCCTTGAAGGCACTGGGCTGCGACTGGAAGTCCAGCGGCCGCCCGACCGGGATGACCGTCTCCTCGGCGACGTCCACGATCCGCTTGGCCAGCCGGTGCACGGCCAGCTCGTACGAGGCGCGGAAGTAGCTCAGCTTCATCAGCGCGTACAGCCCCTCGGCGGCGTAGTCCGGGCCGAAACTGCTGTGGTTGAACTGGAGCTGGCTGGCCACCTCGGGCAGCTGGTAGTTCCCCATGGCGACCCAGAGCACCGGAACGATTCCGCTGGTCCGCTCCGAGGTGGAGCGCTCCGGGTAGACCGGGCGCTGGGTGAAGGAGTACCACTCCTGGCCGCAGGCCAGGCTGTTGAAGTAGCGCGGGGAGTAGAGCGGGACGAAGACCCGGCAGGTGGCCAGCTCCTGGGAGAGCCGTTTCGCCCACAGCGTCCCCTGGTGCATGGACTGGTCCATGAATCCGACCGGTGCGCCCTCCGGCAGATCGGTGAGCTGGAGCACGGCCTCGCAGAGGTCCTCGTACAGCTTGCTCACCCAGTGGTTGGGGTCTCCCGCTCCCCTGGTACCCGCACGCGGAGTGTGCGCGTAGCTGAGGAAGAAGTACGGCCGTGCCGTGTCCTCGTCCCAACCCCCAGGGTCGTCGTACACACGCGCCTCCCCCGAGACCGTCCGGTGTGTGATGGTGGTGTACCGCACCGGACGTAGTCGGTACTACGTCCGGTTCCCAGTTACGTCGTTCCCCCACAGAGGGGTTGTCAGTCTAGGAACCTGGGCTTCCCGTAGGGAATAGGGCGACACCCGTCGACTGCCCGTGCCCCCGTCAATCAGGGCGACTGGACTGCGGAGATTCAACTGCGGTTGTCTCGGAGGAACTTGTCCGCCACGTCCACTCCCTCGGCGATCCGGAGCAGGTGGCAGTTCGCATCACCGAGAGTACCCGAGAGCAGGCTCGGCATACCCGTCTCCAGGGCGGAGGCCATCGGTTCGAAGTGCTCGTCCCGCAGGTGGACGGCCTCGAAGTGCACCCAGCGCCGCCGCCCCCCGGGGTCGGTGATCACGCAGCCGTAGCGCTGCATCGGCGGGTCGTCCTGCAGGTACTCGGCGAGATGGAAGGCGGTGCAGCACCAGACGGGGACGCCGATCAGCAGGGCGCGGGCCCCCCGGTCGTACAGCTTCTGCACCGGCGAGTGCTGCCCCAGGTGGCCGGCCCAGCGGTGACGTCTCGTCAACTCCAGTGCCTGGCGGCCGAGCGCGGCGAAGGAGGTCTGCGGATGGCTGCTGCGCACCGCATCCGGATGGCGTCTGACCAGCTCGGAAAAGTGGCCGAGAATCTTCGATGTCGGCGTCCTGGCGCGGTCGAACGGGGGTTTGGCATCCCAGTACGCCCGGCGCTGCTCGGGGGTCATCCCGTCGGTGGGGGCCAGCGCCAGCCGGGAGGTGTTGGAGTTCTCCGGGGTCGCCGTGTAGACCACCAGGGTGCCCTCGGGGCCCAGCACCCGCCGCAGCGCCTCCAGCAGGGTGCCGGGGCCGTCCGCCATCGGGCCGATCGAGCGGAGCGAGGACTGCACCAGCAGCGTCTCGCCCCGCTCCACGCCCAGCCTGGTCAGGTCCTCCGCCAGCCGGTCCACGCCGTACATCGCCGCCCCTCCCTGGCGTCCCTGGCTCAGGAGCCGGTCAGCGCGGCGCGGGCCCGCCACTCGGCGAGGTTGCGCTCGGCCGCCCGGCGCGCGGCGCTCTCGGACTCCGCCGGGAGCGGCAGTCGCAGCCAGGGTTCGAGCCCGGCGCGCATTCCCTCGACGAAGCGCGCCCCGAGCGCCGTCAGCGCGCCGGAGCCGGCCAGCGTGTCCAGGGCCTGCGCGGTGTGCGCCCGCCAGGTCGCCAGCTCCACCCGCGCGTGGTCGGCCAGTTCGCCCGGCAGCCCGTCGTAGGCCCGGACCCTGCTCGCCCAGTACTCGGAGACGGCCAGGTGCGCGTACGTGCCCTGCAGCAGCCCCTCCAGCGGGCGCGGGTCCGGCCGCCAGGGCGCGTAGTAGCGGCTTTGGTCCTCCGGGTCGTACAGGTCGTGGAAGTCCAGTACCGCACCCAGCTTGACGTGCTGGAACTCATGCGTGATCAGCAGTGCCAGGGTGGGCGCGGTGGCGGGCCTGGCGATGCCGACGGTGCCGAACGCCTGCCGGGCCGCCGCACTGACGTCCCGCCCGGCCGGCCCCGGACGGAGCGGGGTGACGGTGCCGAGCCCGACCCGGACTCCGGCCGCGTGGCCGGGCAGGTCTCGCAGGATCAGCTCCCAGGCCTCGCGCAACGCGCCTGCCCAGTTCTGCAGTTCGTCCTCGCCCAGGCGGTCCTCGACCGGCCACTGGTGACAGTCGCGCTGCGGGTCGGTGTCCTCCAGTGCGACCGTCCAGCCGCCCGCCAGTGCGAGCCGCCGGACCGGCTGCCACTGCTCGCCGCTCGCCGTGTCCCAGCCGACCCTGACCCCGCGCACGGTGAACCCGTCGGCGTTGCCGTGCAGTTCGGCCTGGCCCGCGCCGACGGTGAGCACCCGGCCCAGCGTCGGCAGGTGGACAGCGCCGCCCCGCACCGGCACCGGCAACTCGAAGTCCAGACCGGCCCGCAGCGCGGCCGCCGCGGCGACCTCGGCCAGCGTGCCGAGATCGGCGCCCGGCCCGCCGCTCAGGCAGCGCACCGCCCAAGCCCGGACATAGGGGTGGGCGAGCACCGCGTCCAGCGCCTCGGGCGCGCTGGCGTCCAGCTCGGTGAGCAGCGACCAGGGTTCGGCCGGCTCGCCGGCCAGTGCCGCCAGCAGCCGCCGGGTGACGCCGAGCTGGGCCGCGGCCAGCGCCGCCACGGTCGGCGCGCTGCCGTGCCCCCGGGCGAGTTCGTCCAACTGGCGCTCGGTGAGCGCGGGTTCGACCGGTGCGACCTGGGCGGGGACGGCGGCGCGGGTGACCACCCGGTCCCGGATGGTGGTGATCAGTCTCATCAGGTCCCCGCAGAAGACGGAGGGATTGTCGAAGTCCCGTCCACCGCGGTAGCGGTGGGCGTACAGGCCACCGCCGCAGGAGCGGACGACGGGACAGGAGCGGCACTCCTCGCACAACCCGGCCAGCCCCGACTGCCGTTCCACCATCCGCGGGTGGGCGGCCACCTCGTCCAGGCTGTGCTCGAAGAGGTCGAATCCGGTGGCCGGGGCGCCGTCGTAGGCGGTCTTCAGGCTGTCCGCCTGCTCCAGGGTGCCGTCGGTCTCGATCACCACCAGGTCGGCCGGGTCGAGCCCGAGCGACTCGGTGAGGCTGGACTGCCCGCGCAGGGTACGGTGCACGGAGTCGAAGGTGCGGACGGGCACCGGACGGCCCTGACTCGTCCAGCGGTCGTAGACGGCCATCAGCCAATCCGCGTAGGGCGTCTGGCCCGCGCCGTCCGGCCGCTTCGGCGGCTGGTCCCAGGTGGCGTGCGGGAGCAGGAAGTCGATCCGGGGCGGTTCGAGGGCGACCAGCGCGTCGTAGACGGCGACCGGATCGTTCTCCACGTCGATGGTGCAGAGCAGCCCGGCGTACAGGTGCCGGTACTCGGGGAGCCGCAGCAGCCCGATCGCGGCCAGCACCTTGGCGTGGCTGCTGCGCCCGTCGGCGAAGCGGCGGTGCCGGTCGTTGGCCTCGCGGTCGCCGTCGAGCGAGATCCCGATCTTGATCTCCAACTCGGCGAAGAGGTCACAGAAGGCCCGGCTGAGCAGCACGCCGTTGGTGTGGATCCGCAGGTCCAGGGCGCATCCGGCCGGGAGGGCCCGGCGGAGTTCCTCGGCGGCCCGGCGCAGCAGTACGGGGCCCGCCAGCAGGGGCTCACCGCCGTGGAGCACCACGTGGACAGCCGGCAGACGGTGCGCCCTGGCGTGTTCGGCGATCCGCTCGGCCGCCGCGACCAGCACTCGCTCGGAGACCGCGCGGGGCTTGCCGCGCCAGCTGGTGTCGGCGTGCTCGTACACGTAGCAGTGGTCACAGGCGAGATCGCACCTGCTGTGCACTTTGAGGACGAACTGCGAGAACGGGACCGTCAAGGGGGACATCAGCGTCTGCCGGCCGTATCAGCCCGTCAGATAGAGGAGTTGAAGGCCGCCACGGCGAGCCGGCCGGAATCCGCGCCCGGCAGCACCCGGTGCAGGTCGGCGGTGAGGGTATCGGTGCCCAGAGCGGCGAGTGAGGCGAGCGAGGCCCGTGGGGCTGGCTCCTCGACGGCTTCGCGATCAGCTGGTCCGGTGACGAGTGCGGCGACCATGAGATGTCTCGTTTCTGCGAGTGGAACGGTGAGGGATTGGGTCAAACACAAGACCTCCCCTCGCCCTGGTCCACCCAACGGCGAGTATCCCGAGAGGTGACTGCGGTTTCCCCGTTATTAACCCGTCCGAGTGAGTTGGTTCAGCATGTTGAGCGAATCGCGTTACTGCGACTGATGGCATCAGCTACAGCCGCAGTCCGGGCCGCCGAACCAGGAGCCTATGGGGGGAACCGGGAGAAACACCCGTTCGTGCGACTGAATCCGTCGCTTCGGCGGAGCGCCGACTACTGCAACCAGCGTAGACCGGCCGCGCGATCCGGCGCCCCGCGATCCGCTACGGGCAGAGCCGCTCGACCCGCCAGCCACCGCCCTCGGCGACATAGCGCAGCCGGTCGTGCAACCGGTTCTCCCGGCCCTGCCAGAACTCCACCCGCTCGGGGACCACCCGGTACCCGCCCCAGAACGGCGGCACCGGCACACCCTCGCCCTCCGGGTAGCGGCGCTCGAGCTCGGCGTAGCGCTGCTCCAGCACCTCCCGGCTGCTCACCGGGCTGGACTGCTCGCTCGCCCAGGCCCCGAGCTGCGAACCGTGCGGCCTGGTACGGAAGTAGGCCGCCGTCTCGTCCCGGCCGACCTTCTCCACCCGGCCGGTGATCAGCACCTGGCGGGCGATCGCGATCCACGGGAAAAGCAGTGCCGCATGGGGATTGACGGACAGTTCACTCCCCTTCTGCGAGCCGTAGTTGGTGTAGAAGACGAAACCGCGCCGGTCGTAGCCCTTCAGCAGGACGGTGCGCGAGCTCGGCCGGCCCTCGGCGTCGGCGGTGGAGAGCACCATGGCGTTCGGCTCGACCACGCCGGCCTCGTCGGCCTCGTGGAACCAGCGGGTGAACTGGGCGACCGGGTCGGCCGCGAGCTGCTCCTCGACCAGGCCCTCGTGCTGGTAATGCTTGCGCATCACGGTCAGGTCCGGACCCGGCCGGTCCTCGGTCGGCGTGGTCAGGGGTGTCGGGTGGCGTTCCGCGGTAGGCACGCCAACATCATCCCGTACGACAAGCGTCGGGTACCGCTACGTCCCGGGAAACCTGAGCGGGAGATGCCGTGACTCGCCGACGCGCCACCGCCCGCCAGCCAAGGATTATGTCCGGAATTGTCGGGTTTTATCAGGGATATCCACCCCCAACCCGGGCCTCGGCACCGGATTGGATGTGACGCAAGGGGAAACATCACCATGGTGGTGTATGGCGCAATGCACTCCGTGCCTGCCACGCTGGCACCGAGTGCCAACCACCATCGGTCACCCGACGGGGCCGCCCCACCATGGCGCCCGCCGGACCGGATCACTGAAGGAGCCGCTGATGTCCGATTTCGTACCCGGGCTTGAGGGAGTAGTCGCCTTCGAGAGCGAGATCGCCGAGCCCGACCGTGAAGGCGGCGCGCTGCGCTACCGAGGCGTGGACATCGACGACCTGGTCGGTCATGTCTCCTTCGGTCACGTCTGGGGCCTGCTGGTGGACGGCAAGTTCAACCCGGGCCTGCCCGCGGCCGAGCCGTTCCCGATCCCGGTGCACTCCGGTGACATCCGGGTCGACGTGCAGTCCGCCCTCGCCATGCTCGCGCCGGTGTGGGGCCTCAAGCCGCTGCTGGACATCTCCGCCGAGCAGGCCCGCGACGACCTCGCCCGCGCCGCGGTCATGGCGCTCTCGTACGTCGCGCAGTCCGCGCGCGGCCAGGGCCTGCCGATGGTCCCGCAGCGCGAGATCGACAAGGCCGAGACCGTGGTCGAGCGGTTCATGATCCGCTGGCGGGGCGAGCCGGACCCCAAGCACGTCAAGGCCGTCGACGCGTACTGGACCTCGGCCGCCGAGCACGGCATGAACGCCTCCACCTTCACCGCCCGGGTCATCGCCTCGACCGGCGCGGATGTGGCGGCGGCCCTGTCGGGCGCCGTCGGCGCGATGTCCGGACCGCTGCACGGCGGCGCGCCCTCCCGCGTGCTGCACATGATCGAGGAGATCGAGCGCACCGGCGACGCCGTCGGCTACGTGAAGAAGGCCCTCGACAAGGGCGAGCGCCTGATGGGCTTCGGCCACCGCGTCTACCGCGCCGAGGACCCGCGTGCCCGGGTGCTGCGCCGTACCGCCGAGGAGCTCGGCGCGCCGCGCTTCGAGATCGCCGAGGCCCTGGAGAAGGCCGCGCTGGAGGAGCTGCACAACCGTCGCCCCGACCGCGTGCTGGCCACCAACGTCGAGTTCTGGGCCGCGATCATGCTGGACTTCGCCGAGGTCCCGGCGCACATGTTCACCTCGATGTTCACCTGTGCCCGTACCGCCGGCTGGTCGGCGCACATCCTGGAGCAGAAGCGCACCGGACGCCTCGTACGCCCCTCCGCGCGCTATGTGGGCCCCGGCCCGCGCAGCCCGCAGGAGGTCGAGGGCTGGGACGCGATCTCCCACTGAGAGCGGCCGGCGCCCTGACGCCGTATCACTCTTTCGGGCGGGCCGGGAAGTACCTTCCCGGCCCGCCCGCTTGGGAAAAGATCACATCTCAGCGGGCGGACGAAGCTCCCGCGCGCGCGACCCGGGGCACTAGGCTGCGCCCGTGGCTCAGATCCAGATCCCCACCGACAATCTGCCCGCTGACGGCCGCTTCGGCTGCGGCCCGTCCAAGGTGCGTCCCGAGGCCCTGAGTGCCCTCGCCGCCACCGGGACCTCGCTGCTGGGCACCTCGCACCGCCAGGCCCCGGTCAAGAACCTGGTCAAGCGCGTCCGCGAGGGCGTGAGCAGCCTGTTCTCCCTCCCCGAGGGGTACCAGGTCGTGCTCGGCAACGGCGGCTCCACCGCGTTCTGGGACGTCGCGGCCTTCGGGCTGGTGCGCGAGAAGTCCCAGCACCTCAACTTCGGTGAGTTCTCGTCCAAGTTCGCCGCTTCGGTGAAGGCCGCGCCGTGGCTGGCCGAGCCGTCGGTGATCAAGACCGAGCCGGGCACCCACCCGCTGCCGTCCGCCGAGGCGGGCGTGGACGTCTACGCGCTCACCCACAACGAGACCTCGACCGGTGTCGCCATGCCGATCCGACGCCCGGCGGGCGCGGACGAGGGCTCGCTGGTCCTGGTGGACGCCACCTCGGGCGCCGGTGGCCTGCCGGTCGACATCACCGAGACCGACGTCTACTACTTCGCGCCGCAGAAGTCCTTCGCCTCCGAGGGCGGGCTCTGGCTGGCCACCTTCTCCCCGGCCGCGCTGGAGCGCGCCGCCGAGATCGCCGCCTCCGGCCGGTACGTCCCGCCGTTCTTCGACCTGCCGACCGCGATCGACAACTCCTCGAAGGACCAGACCTACAACACCCCGTCGATCTCCACCCTCTTCCTGCTGGCCGAGCAGCTGGACTGGCTGAACGGCCAGGGCGGACTGGACTGGGCGGTCAAGCGGACCGCCGAGTCCTCCTCGATCCTGTACGGCTGGGCCGAGCGGTCCTCCTTCGCGCAACCCTTCGTGGCCAGGCCCGAGGAGCGCTCGCAGGTGGTCGGCACCATCGACTTCGACGAGTCGATCGACGCCGCGGCGATCGCCAAGGCACTGCGCGCCAACGGCATCGTGGACACCGAGCCGTACCGCAAGCTGGGCCGCAACCAGCTGCGCATCGCGATGTTCCCCGCCATCGACCCCGCCGACGTCCAGGCCCTCACCGCCTGCATCGACTACGTGGTGGACAACCTGTAGCCGGAACCGGGCAGGGGCGGCCCGGGTACCGGGAACGGGCCCGGCCGCCCCGCGGGAACCGCTGTGATCACTTGGCGAGTGAGCTGATCAGCACCACTGCCAGCAGCAGTACGAGCGCGCCGGACACGATCCGCATACGAGTCTTGGGGTCCACGTCCACCGAGGTTACCGGGTGGCCGCGCGGACCTCGGCACTCCCCCGCACCGCGCACCGCGGCCCGGCGGTCCGACACGCCCCGCGGCCGGGCCCGTGGCGTCCGGCCCGCCGCTCCCGCAGGCTGGGCGCATGCTCACCTACGACTCCGAGGGCTTCCGGCTCGGCGGCCGCCCGCTGCGGATCCTCTCCGGCGCCCTGCACTACTTCCGCACCCGCCCCGAGCAGTGGCCCCAGCGGCTGGCGGCACTGCGTGCGATGGGGCTCAACACGGTCGAGACGTACGTCCCGTGGAACCTGCACGAGCCCAGGCCCGGCGAGTTCCGGCGGCTGGCCGAGCTGGCCGGCTTCCTGGACGAGGCTGACCGGCAGGGGCTCTGGGCGATCGTCCGGCCCGGGCCGTACATCTGCGCCGAGTGGGACAACGGCGGCCTGCCCGGCTGGCTCACCTCCCGGGTCGGACGGCGGGCCAGGACCAGCGACCCGGCCTATCTCGCCGCCGTGGACCGCTACTTCGACGCCGTGTTGCCCGCGGTGGCGGCGCGGCAGGTGGACGCGGGCGGCAATGTGCTCATGGTGCAGGTGGAGAACGAGTACGGCTCCTACGGCAGCGACGCCGGCTACCTGCAGCACCTGGCCGACGGGCTGCGGCGGCGGGGGGTCACCGTGCCGCTGTTCACCTCGGACGGCCCCGAGGACCACATGCTCACCGGGGGCACCCTGCCCGGGGTGCTCGCCACCGTGAACTTCGGCTCCGCACCCGAGGCGGCCTTCGAGGTACTGCGCCGGCACCGGCCGCAGGACCCGCCGTTCTGCATGGAGTACTGGAACGGCTGGTTCGACCACTGGGGCAAGCCGCACCACACCAGGGACGCCGCCGACGCCGCAGAAACGCTGCGGCGCATCCTCGCCGCGGGCGCCTCGGTCAACCTCTACATGGCGCACGGCGGCACCAACTTCGGCACCGGCGCCGGGGCCAACCACGCCGACCCGCCGTTCAACTCCACCGACTGGACGCACTCGCCGTACCGACCGGTCACCACCTCGTACGACTACGACGCACCGCTGGACGAACGCGGGGCGCCGACCGCCAAGTACGAGCTGTTCCGCTCGGTGCTGGCCGAGTTCGCGGCGCTCCATCCCGAACAGGCCCGGTTCCGTTCCGGGATCACTCCGCGGCTGCCCGAGCTGCCCGGACTGCTGGGCCCCGCGGCGGTCGAACTGACCGAGCGGGCGCCGGTCCCGTTCGGAGCGCCGGTGGAGTCCGCCGTCCCGCCGTCCTTCGAGGAACTGGGGATCGAGCACGGGCTGGTCAGGTACACCTTCCGGGTGCCCGAGCGGCGGCCCTGCCTCCCACTGACGGTCGAGGGGCTGCACGACCGGGCGGTGCTGCTGGTGGACGGGGAGCGGGTCGCCGAGCTGGCCCGCTCAGTGGCCGGAGAGCCGGTGGAGGTGGCGGGCGGGGCGCTGGTCGAACTGCTGGTGGACTCGCTCGGCCGGGTCAACTACGGCCCGCACGGCGGGGAGCCCAAGGGCATCACCGGCGGGGTACGGCACGAACGGCAGTACCTGCACGGCTGCCGGGCCGAGGTCTTCGACCTGGACGCACCGCTACCCGAACTCGTCACCGGGGACGGGGGTCTCCAACTCGCCCGGGGCGTACTGGCCCTGGACGCGACCGGTGACACCTATCTGGCCGTGACCGGTGGACGGCGCGGCTACCTCTGGGTCAACGGCTTCCTGCTCGGCCGCTACGACGCCACCGGGCCGCAGCAGACCCTGTTCTGCCCCCAGCCGCTGCTGCGGACCGGCCGCAACGAACTCGTCCTGCTCGAACTCGGCGACGCCGAGCCGCAGTTCGTCGAGCTGCGCACCGGGCCGTCGATCGGGGCGGGGGCGTCATAGGCACCCGGCAGCATCAAGTCCCTCGAGCCACGGACCAAGACCGCGGATCCACGAGGTCCGGTCGGTCTCCGGCGGCGCCGACGGGCGGACGTTCCACCACGGCCGAGACCGTGCGGCTTGTCCTTCGGGAACCTCCTCCGGGGGGCGCCGTGACGGGCAAGGCCCGGGGCCGGCCCGGAGGGACCTACGAGGAGGCCTCCCAGCGTGCGAGCGGCCAGGCCCGCAGCTGCTCGTACCTGGCCGGCCCGTAGCCGATGGTACTGCGCATCAGTCGCAGCTCGGCGGCCTCCCACTCGCTCCCCCGGAACCCCTCCAGCGCTGCCGCCATGCCCTGCAGCTCCCCGGGCGCGGACCGCCGGACCGCCCGGCTGTGCCCGTGGCCGGAGCCGGCCCGGGCCAGCGTCAGATGCGGGTGGAAGCCCCGCTCGTCGGCCTCGAATCCGAGCTCCTTGATCCCCTCCCGGACGGAGTCCGCGAGCCGCCGCAGCGCCCAGGTCTCGCCGTCCACCCCGACCCACAGCACCCGGTCGCCGAAGTGTCCGCCACCGGCGAGCCGCAGCCGGTGCGCGCCGTTCACGGCCGCCGCGCCCGCGAGCACCTCCTCCAGCCGCTCGACCTCCGTCACCGGAACCTCGCCGAGGAAGGCCAGGGTGAGGTGCCAGCCCTCCACGCCCGTCCAGCGCAACCGCTCGGCGCCCGGCATCTCCCGCAACGGCGCCACGGCGTCAACAAGTTCCTGCATCGCCGTCGCAGGCGGATCCACCGCCACAAAGAGCCTCATGGCCCCATCCTCCCCGCTGGACCCGCGCTCCCCGCGCCGACACCCCCGCTCCGCGGCGCCGGTCGCAAAACCCTTCCGCTGAACGGCCTTGAACCGGTAGAACCGTGTCCATGAGGATTCGTACCGGCGGCCCCGACGACCTGATCGGCGTCCTCGGGCTGCTCGACGGCGCGGTGGCCTGGCTGGCCTCGCTCGGCCGGACCGGGCAGTGGGGCGACCAGCCGTGGTCCAGCCGTCCCGCCGCGGTCGAGCGCGTGCGCTCCTACGCGGGCGACGCCGACACCTTCCTGCTCCGGATCGCCGAGGCCGAGGACGGCACCATGGTCGGCGCCTGCGTGCTCTCCGAACAGGCCACCGACTACGCCACCGTGGTCGAGGAGCGCGAGCTGTACATCCGCAACCTGGTCACCGACCGCGGCCGCAAGGGCTCGGGGATCGGTGCTGCGCTGGTGGCGGACGCGCTGGAGGAGGCCCGCCGCCGGGGCATCGCCCTGGTGCGGGTGGACTGCTACGCCGGCGGGGACCGCCGACTGGTCGGTCAGTACCTGAAGTTGGGCTTCACGCCCACCGACGCCTTCGAGGTGGAACAGCCGAACGGCCCCTGGCGCGGCCAGATCCTGGAGATCAGGCTCTGACCGGCGGCAGGGGCCACCGACTCCGACGGTGCGTCAGCAGGCGGCCACCAGCCGCCGCTCGGGGATGGCGCGCGGCACCACGGCGACGACCCGTCCACCGCGGCCCGGGTGCAGGTCGACCCGCACCCGCAGGTCGGCGACCCGGGCCAGCACCAGGCCGACCGCGGCAGCGGCCAGGGCCGACACCACACCGCAGGCCAGCAGGCCCAGCCGGGGCCCGTACGCATCGGTGACCCAGCCCACCAGCGGAGCGCCGATCGGCGTGCCGCCGGTGAACACCAGCACCAGCAGGCCCATCACCCGGCCCCGCATCTCGGGGTCGGTGGAGAGCTGGAGCATCGAGTTCACCGAGGTGTTGAAGGTGAGGCCGAAGACGCCGATCAGCGGCAGCAGCGCCGCGAAGGTCCAGTACCCGGGCGCGAAGGCGGCCAGTACCTCCAGCGCGCCGAAGGCCAGCGCGGCCGCGACCAGCCGCCGCAGCCGGGGCGCACCGCGCCGCGCGGCAAGCAGCGCGCCGACCAGCGAACCGGCCGCCATCCCGGTGTTCAGCAGACCGTACTCACCCGCGCCGACCCTGAAGACGTCGTACGCGAAACCCGACAGCACGGTCGCGAAGTTGAACCCGAAGGTGCCGATGAACCCGGCCAGCACCATCGGCCAGAGCAGTTCCGGACGCTCCTTCACATACCGGAGCCCATCCCGGAGTTGGCCCTTCTCACGAGCGATCGGGTCGACCGGACGCAGCTCGCTGCTGCGCATCGCCAGCAGACCGCCGATCACGGCGGCGAAGGACAGCGCGTTGACCGCGAAGGCCCAGCCGCTGCCCACGGCGGCGATCAGCAGACCGGCCACCGCCGGGCCGACCAGCCGCGCGGTCTGGAAGTTGGCGGCGTTCAGGCTGACCGCGTTGGCCAGGTCCTTGGGGCCGACCATCTCGCTCACGAAGGCCTGCCTGGTCGGGTTGTCCACCACGGTCACCAGGCCGAGCAGCAGCGCGAAGGCGTAGACGTAGTACTCCGTGACGGCACCGGTGACGGTCATCACGGCGAGGCCGGCGGCCAGCAGGCCCATCATGCCCTGGGTCACGACCAGCAGGCGCCGCTTGGGCATCCGGTCGGCGAGCACGCCGCCGTAGATGCCGAACAGCAGCATCGGCAGGAACTGCATCGCGGTGGTCACCCCGACCGCGAACGGGCTGTTGGTCAGGCTCAGCACCAGCCAGTCCTGGGCGATGCGCTGCATCCAGGTGCCGGTGTTGGAGACCACCTGGCCGGCGAAGTAGTAGCGGTAGTTGCGGATCCGCAGGGAGGAGAACATCCCTCCGGGCCGGGTGAAACTCGCCCCGGTGGGGCTCGGCGCGGCGGTGGGCACCGCCGCGGTGCGTTCCTCGGGGTCGTCGTCGCCGCTGCCGGGCAGGCCCACGGGCACGGGCGCCGGGCTCTCGGCGGTGGCAGCAGCGGCTGCCTGGTCGGTGGTGGAGTCGTCGGTTCGGATGGCGGCGGCGCTGGCGGCGGCCGGCGGTGTCACGGTGGTCTCCCCTCGGTGCGCGGCGATCTGCAGGGCGGTCGCTGCGCGGCTGGTGTCAGGTTCTGGTCCTGCGGTGATGCGGTGCTCCTTCTTCCGGACCCGATGTGTCGATGCGGCTGTCGTGGGCTGACTTGCCTAGTAGTGGACCTACTTGCTCAGAGGTGGGCCAGCTTGTAGAGCACCGGCGCGGCCTCCTTGAGTACCGCCCACTCCTCCTCGCTGAGCCCCTGGGCCAGTTCGGCCAGCCAGGTGTTGCGGCGGCGGCGGCTCTCGGCGAGGATCTCGTCGGCCTGCTCGGTGCTGCTGACGACCACCTGCCTGCGGTCCTCGGGGTGCGGCTCGCGCCGGACCAGCCCCTTCTCCTCCAGCATCGCGATGATCCGGGTCATCGACGGCGGCTGGACGTGCTCCTTGCGGGCCAGCTCACCGGGCGTGGCCTTGCCGCACCGCCCCAGGGTGCCGAGCACCCCCATCTCGGTGGGGCTCAGCGACTCCTCGACACGCTGGTGTCGCAGTCGTCGGGCAAGGCGCATCGCGGAGGACCTCAGCTGGCTGACAGCTGCGAGGTCCTCCTCGGACATCTCGGGCATGTCCTTAGACTACGTCATTACTCTCGCTAACGAAAATTGATAACGGCGCGAACCACCGGCCGCACCGGGCGCCCCGGCCACCCGGGCGCACCGCCGCGCGGTCAGCGGCTCCCCGCGCCAGCAGCGGAGGCCCGGGCGCGCAGGTCGACCGCGGCCACGCCGTCCGGCATCCCCAGCGCCAGCAGGGTGCCGATCAGCGCCATCGACCAGATCTCCGAACCCAGCCGCAGCTCGTGCACCTCGCCGCCCGGGCCCAGGCCGCGCACTCGGACCAGCCCGTCGGCCCAGGCCGCGCCCACCAGCGGGCCCGCCGCCGTCGAGCCGACGGCCACCGCCGTGACCGGGCAGTCGCGCCGGTCACAGGGCTCGGCCAGCGGAGCGGAGTACGGGCCCCAGAGCCGTACGGCTCCATCCAGACCGCCGCTCACCAGCAGCGGGATCTCCGGCTCCGCCAGCCCCCGGTCGCCCACCGCGGTGGCCGCCAGCGCCGTGACCGCACCGTGGTGGAGCCGCTCGCTGACGACCTCGCCGTCCTGGTACCAGTGCACCTCGCCGGCCGCGTCCCCGAAGGCCGGTGCGGCCTTCGGGAGCAGGCCGATCGCCGCCACCGCGGTCAACTCGTCGGCGATCGAGGAGATCTGATCGACCGCCTCGGTCAGCGCGTGCGGTTCCAGGCCCGGCCGCGGTTCGGTCGGCACCACCAGCTCCGTGCCGCCCCACGGGTCGAGCAGCACGACGGTGCCGCCGGCCGTCACCGCCAGCGCGCGCAGCGGCCTCGGATCGGGCACCACCACCGAGCCGGACCGCCGTCCGGTGGCGGCGTCGTAACCGCGCACCGAACCGCCCGCATCGGCGACCAGCAACTGCGAGACGTAACTCGCCGCGCCCGGCGCCATGGCGACCGCGGGGCCCGGCCAGCCCTCGGTGCGGCGCCACCGGGCCCACCGCCCGGCCCAGGCGCCGGACAGCGGCGCCAGCGCGGCCGCGGCGGCGGCGTCCACGCCCAGCAGCCGGGTGCGCAGGACGGCGGCCCTGGTCCCGGGGTCGCCTTCGTCGATCACGGCGGGGCCGGCGGCGTCCCAGGCCAGGGCGATCTCGTCCCCCCGCCCCTCGGTCGCGGCCGTCACCGCCGTCGGCCGGGCCAGCGCGTACAGCAGCGGATCCGCCGTCAGCGGCCCGAGGTCACCCGCGCGGGCGGCGGCCGTCCAGACGTCCGAGAGCAGGTCGGGGTCGGCCGCCCGCAGGTCGAGCGCGCCGTCGGCGTCCCGGGGCACCCGGGCGATCAGCTCCTTCGCGCCGGCCGGGGCCGGCGGCCGCGCGAGCCCGAGCGCAGGCCCCGGCAGGGGGTAGCCGCCGGCGTCCGCGCCAGCCTCGGCGCACCAGGCGTCGAACCGCGCCCGGTCCGTCCACCGCGGATCGTCCAGTTCCAGTACCGCCGACTCCGCCACCGTCGCGAAGGCGCCGGCCGCCTCACCGCCGGTGGCCGCCTCCACCACCAGCCGCACGTGCGCCAACTCCAGCACCGGATCGAGCAGTTCGGTCACCAGCCGCCCCGGCTCGGCCGCCGAGTCCAGCTCGGGTACGCAGATGACGGTGTGCCGGTCGTCGGCGGCCAGTACCTCCAGCAGGGGCCGGACGCCGTGCGCGACCACGCCGAGCTGCTGCCCGAGCGTCCAGACCGCGCTGCGTACGGTCGCCCCGGCGGCGGGCAGTACCGCGTGGATCCGCTGTCCGCCCGGCGTCCCGGCCGTGGTGCAGCCGGCCACCAGCCAGGCCAGCAGATGCGACTTCCCCGCGCCGGGCGGCCCGGAGACGCGGCACAGGCGCGGTGCCCGCGGGTCCTCAAGCCAGCCGAGCAGCGCCAGGCCGGCCGCCCGGCGCCCCGCCGCCAGCGGGGGCACCCACCGTCCGTTCTCCGCCATGTCCTCGCTTCCCCTCCCGGCCGGACGGCCGTGCTAGCCGTGCCGCTCCGCCAGACTGATCATCAGCGCCTTGATCCCTTCCTCCCGGGACTCCGCCGTCTGCCCGTAGTCGAAGCTGTGTGTGAACCGCGCGTCCGGGAAGGTCTCCGCCAGCCACAGCGCGCAGTAGTGCCCCGGCATCAGGCACGGCTCCAGCTCGCAGTAGACCTGGGTGACCTGCTCCGGCTCGACCCCCGCCGCTCGCAGTCGGTGCCACACGAGCTCCTCCGGGTGGGCCGTCCCGATGCCGCTGCCGCCGGTGACGATCTTCTTCTCGCCGTGCTCGTCGACGTACTCGAAGGCCGCCGAGGAGTCGATGTTCAACGGGCGGCGCAGGTCGTCCAGCACCCGCGGCCACCAGCCCTCCCGGTCCTCGAAGGCCGCCGGGTCGAGATCGAGCAACCCCTGCCGCAGCTGTCGGTACGCGGCCAGCGCCGCCTCCTCGTCCTGGGTGTCGCTCACCGCGGGCAGCTGCCCGTCCAGCAGCAGCAGGCCGGCCGCGAAGGCCTCCACGCCGCTGTTGACGGCCAGTTCCGGCAGATCGGTGCCGAGCACCACGGCCCTGACGGAGCGGTCCGGGGCGAAGTAGAACTGCGCACCGCGGTCGGTCCCGATCCGCAACTGACCCGCCATCGGGCCGGCGTCCAGCCCCCGCTCGGCCGCGTACTCACCCAGCGAGAGCGGCTCCGAAGGCTCGGCCGAGCGGAAGTACGGGCCCACCTGGAGCGGCAGCCCGGGACTGCGCAGCGGCCCGGCCGGGGCGACCGGCAGGCTGTGCAGCCCCCGCTCGCCGAAGTGCGCCAGCAGCGCGGCCGACAGGTCATCACTCATCTGCCAATACCCCATCTCTCGGTCACCCGGTGGTTCCGGCACGTCCCGGCCTCCGGCGCCGGGCGCGGGACCTCGTGCGAAGGGCCGGGCTCGGCCGCGGGCACCGGCGCGGGCCCTTCCCGGGGCGGGCGTCAGAGCATCGGGTAGTCCTCCAGGTACATCTCCCAGAAGTGTGCTCCGCTCTCGAACGGCAGGCGGTCCCAGGCGGTCGTGTCCTCACGGATGATCTCCTCGACGTCCGCCCAGTCGTAGGGATCCGGGTCCTCCTCGGGGCCCGGCCGCTCCACGGCGACCTTGTACACCAGGTAGCTCAGCGAGGACAGGTCCTGGTGGATCAGCTCGTACTCGGTCTCCGAGTCCGGATCGGACACCCAGATCGTGCCGTCGGAGAGCCGGACGAAGACGTACCCCTTGTACAGCTCGCCCAGTTGCCGGAGCTTCCCGTGCGGGGTGTCGACCGGTCCGGGCGCGAGCGGCTC
The DNA here is from genome assembly GCF_055579945.1 of Kitasatospora sp. NPDC032150. NCBI lineage: Bacteria > Bacillati > Actinomycetota > Actinomycetes > Kitasatosporales > Streptomycetaceae > Kitasatospora > Kitasatospora sp. NPDC032150. The sequence goes on along the minus strand of NZ_JBVIMH010000009.1, from coordinate 123,944 downwards.
GACGAGGGCCCAGTCCGGGTACGCCGGGTCGCCTTCGGCCAGGTCTGCGAGGAGCCGGAAGAGCCCGCCCGAGTGCGGAATCCCGAACTCGGTGGCGAAGCGCGCGGCGTCCTCGTCCGGGAAGATCCGCGCGGCGGCGTCCGGCCGCAGCCTGAGCAGACCGCCCGCCGGCGTCTCCTCCGCGATCGCCCGCCAGTCGACCTGTACCAGCACCTGTCACTCCTCCCGATCCACCGCGTCGACTCTACTGTCCCTTGCGGGCCCGCTTCGCGGGCCGCTCGGCCCGCCTGGCGTCGGCGGCTGCCTTGTCCTTCGCGCCCTGGTCGTCGAAGTCGTGCTTGCCCATCGTGCCACCGTAGTTGCCGGCGTCGTGGTCGTCCTTGAGCTGCTTGACGTAGGCCCTGTGGGCCCAGTCCCGGTCCTTCTGGGGAATGCTGTTGTTGTACTCGACGCCGTGGGAGACCGAGAGGTCGGGGTTGTGCGGCTCGAAGTGCCTGGCCAGCCAGCGTTCGCAGTTCGCGTTCTTCTGACAGGGCGCCCGTTCCGTGTAGAGGTCCTTGACGTTCTGCTCCTTGCCGCCGAGCAGGGGCTTTCCGATCGACCGCTCGGAGTGGCTGCGGAGGTCACCACTCCGGCCCACCACGATGAACTCGCCGTCCTTGTCCTTGTACCGGAGCGCCGCGTAGTTCTTGCCCTTGTAGTCGGACTCGGCCCGCCGGGCCTCCTCCACGGCCCGCGAGAGTTCGGTCGGGTCGTCGATCTTGTCGCTGTGCACCTTCTCGTCGGGCTTCTTCGGGTTCTTCTGGGCGTGGTACTTCTTCTCCATGTCCTGCGCGGACGGGTCCTTGACCTTCCCGCTCGAGGAGTCGAGGAGGGTGTGGACACCGGACTTGTCCTTCGGGTCCAGGTCCACCAGCTTGCCGCCCCGGATCTCCTGGACCCTGCCGTCGTCATGGACGAAGTACTTCTTGCGTCCGCCGCCGTCACCGCCTCCACCGCCGCGTGAGCCGCTCGGCCCGGCGGGCTCATGAGGCGCGCGGGGCCGGTTCTTCGGCTCGCCGTCCAGCATCCGCTTCAGGTCGCCGGCGTGCTTGGCGTCGGCCTCGCGGGTGTTGTGGGCGACCTTCTTCAGGTTGTCCCCGGTCGAGCGGTAGAAGTCCTTGACCGCCTTGCCGGCGTCGTCGGCCAGCGTCTTGCCGAGCTTCTCCGCCCCGTGCTCCAGGGCCTTGGTCACCTGGTTGGTCACTCGAAGCTCACTCCCGCGATCCGCGACTGGAACGTCTGCGCGTGCCCCGCCACCGTCTCCGCGTGGTCGTGCATCATCCGCGCGTGCTCCTCCAGCGCCGCCGGGTCGATCCGGAAGCCCGAACCGCCCGCGCCGCCGCCGGAGACCCCCAGGGCCGACTCGGCGGCCTGGAACACCAGCCCGCTGACCGCCCGCCCCACCACCTCGACCAGCGGATCGATGGCGGCCTCGATCACCTGGCCGATGATGTACTGCTCCAGCTGCTGCTCCAGGTAGTTGACCAGCTTCCGGGCGGCCGCCTCGATCGCGACCACCGCCGCCTCGGCCAGCCCGAAGGTCGCCACCGCAGCCGCCTGGTCCGCCACGAACGCCGCGGCCATCACCACCAGTTCGGCGATCGTCTCGACCTTCATCGCCACGATCACCTCGGCCGCCGCGTCCAGCGCCGTGGCCACCACGTGACAGGCCTGCACCAGCTCGTCCATGTGACTGCCGGACAACTGCCCCCATTTGGCCAGCAGCGCCTCGTACGACGCCCCCTGGTACGCCTCGCCCAGCCGCTGGATCGTCGCCGTCGAATCCCGGTGCGCCGAGTCGATGTTGTCCGCGAACTCCCGCACGTGCGAGGCGAACTCACGGACCTTGTCCTCGTTCACCGTCGGCCAGTTGATGCCGATGAACGACAGTAAGGAGACCACCTCGCCAGGCAGTTCGATGGCCATGACTCACCCCTCGCCCCGACAGCTCTCCTACAGTCGGATCGTAGCCCCAACTCCCGTGTCATCAAGAAGGCCGCGGCGAACGGCAGCCGTCGCGACACGTCTCCTCCCCGGTGCCTCCATCTCACGGAGCAAGCCTGGGAATCCGGTGGAACTTCCTGCGCCGCTCGTGCGCTGATCGTGAAGTACCCGTGCTGACCTGGGAGTTCACCGAAACCGCGGGTCTTGCCCACATCTCGCGGCATGGCTACTGTGCCTCGCTGTCAGAAACAACGGCACCGGCATGAACCCCCCCTATCCAGGGAGTCCTCTTGGGTCACATCAACCATGCGGTCTACGGCTGGCTGACACCGGCAGTCTCGTACGCCGTCGCCTGTATCGGCTCCCTGCTGGCGCTGCGCAGCACCCGCTGGGCCCTGATCACCACGGGCCGGACCAAGCGCAACTGGCTGACGTTCGCCTCGTTCTCACTGGGCCTCGGCATCTGGAGCATGCACTTCATCGCCATGCTCGGCTTCACCGTCTCGGGCGTCGAGATCCACTACGACGTACCGCTGACGGCGCTCAGCCTGCTCGTGGCGGTCGCGGTGGTCGGTGCGGGCATCTTCACCATCGGCTACAGCAGGCGGCCGTTCGGCGCCGTGCTCGCGGGCGGCGTGTTCACCGGGCTCGGGGTCGCGGCGATGCACTACCTGGGCATGGCCGCGATGCGGCTGCCGGGCTCGCTCTCGTACAACCCCGTCACGGTCGGGGCCTCGGTCGCCATCGCGGTCCTCGCGGCCACCGCCGCGCTCTGGGCCGCGCTGAACATCCAGGGCACGCTCGCCGTGGCCGGCGCCGCCCCGGTGATGGGCGTGGCGGTCTGCGCGATGCACTACACCGGCATGGCGGCGGTCTCGGTGCACCTCGAGCCGGGCGAGGGCTCCGCAGCCAGCGGCATGGTCGCCCTGGAGTTCATCTTCCCGCTCGCCGTCGGCCTCGGCACGTACGTCTTCGCCAGCGCCCTCGCCTTCGCCGTCGCCCCCAGCAAGGCCGCGCGGCGCCCACCCGTCCTCACCGGCCGGGCCGCTCCGCTCCACCGGTAGCGCGGTACGGCTTCCGCGCCGGTGAACGGCGGCACGGGAGGACGACGCCGGGGTGGGGGGGGGGGGGGGGGGGGGGGGGGGGGGGGAAGGGGGGGGGGGGGGGGCGCCCGCATTACCCCGTTGCCTCGTTGTGC